>NZ_LT976854.1:0-246233 GCF_900249755.1 Cupriavidus taiwanensis
GCCCGTGTGAAAGTAGGTCATCGCCAGGCTCTTATTGTGCAAAACCCCTCGACAGCGTTCGCTGCGAGGGGTTTTGTTTTTGGCGCGGCGCTCGCCTTCGCCAGAATGGCGTAATACCATTCCCGCAGCTCCCCATTTCCGCACATGTCCGCTGACTGCGCCTGGTATCTCTATCTGCTCGAATGCACCGGTGATTCCATTTACACCGGAATCACCACGGACGTGGCACGCCGTTTTGCCGAGCACCAGTCCGGAAAAGGCGCCAAATATACGCGCTCGCGCAAGCCCCTGCGCGTGCTCGGGCAGATGCGCTTTGCCACCAAGTCGGAAGCGTTGAAGGCGGAGATCGAAATCAAACGAATGAATTCGGCGCAGAAGCGGTCATTTTGCGCGCAGCTGCCTGCCCTCGAAACCGATCAACAGGCAGCGTGAGTTAAAAAAACGGCCAGCATCGCAATCGCGATGCTGGCCGTTTTTTCTAAGCCTGACGCGTCAGACCACGGTCAGCGTGACGTCGATATTGCCCCGCGTCGCGTTCGAGTACGGGCACACCTGGTGCGCCTGCTCGACCAGCTTTTCGGCAGCTTCGCGCTCGAAGCCCGGCAGCGAGATCTTCAGCTCGACCTGGATGCCGAAGCCTTGCGGGATCGGACCGATGCCGACCGCGCCTTCGATCGACGCATCGGCGGGCACGTTGATCTTCTGCTGGCTGGCGACATAGCGCATCGCACCCAGGAAGCAGGCCGAATAGCCGGCAGCGAAGAGCTGTTCCGGATTCAGGCCGTTGCCGGCACCACCCATTTCCTTGGGCACCGCCAGCTTGGCATCGAGCTGGCCGTCGGACGTGGTGGCACGGCCATCGCGGCCGCCGGTGGCGGTGGCATGGGCGGTATATACGACTTTCTCGAGTTTCATCTAAGGCTCCGGTTTGGTTGCCCGCTGGGGCGCTATCAAGGCCTGCCGTCAGTCCGGCAGGCTGGAATCGGTCCGCGCTTGTTCGAGCGTCGACCGCAGTGCGTGCAAGCGCCGCGTCAGTGCCTGGATCTCTTCGATCGGACATTGCGTGGCACATAACATCTGTTCAGGAATCGTCGTGGCGCGCTGACGCAGTGCGCGGCCGGCGTCCGTCAGGCTGATCAGGACCCTGCGTTCGTCAGCCGTGTCCCGCGTGCGGCTTACCAGCCCGGTCGCCGCGAGCCGCTTCAGCAGCGGCGTCAACGTGCCCGAATCCAGCGCCAGGCGGTCGCCGAGTTCCGAGACCGACAAGGTCTGCGTCTCCCACAATACCAGCATGACGAGATACTGCGGATAAGTAAGCCCAAGCTCACTTAGGATGGGCTTGTACAGCTTGGTCATTGCCAACGAGCTGGAATACAGCGCAAAGCATAGTTGGTGATCCAGCAAAAGCCAGTCGGTGGCGGGTTGGTTGTCGCGTTCCATGTCGATATATTAGACACAATTTGATTGTGTGCAAGATAAATTTTCGATCGCGGAGTTGGAACAAAGGGACAGCCGGCCGATGCGGGCCACGACCCTTAAGTCTGTTTTAAGTCTTGGTCGCTAGCATGACCCTGTCGCGTCGCATCGTGCCGACGCCAGATGCTAAAAGGAAAGGAACACCTATGATGCGCCAGACCATTGCTCGCACCGCCGTTGGTATCGCGGCCCTGGCCGCGCTCGGCGGCGGCTATGCCTATCTGCAGCGAGAAGTCATCACCCCGGGCTACGCCGCGCCCGCGCCCGTGGTGGCAGCGGCCCAGCCGGCAGATGCCGTGGCGACGCCGATGGATTTCTCCGGCATCGTCGCCCAGTACGGACCCGCGGTGGTCAATATCAGCGTGACCGCGCGCGCCCAGCGCACCGCGGTGCAGATGCCGCCCGGCATCGAACCGGACGACCCGCTGTTCCAGTTCTTCAAGCGCTTCGGCCCGCAGTTCCAGGGGCCGCAGGGCGGTCCGCAGCAACTGGTGCGCGGGCAGGGCTCGGGCTTTATCGTCAGCCCCGACGGCCTGATCCTGACCAATGCGCACGTCGTCGACGGCGCGCAGGAAGTCACCGTCAAGCTGACCGACCGGCGCGAGTTCAAGGCCAAGGTGCTCGGGACCGATCCGCAGACCGACGTCGCGGTGATCCGCATCGATGCCAGGGACCTGCCGACCGTGCGCCTGGGCGACCCGTCGCAGGTGCGCGTGGGCGAGCCGGTGCTGGCGATCGGTTCGCCTTACGGCTTCGAGAACACCGTGACCGCGGGCATCGTCAGCGCAAAGTCACGCTCGCTGCCTGACGACACCTACGTGCCGTTCATCCAGACCGACGTGGCCGTCAATCCCGGCAACTCGGGCGGTCCGCTGTTCAACCAGCGCGGCGAAGTGGTCGGCATCAACTCGCAGATCTACAGCCAGACCGGCGGCTACCAGGGCCTCTCGTTCGCGATTCCGATCGACGTGGCGACCAAGGTGCAGCAGCAGCTGGTGGCGCACGGCAAGGTCACGCGCGGTCGCCTTGGCATCAGCGTGCAGGAGGTCAACCAGGCGCTGGCGCAATCGTTCGGCCTGCCCAAGCCGACGGGTGCGCTGGTCAACTCGGTCGAGCCTGACAGCCCCGCCGCGCGCGCGGGCCTGAAGCCGGGTGATGTCATCGTGCAGCTGGACAACGACGTGATCGATCATTCGGGCGACCTGCCGGAGCACGTGGCCGACATCAAGCCGGGCACACAGACCTCGCTGAAGATCATCCGCAAGGGCCAGCCGATGACGTTGTCGGTGACGGTGGGCACTGCCCGCGACCAGGCGGTGGCGCAGAAGGCGGGCGGCAAGGAGGCCAACGGCCGTCTGGGGCTGGCCGTGCGCCCGCTGTCGCCGGCGGAGAAGCGCGAAAGCGGTATCGAAGGCGGCCTGGTGGTCGAGGACGTGACCGGTCCCGCCGCGCGCGTGGGCATCCAGCCCGGCGACGTGATCCTGTCGCTCAACGGCACACCGATCGGCTCGGTCGATCAGCTGCGCACGCTGGTGGGCAAGTCGGGCAAGCAGGTGGCATTGCTGGTGCAGCGCGACGATGCACGCATCTTCATTCCGCTCGATCTGGGTTGATTCTCGCGGGCACCGCTGCGTGCCCGCAAGCCGTTAACCAGCAAGGCTTCGACGCCTCCGCGGGCCGTATACCTTGACGTATACCTGCACGTATACCGACACGTATACGAACACGGTATACGGCCCGCTAAGCCTTACCAGAGGCGGGATTCAGCGCAACGAACTGCTTACAGAAAGCGCGCTAGCAGGTATCATCTCGACTGCGATGCACGAAGCATGCGGCGGCAGCCCCCGCCGGCCCTGGTTCTGCTGAATCGACAAAGAGGAAGTCTATGCAGTTGGATTTCACCCGTGCCCAGATGCCGGGTACCGATAGAGCGCGGCGACTGACGTCCACGACGTCTGCCACCGGCTCCGCGCCGAAGTCCCGGCGGCGCAAGAAAGAGGTGGCCCCGCACTGGGAGCGCGGCTACCGTTCGCACTTCTACCGCAACGAGCGTGGCGACAAGCTTGGCGAAGTGCGCCTGTCCGAGCGCGGCGAGCTGCCGGTGGTCTACCACTGGGCCGCCGGCAACTACTCCGGCGCGGAAGGCTCGCTGGCCCACGCCCGTGCGCGCGTGGAAGAGACCATCGGTTTCGGCATGCGCCAGCTGTCGCTGTTCTGAGCAGGATCTTCGCCGGTGCCGCGTCCGCCGGCACTGCGACCCGTCCGCGCCAACCGTTGCGCGCGGTGCCTTCGCTTCTCCCTGATCTTCCCCAGCCGTCCCTGCAGTCCCAGGCGTAGCCGACAGCCTGCGCAGTCCTTGCCAGCCCGACGTCGCGATGCACGCAGCGCTTACGCCAGCCGCCGCTGCAACAGCATGTACGCCGCCGCGCCGAGCGCCAGTACGGCAATCAGCCGATAGATATCCTCGCAGGCAATCAGCGTGGCCTGCTGCGTGACCAGTGCGTTCAGCTGCGCCAGCGCGCCCTGATGTGCCTGCGCCGCATCGAAGCCGCGCGCGGCCAGCGCGGCCTGCATTCCCGTCATCCAGTGCCCGGTCTCGGCGGGACGCTGGCCGATCGCGTGCAGCAGGCTGTCGTGCACCGCGAACTGGCGGTTTTGCAGCAGCACCGCACCCAGCGCCGAGGCAAAAGAACTGGCGATCTGCCGCATCAGGTTCTTGCTGCGGTAGCCGTGGGCAAACGCATCCGGGCTGAGCGCGCGGAAGGTCAGCCCGGCGATGGGAATGATCACCAGCACCCCGAACAGACCCTTGCCGACCAGTCCCCACACCAGCGCCGACGGCCCGGCATCGGGCGGCATCTGCGCAAACCACCATGCCGTGGCGGCCATCAGCACCAGGCCGGCCACCATCAGCGGCTTCTTGCGGGTAAGGCGCGGCGCGAGCCACAGGTAGACGAAGATGCCGGCCAGGCTCACCAGCGCGGCAAAGGTGTTGAGCCAGCCCGTGGTCGCCAGCGGAATCCTCAGCGCCTGCTCGGCATAGATCGGGAACAGGTAGCCGCTGAGGTTGCTGATCATGTAGTACACGAAGTACATCGCCAGGCCGGCCAGGTACACCGGCTGGCGCAGCGCGCGCAGGTGCAGCACCGGTGCGCTGTGGTGCCACTGGTGCCACAGGAACAGCGCCAGCAGTACTAGCCCGGCGGCAGCCACCAGCATGAGGCGCAGCGGATGCGAGAACACGTCGAAGCGCGCCTCGGTCAGCGCCGCCTGCAGCGTCACGATGGCGGCGCCGAACAGCAGCAGCGGCCCGAGCGCGGGGCCGTCGGCGTCGGCGCGCGGCTCGGCATCCGGCAGCAGCAGCCACGCGCCCAGCGCCGCCAGCGCGGCGAACGGCAGCACGCCGTAGAACACGTCCTGCCAGACCCCGTGCTCGATCAGTTCGGCGGCGAAGGCCGGGCCCAGCGCCGACGCCGTGAAGATGCCGATCATGAAGATGCGCGTGGCGCGCGGCCGCTCTGCCGGCCCGAACAGGACGTTGACCAGGATGCGGCAGCTGGTGAACAAGGCACCGCCGCCGACGCCCTGGATAAAGCGCGCCACCACCATCTGCGGCAGCGCATGGCTGGTCGCGGCGACCACCGTGCCGGCCATGAACAGCAGCAGCGCGCCGGTCAGGTAATCGCGGTAACCGAACCGGCGCGACAGCCATTGCTGCTTCAGGATCATCAGCATGCTGCCCACCGCATAGGCCGCCTGCGCCAGCGCAAAGCTGCGCGGATCGGCGTCGAGGCCGCCGACGATATGGCTGGAGGCAAAGATGAACATGATGTTCTCGAGGAACTCCACGCCCGTGGCCAGCGCCAGCAGCAGCATCAGCAAGGTCTGCCGCTGCCGGCGGCTCAGCCAGCGCAGCCACCGCATGCCGGTGCGCAATCGCCACAACGGCCGCCAGGGCCGGGCCGGGTTCATGGCTGCGGCGCCTCCAGGGTCTGGTGCAGCAGGCCCAGCGCGCGGGTGGCGCTGGCCAGCCCGCTTGTGCCGAGCGGCGCCCAGGCCTCGCCATACGCCGCATGCACGGCCGGCGCGGCACGCTCGAGCAGCCGGCGGCCGGCCGGTGTCAGCGTCAGCTCCAGGCTGCGCCGGTCGCTGGCCGAGGCACGCCGGCGCAGCAGCCCGCGCGTTTCCAGGCCATCCAGCAGGCGCGTCATCTGCGTGCGCGTGGCATCGAGCGTGGCCCCCAGTTCGGACGGCATGCTGGGCTCGCCCTCATCGACGGCCAGCATGCTCAGTACCAGGTACTGGCTCATGTCCAGTTCAAAAGGCGCCAGGGCCTGGTCGATATGGCCGCGCAGCAGGCGCGCGGTGCGCAGCAGCAGCCGCGAGGCCAGGATCAGGTCGCGCGGGGCCTCGGGGTGGGTCGCGCAAAAGCGGTCGATGCGTTGCTCGAAGGACATGGCGGGGCGGCGGATTAATCACGCCTGATATAGTTACAGATGTAATTATATCAAATGTAGCGAATCGCCGATGCGCCCGCCCGCTAGCGACGCAATGCCGCCGAGATCCGGCGAATGCCGTCCCGCATCGACGCCAGCGCCTGTGCCTGCGTCTCGGCCGGCAGGTTGCCGTAGCGCTGGCTGACATAGGCGGCACTGACGCCGGCAATCGCCGCGCCGGCGCGCGGCAGCTGCGCGCTGGCCCGCGCGGCAAAGTCCTGCGGGCCTTCGGCCGGCGCGCGCGTGCAGCCGTGGCGGGCCAGCACGGCGCAGAAGCGCGCATAGACCGCGCCGACCGGGTCAGCCGGCGCGCGCCGCCGCCACAGGGGCACCAGCGCCAGCAGGCACAGCATGCCAAGCACGGCGGCCAGCAACGGTCCGGCCCCGGCGCTGGTGCCGAGCGCCTGCAGCAGCCGCTGCTGCCGGGCATGGTCGTACTGCAGCACCCAGCGCTGCCAGGTGTAGACCATGCCCTCGTAGGCCCAGCGCAAGTCCTTCAGCCATGCCGGCTGCCGCGACGGACGCCAGCCGGCGGCTTCGCTGCCGACCACCGCATCCAGCCCCTGCTCGATGCGGCTGGGCGCGACCGCGCTGGTCGGGTCCACGCGCATCCAGCCGCGGCCGTCCAGCCAGACCTCGGCCCACGCATGCGCGTCGGACTGGCGCACCACGTAGTGGTTCGCCATCGGGTTGTACTCGCCGCCCTGGTAGCCCGTGACCACGCGCGCGGGCACGCCGGCGGCGCGCATCAGGAATACGAAGCTGCTGGCGTAGTGCTCGCAGAAGCCGCGGCGGGTGTCGAACACAAAACTGTCGATTTGCTCGGCGCCCAACGGCGGCGGGGTAAGGGTATAGGCGAACGGTGCCGCCGCGAACAGCCGCAGCGCGGCCTGCACGCGCGCGGCGGGATCTGCGTGGCGCTGGGCCCATTGCGCGCCGAGTGCGCGGGCGCGCGGGTTGCCGGGCGGCAGGCCCAGGGCCAGCCGCCGCGTGGCCGGCGGCAACGCCTCCGCCGGCGGCGACAGCGTGGAATGGGTGCGATAGCGGATGCGCTGGTCCACCGCCCGGCGCGCCATGAACTCGCCGTCGGGCGTGATGGCGGCATCCGTGCCGCCGGCCAGCGCCTGCCCTCGGTCGAGCGCGAACAGCCAGCGCTGCCGGCTGGGCTCGAGCGTGATGCTGATGTCGATGCCCGCGGCGCTGCCGGCGCCGGCCGCGGGGGACAGCTGCTGGCGCCG
Source organism: Cupriavidus taiwanensis (assembly GCF_900249755.1). NCBI lineage: Bacteria > Pseudomonadati > Pseudomonadota > Betaproteobacteria > Burkholderiales > Burkholderiaceae > Cupriavidus > Cupriavidus taiwanensis. The sequence goes on from NZ_LT976854.1 coordinate 7,211, forward strand.
CAGCCGCGACGGATGCCAGGCGGTGCCGTCGTATTCCCACAGCACCAGCGCGCGCCAGTAGAGCGCGGCCGCGGGCAACGGCTGGCCGGCGATTTCGGCGCGCAGGGCGATTTCGGGCGAACGGATCAGTTGCCCCACGCTGCCCGGGCGCATGGTGTCGCTGATGCCGGTGGTGCCGCTCTGCGCCGATTGCGGCAACTGCCACAGCGGGTGCTCCAGGCGCGGGAACAGCACGAACAGCGCCAGCGCCCACGGCAACCCCAGCAGCGCCATGCGGCCCAGCAGCGGCCAGATCGCCAGCCGGCTGCGCGCCTCGGGGTGATGCAGCAACAGCCAGTTGCGCAGCACCCAGGCGCCGATCGCCAGGCTGTACAGCGCCAGCCAGAACGGCTGGTCGGACAGGTACAGCGTCAGCAGCAGGTAGAACGACAGCTGCGTGACCAGCGTCGCGTCCGACAGCGCGCGGCATTCCAGCAGCTTGAGGATGACAAAGGCGCCCAGCAACGCCACCGCCAGCTCGCGACCGATGCCGCCGCCGTCCTGCCACACCAAAGCGCACGCCACCAGCAGCACCAGCATCGCGGTGGTGCCCAGCATCCAGCGCGACGGCAGCGGCGCGCGCCGCCGCCACAGCAGCCAGCGCCACGCCAGCAGCAGCACCAGCAGCAGGCTGACCGCCACCGGCAGCGTGCGCGCCTGCGGCGCCAGCACCAGCGCCAGCTGGCCCAGCAACAGGCCGTGGTCTTCATGCCGCAGCGGCCGGGCGGCGGGTTTCATGCGGGCTGGGCGGCGCGGCGGACGCCGGGGTGTTGCGGCCACAAGGCCAGCGCTTCGAGGCAGGCGCGCCGGTGGCTGGCGCCGCGCGCCGGCGGCAGTTCGATACCGGGCAGGCGCAGGCCGATTTCGACCTCATCGCCGGCGGCGAGCAGCCACGCGCACAGGCGCGACAGCCGGGCCTCGGCCTCCATGCCGGCGGGCAGCGCGTGCCAGTCCAGCCAGCGTGCCGGCTGCCGCGGCGGGTCGCCGGCGCGGCTGAGCCAGCGTCCGGTGCGCGCGCTGTGCTTCCAGGCGATGCGGTGCAGCGGGTCGCCGCTGCGGTAGCGGCGCAGCTGGTCGATGCCGTCTTCGCTGCTTGCGGCACTGGCGGCCGGGTGCGCACCGTCGCCATCGCCGGGGCGATGCGCGGGCGGCGGCGGCGGCGCGCCGGGCTCCGGCGCGGGATAGACCAGCGTCGACAGTTCCAGGTCCGCATGGCTCCAGACCCGGAACAGCCCGAACGGAAAGCGGCTGGAGATGGTCGCGCGCGGCAGCGCCAGGCGGCCGCGGCGCGGCGCCGGCACGTGCAGCGCCAGCATGCCGCTGGCATTGGCATCGAGCGTCAGCGTTGCGGCGGCCACTTCCGGCAACGCGGGCAGGCGCGCCTCGATGCCGATGCGCGCGTCGCCGCCGCGGCTGTCGACGCGCAGGTGGAACACGGCGTCCTGCCCGGCATGGACCGCGGCCACCGGTCCCGCGGCCACGGCGAGGTCGAGCAGGTTGCGGTAGGCCAGCCACAGGCACGACATGCCGATGCCCGCCAGCATGAAGGTCAGCGCAAAGCCCAGGCTGATGTTGTAGTTCAGCGAGGTCATCAGCATCGCGGCCAGCACCACCGCAAAGCCGACCCCGCCGCGCGTGGGCAGGATATAGAGATGGCGGCGGTCCAGCAGCACCACGCCGCCGGCGCCGCCCGCGGGGCGCCTTGCCGCGCGGCTCCGGGCGAGACGGGGGAGGCGCGGCGCGCCGCCAAGCACGCCCTTGCGCGCCGCCATGGCCTTCAGGGAATCGCCACGCCGGCCAGCAGCGCGGCCAGCTGGCCGTCGACGGCCGCATTGCCGCCGGCGCCGGCGGGCAGCAAGCGGTGCGCGGCCACGGCCGTGAAGACCGCCTGCACGTCTTCGGGCAGCACCAGGTCGCGCTGGGCCAGCAGCGCCCAGGCGCGCGCGCATGCCAGCAGCGCCAGCCCGGCGCGCGGCGACAGCCCCGCGGCAAAGCCGCCGTGGCTGCGCGTGGCCTGCACCAGCGCCAGCACGTAGTCGACCAGCGCCGGGCTGGCGTACACCTGCGCGGCCGCTTCCTGCAATGCCAGCACCTGGCTGCCATCCATCACCGGCGGCAGCTCGGCAGCGCTGGCGCCGCCCAGGTACAGCACGCGCTCGAAGGCGGGGTCGGGGTAGCCCAGCGACAGCCGCATGGTGAAGCGGTCCAGCTGGGATTCCGGCAGCGCATGGGTGCCGATCTGCTCCAGCGGATTCTGCGTGGCGATGACGAAGAACGGCGACGGCAGCGGGTGCGTGGCGCCGTCATGGGTCACCTGGCGCTCGGCCATGGCCTCGAGCAGCGCGCTCTGGGTCTTGGGCGGGGCGCGGTTGATCTCGTCGGCCAGCACCACCTGCGCGAACACGGGGCCGCGGTGGAAGCGGAATTCGCCGGCGTCGCGCACGAAGACCGAGACCCCGATCAGGTCGGCCGGCAGCAGGTCGCTGGTGAACTGCACGCGCTGGTAGTGCAGCCCCAGCGTGCGCGCCAGCGCATGCGCCAGCGTGGTCTTGCCCACGCCCGGCACGTCTTCCAGCAGCAGGTGGCCGCGCGCCAGCATGCAGGCCAGTGCCAGCCGCACCTGCTGCGGCTTGCCAAGAACAATGCGGCCCAGCTGGGCCTGGGCCTCGGCCAGCGAAGCGACGATGCGGGGGCGTGCAGTCACGTGGGACCTCGGCGCAAGAGCGCAGGAAAACGCGGGGGATGCAGGCATTATCGGGCAAAGACCAGCGCATTGTAGCGGCGCGCACGGCATGCGCTACCGTCTGTTGCCGTACGCAGGCAAGCGATGGCCCGGCGCGGCCTGCAGGATGCGGATGCGGCGCCTGCGCCAGATGGCGCGGGTTCTGGCATCATGAGCCTGTCGGGCCACCGCGGCCCGGTTCCATTTTTCCGCCTCTTTGCGCGGCCCTGCGCCGCGCCTGCTGCAATGACCTCGCTGGATCCCTGCGCCGACCTGCCTGCTTCCACCCTGTCCGCCGATCCCGGCGCGCTGCCGCGCCTGGTGCATGCCTTCCATGCCAACGGTTTCGTGATCCTGCGCGGCTTTGCCGACGAGCCGGTGTGCGCGGCGCTGGAGGCCGTGACGCGCCAGCATCTCGCCGCGGCGGTGCCGCCGGTGGAATTCGAGGCCGACCTCGGCTATCCGGGGGCGCCGCCCACGCGCGATGCCGCCGGCGGCGGCACGGTCAGGCGCCTGCGCCAGGCCTACGGGCGCGATGCGGAATTCCGCCGCTGGGCCAGTGATCCGAAGCTGGTGTCGGTGGTGCAGGCCTTGCTGGGCGAGCCCGCGCGCATCACGCTGGCGCATCACAACTGCGTGATGACCAAGCATCCGCACTACGGCAGCCAGACCGGCTGGCACCGCGATACGCGCTACTGGTCGTTCGCGCGTCCGGAACTGGTGACGGTGTGGCTGGCGCTGGGCGACGAGGACGAGCGCAATGGCGTGCTGCGCGTCATCCCCGGTTCGCACCAGGCGAAGCTAGAGCCCGGCCAGCTCGACCCCGCCGAATTCCTGATCGAAGCGCACCCGGCCAGCCAGCCGCTGCTGGACGCCGCGCAGCCGCTGTCGCTGCATCGCGGCGATGTGCTGTGCTTCGACAGCCGGCTGTTCCATGCCGCCGGCCGCAATACCTCCAACGCGGTCAAGCTGTCGGTGGCGTTCGCGTATTTCGGCGCGAGCAACCGGCCGCTGGACGGCACGCGCTCGGCCGAGTTCGGCAGCGTGGAACTGCACCCGGCGGACTAAACCCGGCGATCTGAACCCGGCGCGGCGCCCGCTCAGGTGCGCAGCCCGACCAGCCCGGAAATTTTCTCGGAAGCTTCCAGCAGCGGCGGCAGGAAGCGCTCCAGCATCTCCTGCGCGCTGGTGCGGTTGGCCTGGCCGCTGATGTTGATGGCGGCGATGGTGTGGCCGGCGCGGTTGCGGATCGGCGCGGCCAGCGACACCAGCCCTTCTTCCAGCTCCTGGTCGTTGAGCGCCCAGCCGCGCTGGCGGATATCGGCGACGATGGCCTTGAGCGCGTCCACGTCGGTCACGGTGCGCACGGTGCGCGCGCGCAGCTCGGAGGCGCGCAGCACGCTGTCGAGCTCGGGCTCGCTCAGCCCGGCCAGCAGCACCCGTCCCATCGAAGAACAATACGCCGGCAGGCGGCTGCCGATCGACAGGTTGATGGTCATGATCTTGCGCGCCGGCACGCGCAGCACGTAGACGATCTCGGTGCCGTCCAGCACCGAGATCGAGCAGCTTTCATGCACCTGCTGCGACAGCGTCTCCATGATCGGCTCGGCCAGGTTCCAGAACGGCATCGAGGTCAGGTAGGCGAAGCCCAGGTCCAGGATCTTGGGCGTGAGCCGGAACAGGCGCCCGTCGGCCTGCACATAGCCCAGCCCCACCAGCGTCAGCAGGATGCGGCGCGCGCCGGCGCGGGTCAGGCCGCTGGCCTGGGCGATTTCGGTCAGGGTCTGGGCCGGGTGCTGCGCGTTGAAGGCGCGGATCACCGACAGCCCGCGTGCAAAGGACTGCACATAGCTGTCGCTCGGCTTTTCGGGCGTGGCGGCGCTGTCGGCGGTCGGTGATGCTGGCGGCGGGGTCTGGCGGGGATCGGTGGGACTGGCCATCTGCGTAGCCCGGCGCGGTTCGCCGGATTGGCACGGAAAGGCCGAAAGGGTAGAGGAAATGCCAGGATTGCGCCAGTGCCGGCCCCAACCGGTTCCGCGTGGCCTCAGCGGAAGCTGCGCTGCGCCAGCACGAACACCGCCGCCACCACGCACAGCGCGGCAAAGCCATGCAGCAGGTCCATGCCGGCGAGCAGCGTGGCCTGCCGGTCGACTTCCTGCGAGAGCCTGGCCAGGCCCGATGCCGACAGCGCGTCGGGCAACTGCAGCGCCGGGTTGAAGCGGGTGACATGCTCCACCAGGTGGGTGCGGTGCTGCGCCAGGCCGTCCTGCATGAACACGCTGGCCAGCCCAGTGCCCATTGCCGAGGCGATCTGCTTGCACACATTCTTGAACTGGTAGGCGTGCGAGAAATCCTCGACCGGCACGTCCAGGTAAGTCATCGATGCCACCTGCACCATCACCAGCACCGGCGTCAGCCCTTCCAGCAGCACCACCGGCACCAGCGCATAATCCGGCGCGCCCGGCATCAGCTGGCGCGACAGCAGCATCGCGGCGCAGGCGTAGACGACAAAGCCGATCGCGATCACGCGCCGCTTGCGGAACACCAGCGCCATGCCCAGCGTGATCACGATGGCGCCGATGGCCGACACCGTGCCGCTGGTCGACAGCAGCATGCAGGTGGTGCGGAAGGTCAGCCCCAGCCCGGTCTGCGTCAGCGCCGGCAGCAGGAACGACCACGCCGACGACAGCAGGTAATACAGCGTGTAGAAGCCCAGCCCGTACAGGTACTGGCGCCCCGCCAGGCGCGAAAAGTCGATCCACGGGTCCGGGTGGCGGTACAGCCGCCAGCCGCTGAAGGCAAACAGCGCCACCCCGCACAGCGCGGCCAGCGGCATCTCCAGCGAGCTGAAGAAGCGCGTGTAGCGCATTTCCTGCAGCGTATGCAGGAACACCAGCGCGCCCAGTGCCGCGGCGATGGCGGCGGGCCAGTCCAGCGTCGATACCGGCGGATGCGGATCGCGCGCGGCGCGCGTCGGGTAGGTCAGCGCGACCGACAGCAGCACCGGCAGCGCAATGCCGGCCTGGAACAGGAACACCGCGCGCCAGCCGATATCGTCCAGGAAGATGCTGGTCAGCCACGGCGTGATCGCCAGCATCGAGAACGAGCCGCCGCCAAAGCGCAGCATCAGCGGGGCGCGTTCGGCCGGCGTCGACACCAGCTGCACCAGGATGCGCGACGCCGCGAACAGGCCGCCCGCGCCCAGCCCCTGCACCGCCTTGCCGGTGATCAGCCCGGCGGGGCTGGCGAATTCGGCGCAGATCAGCGAGCCGAGGATGAAGACCAGCAGCGAGCCGATGGTGAAGCGCTTGTACGTGGTGCGGCGCGCAACCTGGTCCAGCACCATGTTCATCAGCACCGCGGTGGCCGCGTAGGCCGACACCGCGTACAGGTAGTCTTCCGGCGCCGCCCCAACGCCGCCCTGGATATGCTGGCTGGCCACGCCCATCATCAGCGTGGAAGAGAAGTCGATGCCGGTCACCAACCCCAGCGTCAAACCGAACAATGAAAGACGCCAGTGACCCATTTCGGGGTGACTGGCGAGTTGCATGCGCGGGCGTTGAGCGGGGATGGCGGGCGTGACGGCGGACGCTGCGGCGGGGGCTGAGGCGGCCGGCATGGCGGAAGCTAGCGCGTCCGCTCCGGCCTGGACGGGCGTTTGTTGCATCGCTCAAGCATAATGTAGGCCCACCGTCGAGAACTACAGCTTGTCAGGGAAACATTGTCCGGTGAACGAAACAATCCAATGGAATGACTGGGAGGCGTTCTGCTGCGTGGTCGAGCAGGGCACGTTCACGGCCGCGGCGGAGCAGCTCGACTGTCCCAAGTCGCGCGTGTCGGCGGCGGTGGCGCGGCTCGAGACCGCCATCGGCGCCAAGCTGCTGGAGCGCACCACGCGCCGCATGCGCCTGACCGATGCGGGCAAGGCGGTGTATCGCGATGTCGCGCCGCTGTTCGCGCGGCTGCGCGAGATCCGCCAGGAAACGCTGGCGCGCGAAGAGCGCGTGCAGGGGGTGCTGCGCATTGCCACCCCCTATGAATTCGGCGCGCAGCAGCTGGGCGGCGTGATCTGCCGCACGCTGGCGGCGCACCCCGCGCTGGATGTGGCGGTGGAAATCACGCAGGGCCTGGTCGACCCGATCCGCGACGGCTATGACGTGGCCTTCGTCATCGTCGACGCCGACCTGCCTGATTCCGGCACGGTGGCGCGCCGCATCTACCACGTCGAACGCGGCCTGTTCGCCGCGCCGGCGCTGGCGGCCAGCCTGCCGGCGCAGTTGCGCCCGGAAGACCTGGCCAATATGCCGACGCTGACCACGCCCGGCGACACCGTCTGGGAATTCACCCGCGACGGCCAGTCCGTATCGGTGCCGATCCGCCCGCGCATGCAGACCCACAACGCCGAGCTGCGCCTGCAGGGCGCGCTGGCTGGGCTGGGCATCGCCCGGCTGTCGGTGAATTATTGCGAGGCCGAGATCGCGCAAGGGCGGCTGGTGCGGGTGCTGCCCGACTATCCGCTGCCGCCGCTGCGCGTGTTCGCGCTGCTGCCGGACCGGCGCCTGCAGCCGCGCAAGGTGCGCGCCTTCATGGAAGCGATCGAATCGATGATGGTGTCGGAGCTGCCGCCGGAGGGGGAGGCGGAGACGGCACGGGATGCCGGGCTGGATACAGCCGTCGACGGGCCGGCACCGGGAGAGGCCCGCACGGCGGGTTGAGGGTCGCCGGCGAGCCGCCACGGCCGGGGCCGTGGCAAGGGAACTTGCGGATCAGGCGCCGTCGGTAAACGCGTTGCGGCGGTCGGTGACGTTGGCGCCGTCGGTGAACGGGTCCGGCTTGCCGGTGCGGGCGCCATCGGTGTAGGGGTCGGGCTGGCCGATGCGGGCGCCGTCCAGGAACGGATCGGGCTTGCCCACATGGGCGCTGCTGCCGTCCAGGCGAGCGAGGTCGGAAACCGGTTCAGAGGCGTGGGCCGCGGCGGCAAACGACAGGCCGGCGGCGCACAGCAGGGAAAGCGCCAGGGTGCGGCGCTGGATAAGGGTCTTCATGGTGTGTGGTCCTTCTTGGCAGAGCGTGGCGTCCGCGCCACGTTGCCCTGTAATGTAGGACTTCACACTGGTCAGAAAAAGTGCGGCTGCGCGAAACACTGTCCAAGGCCGCGAACAATGTCGCGAATCGTCACCCGCCGCCTTTGCCTTAATGCAGGCCGATAATGCCGGCCCCGAGCCGGGCAATGACCATCAGCAGGATCTGCGCAATCACGAACAGCACCAGCGGCGAGACATCGAAGCCGCCCAGCCGCGGCACCACGCGCTGGATCGGGCGCAGCACCGGTGCGGTCAGGTGGTCGATGGCCGGCGTGATCGGCGAATGCGGGTTGACCCACGACAGGATCGCCATCAGCAGCGTGACCCACATCACCAGGCTGATGGCCCACTTCAGCACGTACAGCACCGCGGTCAGCAGCATGGCGGGCACGAAGCCGGGCAGGTCGATGCCGCTGATCAGCGCGACCAAAGCCAGAAACACCACCGCGGTCAGCCACGCCGCCAGGATGGTGGCCCAGTCGATGCCGCCCACGCCCGGGATGATCCGCCGCAGCGGCCGCACCAGCCAGTCGGTGATCTGGAACACGCCCTGCGAGACCGGGTTGCGCGTGGGCAGCCGCGTCAGCTGCATCCACACGCGCAGCAGCAGCGCCATGCCGAACAGGGTAAAGACGGTATCCAGCAGGAAGAGAGCGATTTCCGAGAACATCGGTGCGTTTTCCGGTGACGGGTGAAGGTGTCTGCAACCGCACAGATTCTGCCATAGCCGGGCGCGCGCACGGCGCAAACCGGGATCCGCTGCCGGTGTGCCGTGCGGCCCCTATAATTGCGAGCGCCCCGCCCGGGGCTTGCGCGGATTTCCGCGCCATCCTTTCCTTTCGCGTTTTTTGCCGCCCATGCCCAGCAAGTCCGCCTCGTCGCCGCATCCCGCCCCGCTCAGCAAGGCCGACTTCGAGGCACTGTCCGACTTCCGCTACCAGCTGCGCCGCTTCCTGCGGTTCTCCGAAGACGCGGCGCGCGAAGAAGGGCTGACGGTGCAGCAATACCTGCTGCTGCATATCCGCGGCTGTGTCGACAAGGACTGGGCTTCGATCGGCGAACTGGCCGAGCGCCTGCAGGCCAAGCAGCATGGCGTGGTGGCACTGGTCAACCGCTGCGAGGCCGCCGGGCTGGTCAAACGCAAGCTCAATGCCGAAGACCGCCGCGTGGTGCAGGTGCACCTGACCGCCAAGGGCGAGCGCTACCTGAACCGCCTGGCCATGCTGCACCGGACCGAGCTGGAATCGCTGCGCGGCGCGTTCCGCGTGGCCCGCATCACGCAGTTCAACGACGACGGCGCGGAGCGCGGCTGAGCCCCGCCAGGCCGGCATCGCTACCCGTTACAGGCGGTTACCAATCACAAGCTCCGGTGACACCCGCTGGCCGCCGGCGGCCCTAGACTCGCGCGCATTCCCCAACACGCGCAGCGCGCAGGAGTCCTGACATGTCCATCCCCCTTCGTTCGGTTGTGCTTGCGGTGCTTGGCGCCGGTGCGCTGGCCGGGTGTGCCACGCCGTATGGCTACGACAACGGCTATGGCGCAGGGTATGGCGGGGGCTACGGCGGCAGCTATGGCAGCAACGGCTACAGCAGCAACGGCTACGGCAGCACGGGCTACGGCAGCGGCACCACCATCAGCGGCTACCCGACGCAGCAGGGCTATCCGCAACAAGGCTATCCGCAACAGGGATACCCGCAGCAAGGCTATCCGCAGCAGGACTACCCGCAGTCTTCGTATCCGCAGCAGCCGTATCCCCAACCGTCCTACCAGGACGGCGGCTATGGCAACGGCTACGGCAACCAGGCCTACGGCGTGCGCTACGGCTGGGTCGAAGGGATCGAAATGCTGCCGGGCCAGCCGCCGTCGACCAGCGGCGCCGGCGCCGTGGTGGGCGGCATCGTCGGCGGGCTGCTTGGCCACCAGGTGGGCGGCGGCCGCGGCAATACCGTGGCGACCATCGGCGGCGCCGTGGCGGGCGCGGTGGCCGGCAACGAGGTCGAGAAGCGCACCGGCACCAGTGCCCCGGCCTACCGCGTGCGTGTGCGTACCAGCGACAACGCCTACCTGACGCTGACCCAGGCCAACGCCTACCAGATGCGCATCGGCGACCGCGTCAGGATCGAGAACGGCGTTGCCGTGCCCTACTGAGCCCTTCAGTCCGCGCCGAACAGCTGCGCGTAGTCCTCGCGCAGCTGGCGCTTGAGCAGTTTGCCCGCGGTATTGCGCGGCAGGTCGGCGACGAACACGATGCGCTTGGGCACCTTGAACGGCGCCAGCGCCTGGCGCGCATGCGCGATCAGTTCGTCCTCGGTGGCGGCTTCATGCCCGCGCTTGCGCACCACGCACGCCGTCACCGCCTCGACCCACTTCGGGTGCGGCAGCGCAAAGACCGCTGCCTCGGCGACCGCGCCATGGGTGTACAGGCACTCTTCCACTTCGCGGCTCGACACCAGCACGCCGCCCGAGTTGATCACGTCCTTGATCCGGTCCACCACGTACAGGTAGCCCTCGGCATCCATGTAGCCGAGGTCGCCGGAGTGGAACCAGCCGCCGGCGAAGGCTTCGGCGCTCTGCTCCGGCTTGTCCCAGTAGTGCGTCAGCAGCTGCGGCGAGCGATGCACGATCTCGCCCAGCTCGCCCGGCGGCACGTCCTGCAGGGTTTCATCGACGATGCGGGTCTCGACGTTCAATACCGGCCGCCCCGCCGACGCCGGCCGTGCGGCGTGCTCGTCGGGCCCCAGCACCGTGGCCAGCGGCCCGATCTCGCTTTGCCCGTAGCAGTTGTAGAAGCGCAGCGCCGGCAGCTTCTGCTGCAGCTCCAGCAGCACCGGCACCGGCATGATCGAGGCGCCGTAGTAGGCCTTGGTCAGCGCACCCAGCCGGGCCGGATCGAACTCCGCATGGCGCAGCAGCGCGATCCATACCGTCGGCGGAGCGAAAAAGCTGGTGATGCCCTCGGCGTGGATGGTGCGCAGGCAATAGCCGGCTTCCGGGCTGTCGGCGATCAGCGTGGTGCCGCCGCACAGCAGCAGCGGCATCAGGAACACATGCATCTGCGCCGAGTGGTACAGCGGCAGCGCCGCCAGCGAATAGTCCGACGCGCGGATATCGCAGGCGGCGATGGTGCTGACGTATTCGGCCAGCAGCGCCCGATGCGTCAGCACGGCGCCCTTGGGCGCCGAGGTGGTGCCGGAGGTGTACAGGATCTGCGCGGGCGCGGTTTCGGCGAGGGCGTCCGACACCGGCACTGCGGGACCATCGGCAGCAGCCGCAAGAATATCGGTGCGGCGATCGCCGCCATGCAGCGTGCCACGGACCTTGCACGGCAGGCCGTCGACGCGCTCGGCCAGCGCCGGGTCGCAAAAGACCGCGCTGGCGCCCGATTGCGTGACGATGTATTCGGCCTCGGCGCGCGTCATCGAGAAATTCACCGGCACATGGATCAGGCCGCTGCGCAGGCAGGCGAGCCACAACAGCACATAGGCGTCGGAATTCTTGCCGAAGGCGGCGACCCGGTCGCCGGGACGCAGGCCCCATTGCGCCAGCGCGCCGGCCACGCGTGCAGTGGCGTCATCGAGCTGGCGGAAGGTCCAGGACCGGTCGCCGAAGCGGATCGCGGTCTTGTCCGGGCTGCGCCGCACGGCGCGGGCGATGGCGTCGGGGATGGTGTTGCGCAGGGCGCGCTGCTGCTCTGACTGCATGGTGGTCTCCATTGTTATGGTTTGGGGTCCAGCAAGTCTTGAAGCCAAGCGCCGAGGATAAGGGCTGCCGGCTTGCCATGGCAAGCCGGCCCCTCTCGGGGGACTACAGCGCTGCCGACAGGAACACCAGCGCGCGCCCGTGCGCCAGTGCGGCGCTGGGCTGGTGGTAGGAGCCGCGCGCCCAGCAGTTGAAGCCGTGGTCGGCCTGCGGGTAGACGTGGATCTCGGTGGCGGGTTTGCCGGCCATCGCGTCGCGCACGGCCTGTACGGCGTCGGACGGGATATGCGCGTCGAGCGCGCCGTAGTGGAACTGCACCGGCACGCGGATGTTCGCGGCTTCCTGCAACTGGTTCTGGATGCCGCCGCCGTAGAAGGGCACGGCGGCATCGACCAGTCCGCGCGCCGCGCTCAGGTACGACAGCAGCCCGCCGAAGCAGTAGCCCACCGCGGCCACCTTGCCGGCGCCGGTATGCTGGCGCAGCACCTGCACCGTGGCCGCGATATCGTCGAGCGCGGCGGCCACGTCCACCGCCTTGCGCAGGGCCATGGCGCGCGCCATGTCGTCGCCCTCGTAGCCCAGCTGCACGCGCGGGGCCTGGCGCCAGAACACGTCCGGCGCCAGCACGGCGTAGCCGTCGGCGGCGTACTGGTCGGCCACCGCGCGGATATGTTCATTGACGCCGAAGATCTCCTGCAGCAGCACGATGCCCGGCGCGCCGGGCTGCACGCCCGCCGGCGGCAGGCTCAGGTAGGCATCGAAGCTGCCCGCGGCGGTGTCGACGCGGATCCACTGGCTGTCGGGAATGGCTGTCATGGCGAAGAGTTCTCCGGAAAGGACTTGGCAGGGGTTGCCGCAATGTCAGCTCGCCAGTGTGCCACCGCGCGCCGCTTCGTGCAGGCGGTCCGCGCCGATGCTGCCCTCAGTACGCGCGCGACTGCCGGTAGCGCTTGTTCCAGTTGTCGGTATAGGCCTTGACCACCGCCGCGTCGCCGCGGATCAGCATGCCGTTCTCGGCGTTGCGCTCCTGCGCAGACTTGGTGAAGTTGAACGACCCGGTGAAGACCGCCTGGTCATCGAACACCATCACCTTGTTATGGGCGATCGCGGGCTTGTTGTCGATCACCACCGGCACGCCGGCGTGCTTGAGGAAGGTGGCGCTGGTATAGCGCTCGCTCTGCTGGCTCTTGTCCAGGATCACGCGCACGTCGACGCCGCGCCGGTGCGCCTGCGCCACGGCTTCGGCGATCGGCGCGCTGGTGAACGAATAGGCCTGGATCAGCAGGCGATGGCGCGTGCTGCGGATCGCATTGATCAGCAGCGCCTGGCAACTCGCGCCGTCGGGAACGAAGCACAGCGTGTAGCCGCTGCCATCGGCAAAGGGTTTGGCCGGCAGCGGCTTCGCATCGGGCGGCTGGGCCGGTTGCGCGGGCTTGCCGGTGTGGGCGGGGAAGTGGTTGGCGACGGCTTCGTTGAAGGTCTCGCTGATGCTGTTGGCGATGGTTTCGGACACCTGGTCGAAGGTCGATGCCGAACGGGCGTGCGCCAGCAGCGCGAAGGGACTGAACGAAGTGAAGGCCGACAAGGCGGCGGCCAGGCCCAGGCCCAGCACGGCCCGGCGAATGAATCGATAAGTCACGGCGGATCTTTGCGTCGGTGAAGAACAGCGTGCGCGCGCCGCGCGCCGCACCTGTCCGGGGCGGGAACGCAGCGTAGCAGCCGCATACGCCACTGGCAAAGCGGGATTGTGTAACAGGATCTGTGGCGCGCGCGGCGTCCCGCGGCAGCCTTGGGACTATCCGCGGGCGGCGCCTATGATGGAGGCAACCCCTGCGGCGGCGGCCGCCAAGGAGAGGTCATGAGCAACCACACCTACAAGCTGGTCGAGATCGTCGGGTCTTCGCCCGACGGCTGCGACCAGGCCATCCAGAGCGCCATCGCCAAGGCTGGCGAGACCATCCAGAACATCGACTGGTTCGAAGTGGTGGAAACGCGCGGCCATATCCAGAATGGCAAGATCGCGCACTACCAGGTCACGCTGAAGGTAGGCTTCCGCGTGACCTGATTCCCTGATTCCGCGCCGCGCTCAGGCGGTCGTAGCGGCCGTAGTGGGCTGCGTGGCCCACCGCCTGGCTGGCATGCGCGTGCAGGCGCTGCAGCGCCTGCTGCGGCGCGTCGCGCAGGAACGCGAGGATCTTGTCGAGGAAGGCCTCGGTGGCGGTCTGCGGCACGCGCCGGATCCATTGCTGCGCTTCGGCCTCGCGCCCCGCCAGCGCCAGCATGCGCGCGTGGTTGAACTGGCCGCGGAAGTCGCCGCCTTCGGCCGCCTGGCGGTAGTACGCGGCCGCGCGCGCCGGGTCTGGCGCTACCTCCCAGCCGTCCTCATAAAAGCCGCCGACGATGTTGAGCGACTTGGCATGGCCAAGCGCCGCCGCCTTCTGATACCAGCCGAGCGCGGCGCGCCGGTCCGCGCCGATGCCGCGGCCCAGCACCAGCGCCGTGGCCAGGTTGTACATGCCCCAGTCCGAGCCGCGCTCGGCCGCCAGCGTGTACCAGTGCGCGGCGGCGCGATCGTCCTGCGCGGTGCCCCAGCCGTTTTCGTAGCAGCGGCCGGCCAGGTTGGCCGCGCCGGCGTGGCCGGCGTGCGCCGCATGCTTGAACCAGGCGAAGGCGCGCGCTTCGTCGCGCGCGACGCCATGGCCGGCAAGGAACCACTGGCCCAGCACCATCTGCGCATCGAGCTGGCCCGCCACCGCGGCGCCGCCCAGCCACGGCAGCGCCAGCTGCGGCGGGCCGGCGAGCTTGTCGCGCAGCGCGGCGGGACCGAGCTGGTCGAGTTCGACCGGCGTGGCGACGCGAAAGGGCAGGGTATCCATACGAAGGGCTTCGGTTGCAAGGCAAAGCGGCACGCGGCCGGTGCCGGCCGCGTGCCGCGGGGCGCTGGGGGTAACCGCCGCGCTCAGTAGCGCAGGTTCAGGTTCAGCACCGCGGTGCGACCGGGCGCCACCGTCGCGTAGTGCGAGGTGTAGGCCTGGCTGTAGTAGGTCTTGTCGGTGAGGTTCTGCACGTTCAGCTGCAGCGCCACGTTCTTGTTGATGCGATATGCGGCCATCGCATCGAAGCGCCAGTACGACGGCACCCACTTGTTGGTGCCCTCGTTGCCCCAGATCTTCGACACGTAGTACGCACCGCCGCCGATGGTCAGGTTCGGCAGCAGCTGGTACGTGGTCCACAGGCTGAAGCTGTCGTCCGGCGTATTTGGGAACGACTGGCCGTCGGTCAGGCCGAAGGCAGCGCCGGCGCCGCCGTTGTTGCGCAGTTCGCTCTTCAGGTGGGTGTAGCCGCCGAACAGGGCCCACTTGTCGGTCACGTTGCCGGAGAAGCCCAGCTCGAAGCCGTCCACGCGCTTGTTGCCGGCCATCGCCGCGGTGCCGTCCTGCTGCACGATGCGCGCGTTGGTGGTCTCGATGCGGAAGATCGCCGCGGTCAGCGCCAGGCGGTTCTTCAGCACGTCCCACTTGGTGCCCAGTTCGAACGAGCGGTTCTTCTCGGGTGCCAGCTGGTCGCCGCGGTTGCCGCTGCGGTCCGGGGCCAGGCCGTTGGGGTCCGAGCCCTGCGCCAGGAACGCGCCCGCGGGCGTCGACGAGGTGCCGTACGACACATAGAAGCTGGCGTTTTCCACCGGCTTGTACACCACGCCAAGCTGGTAGTTGAACAGGTTGTCGTCGCGCGAGTATTCGGCGCGCGAGCCGTTGGCCGCGCGTGCCGCGGTGAAGCTCGAGCGGTAGCTGTCAAGGCGCACGCCGCCGTTGACGATCCACTGCTTGTTCAGCTCGACCGAGTCGAACAGGTACACCGACGCGGTGTTGGTCTTGGCGTTGGTCGGGTTGTTGGCGCGCGCGATGCTGCCGGCCCACGGGTCGTTCGGGTTGGGGTTGAGCAGCGTGGTGCAGTTGTAGCCGCCGGCCGCGCCCGCGCCGGTGGGGCAGGCGCTGTTGCCGGTGGCGACGTTGTAGCTGTCGTTCTCGCTCTTTTCCTGCGAGAACTCCACGCCGAAGACGTACTTGTGCTTGATCGCGCCGGTCAGGAACTCGCCCGACAGGTCGGTCTGGTTGGCCACCGTGCGCGCGGTGGAATAGCGCGTGTTCACGCGGCGCCAGAGCAGGTCGTAGTAGATGTTGCCCTTGCTGTCGTCAGGCTGCGTGTAGATGTAGTCCTGGTTGGTGCGCGAGAAGCGGGTCTGGTTGCGGAACTTCAGCGCCGGCGAAAAATCATGCTCGAAGCGGATCGTGCCCATGTCGGCCTGGTCCTTGCGGAAGTCGCGGTCCAGCAGGCCGTAGTAGGTGCTGCGCGGCACGTTGACCGGCGAGCCGTCGCCCATCTGGCGCGTGCGCGGCAGGCCGTCGCGGCGCGCGACGAAGGCGGGGTTGTTGTACGGGATGCCGACGTCGGGCATGTCGTCGGTCTGCATGTGGTAGTACGACAGCGTCAGGCGCGTATCGGTGCCCAGCCCGAACGCCACCGACGGCGCCACGCCCCAGCGCTTCTGGTGCACGGCGTCGCGGCCGGCGACGTCCTGGTCGTGGAACATCGCATTGAGGCGGAACGCCGCGTGGTCGGCGAACTGCCAGTTGCCGTCGGCCGTGCCGCGCACGTACTGCGCATTGCCGACGCCGATATTGCCTTCGGCAAAATTGCCCAGCTTCGGCGCCTTGCTGGTGATATTGATGCTGCCGCCGGCCGAGCCGCGCCCGTCGTAGGCACCGGCCGGGCCCTTGGTCACCTCGACGCTCTCGACATTGAACAGCTCGCGCGATTGCGCGCCGATATCGCGGAAGCCATCGAGGAAGGTGCTGGCCTGCGCGTCATAGCCGCGGATAAACGGCCGGTCGCCGACCGGGTTGCCGCCCTCGCCCGCGCCGAAGGCAATGCCCGGCACCGTGCGCAGCACGTCGGTCAGCGTGGTCGAACCGGTGCTCTGGATCACTTCCTGCGGAATCACCGTGATCGAGCGCGGCGTATCGCGCAGCGGCTCGGGGTTCTTGATCGACGACGAGGTTTCCGCCTTGAAACCGCTGTCGCCGGTCACCGTGACCTGCGGCAGGTTGACCGGTTTGGGCGCCTCCTGCGCGGCAACCGGCGCGGCGGCGACCGCGGCGCCGACCATGCTGGTCAATCGTGGAATGGCACCCAGCTTCCCGTGGCTCTTTTTTGTTATGACTGCCGAATACTGCACTTTGACCTCTTGTTATGAAGGTGGAACAATAATGAGAAGGATTATCATTTGATTAGCGTTGACGGGTCAATGCAGACAATGGCGTACATGGACACCGGTGAGCGGGAGTGTTGCGGAATTGCGGCACGCGACCGTTGGCCGGCTCCGACGGCCGCTCGTCCAAAAAAATCGGCCGGCGCAGAACTGCCGCCGGCCGTGCAGGGAACCCTTCAGGAACCAGTATTCAGTCGAACTGGTAGGAATAAATCATGTTGATGCGCGGCGAGCGGCGGCTGGCATTGGTGGGTTTGTCCCCGACCGGCTGCGCCAGCGACAGGTCCAGCGTGTAGTAGCGCCGGTCCGAGAAGCGCGCGCCCAGCGCCACCGACGACAGGCTGCGGTGCGACAGCGACACGCTGTTGGAATACACGCGCGCCACGTCGGCCGACACGTAGGGCTGGACCGTGCGCAGGTAGGTCAGGTCCGGCAGGAACAGCCGGCTGATTTCCGCCGACGCGCCCCAGCCCTTGTCGCCCGCGACTTCACCCGCGGGATAACCCAGGCCGAAGAAGCGTCCGCCAAAGCTGATCTGCTCGCCGGAGGCCAGCCGGTCGCCGCTGTACTGGCCGGCCGCGGCGACGGTCAGGCCAAAGCCGGCGGGCAGGTCTTTCGATTGCGACAGCAGCAGCCGGGTGCGGAAGAAGCTCAGGTCGTTGATGTTGTTCTGGCGGCTCGCGCCCAGCGCATCGAAGCCCTTGTACAGGCCCAGCGTGGCGTTGCGGCTGACGCCTTCGCCGCGCTGCAGGTAAGTCAGCTCGGCGGTGGCCACGCGCACATTGGTGCCGAGCGTGACGCGCGTGCCGGTGGCGGCATGGGTATAGCGCTCGAACTGGTCGGCGCCGTAGACGCCGCCGGTCAGCGTCAGCGTATGCGCGTTGGACAGCAGCAGCGGATAGCTCAGCGTGCCGCCGATGCGCTTGGTGTCGTTGACATAGCGCGGGTTGAAGCCGATCGGCTCGAGCGTTGCGTTCTGCGGCACGCCGCGGTAGTGCGAGGCATTGAGCCGCGCCACCATGCCTTCCGTGCCGATCGGCTGGGCATAGCTGGCGGCGTAGTACTCCTCGTTGTCGCGGCCCTTGGGAAACAGCGCCGACACCGAGATCTGCTCGCCCAGCGGCGTCAGGCTGTTGGTGGTTGCCGTGGCGATGGCGCGCAGCCCCGGCGACATGTATTCGATGCCGGTGCCGAAGGTGAAGGGCTTGCGCTTGACCTCGAGCACCATCTCGCAGGCGCCGTCGGTGGTGGTCGGCGGTTGCACCGTGGCTGCCACCTGCAGCCCGGGCTGCAGCGCCAGCGCGTTGACGTAGTGCTCGAAGCGGTCCTGGCGCAGCGGGCGGTCCTGCTGCAGCTTCTCGGCGATGGCGCGCAGCCGGCGCTCGGCGGGGCCCGCCTTGCCGGTGACCGTGACCTTGGCGACGTAGCCTTCGACCACCGTGACCAGCACATCGCCATTGGCAAAGTCCTGCGCCGGCACGAACGCGAACGACAGCGGGTAGCCGCGCTCCTTGTACATCTGCGTTACCGCATTGGCGGCTTCCAGCAGTTGCGCCACCGTGATCTCGCGGTTGGCGAGCGGCTTGAACTGCGCGGCCACTTCGTCGAACGGCAGCGTCTTCGCGCCCTCGATGCGGAAGCGCCGCGGCGTCAGGCGCGCGTTCAGCAGATCCTGCATGGCGGGCTGCGGCCGCTCGACCTGCACGGTCACGCGGCTGTCGGGCCGGGCCGGTGCAATCTTGGGCAGCGTCTGGGTGGGATCGCCCTGGACCGGGCTGCGCGGATCGGCCTGGACCAGGCCGTGATGGAACGCGCCGACGCCGACCAGCAGCGCGGCAACGCGATGACGTGCACGCATGGCAAAACCCCTGTAAGAAACACTGCGGCTATTGACGTCGCGTGCCACCGGCGTGGGGATTGCCGCTACCCCCGGGCGCCTGCTGGCCGATACTGCCGGTCCAGCGCGTGGCCGCTACGTTGAATCTGGTGAACACCGCTGCCCGCGATCCCGCGATCGCCGGGGCAGCGGTCAAGGCAGGATTACTTCTGGCCGAGCGCGCCGGTCAGGCCGCCGAGCAAGCCACCGACCAGGCCACCCAACGGACCACCTGCAGGGCCGGTCGTCGTGCCCTTGCCGGTGGTGCTGCCCGTGGTGGCGGTGGCGCCGCCGGTGACGGCGGAGACGACATTGGTGACCGGCGCCAGCGCGCTGGCGGTGCCGGTGCCGGCGGTGGCGCCGCCAACGCTGCCCACCACGCCGCCGACCACGCCGTTCACCACGCCGCTCACCGCGCCAGTAACCGGCGCCAGCGGCGTGCTCGCCGTGGCGGAGGCCAGGCCGCCGGTGACGCTGCCGACCAGGCTGGTGACCGGTGCCAGCGGCGAACCGCCGGTGCCGCCGGTTGCGCTGCCCAGGCCGCCCACCGCGCCGCTGACCAGCGAAGTGACCGGCGCCAGCGGCGTGTTGGCCGTGGCCGAAGTCAGGCCGCCGGTGACAGTGCTGACCAGGCCGGTGACAGGCGCCAGCGGCGAACCCGCGCCGCCAGCGCCCGCACCCCCCGTCAGCCCCCCGGCCAGCGAAGTTACCGGTGCCAGGACCGGGCCCAGCGCGCCCAGGCCGCCGCCGCTGGCGGGGCCGTTCACCGCGCCGCCGAGCGAAGCCACGGTGGTGCCGGTGGCGTTCACCACGCCGCCGACGCCCGCGACCACCGGCGTGTTGGTCTGCTGCAGCTTGCTGCCCGCCGTTGCCAGCGCGCCGCCCACCGTCGCCAGCAGGCCGGCGGTCGGCGTGCCCAGGCCGGTCGCCGCGCCCAGCGACTGCGTCGTGCTGGTCAGCTGCGAGGTGATCGGCACGATCAGCTTGCTGGTGGTGATGGTGACCTGCTCGACCGCGCCGCTCGACAGCACCGAGGTCAGCGTCTGGCCGGTGTTGCTCACGGTGTTGCCCAGCGTGCCGACCACCGCGCCCAGCGGCGAGGTCAGCGGCGCCAGCGGTGCCAGCTGGCCCGTGCCCAGCCCGCTCACCGCGGTGCCCGCGTGGGTCACCGCCTTGCCCACTTCAGTCACCACGTTGCCGGTGCTGGCGACCGTGGTGCCGACCGGATTGGCCGAATTGGGCATGCTGCCCAGCCCGGACTGCAGGCCCGTGGCCAGCGCGCCCACGGCGTCGCCGGTAGACCCGACCACGCCGCCCAGGCCGCCTTGGGTCTGGCCAGGCAGCAGCGGCAGGTTGGCGTTGCCAAGCTGGTTGCCAAGATCCTTGACGGTGCTGCCCGTATTGCCCAGCACCGTGCCGGCGTTGTTGATGACCGTGGCCGTCGGCGTCAGCGCGGTGGGCGTCTCGCCACCGCCGGTATTGCCGCCGCCATTGCCACCGCCACTACCCCCGCCAGTGCCACCGGTGCCACCGCCAGTGCCGCCCGTACCGCCACCCGTGCCGCCCGTGCCTCCGGTCCCGCCGCCGGCCACGTCAGTGCCGCCTCCGGTTCCGCCGGTGCCGCCGCCGGTGCCCGTGGTGCCGCCATTGGTACCGCCATTCGTGCCGCCACCAGTGCCAGCGGTATCGCTGGTGCCCATCGACGTCGATCCGCTGCCGCTGGCGCAGCCACCCAGGGCCAGCAGGGTTGCGAGGAGTGCCGTTACGGCGAGTTGTTGTTTGCGCATGATCTGTTCCCTCATTCCCGTCGTTTCAATCGCTCGGCCGCGCAACGCGTTCGTCTTCTGCGTGCGGCGGTGACGGTGATGGCGCAATCGGTATGCCAGCCCTTTGGCGCCCTACCGAACAGACCCCGCCAAAGTCGGGTGCGCTACCCGCGAAGCCTTGCGGCACGCGGCCTGTGCGCGGATCGAAGCGATCGCCGCGGGATCGGCGCAAGGGTCTGCGTGAAGGGGGCGGCGTGTTACGCGTTACGTAACGTGTGTCGTGCGCGGGGAACAAAACCGCGTGGGCCAGGCGGTGCGAAGCCCGCCGCCGCGCGCCCGCCGTGCTGGCGCTGCGTGTTCCCGCAGGCCCGGAACACGTTACGTAGCACGTAACACGTCTGGCCCCTGCGGCGACGCTGCCTGCGCGCGCTTCGCCGCTACCCGGTTCCGCCCTGCAACCCGCGCCGCACAAGGCATGCAAGCGGCCCGCCGGTCTGCGCGCCAGCGCACCTTGCCGCGCTGGCACGCGCCTTGCCATTCGCTATCCCGACGCGCCGACGATTTCGCGTTCCACCGTGCTGCCATGACTGATGGGGATGGCGCGCCGGGCGAACAAAGCGGGACACAGGGGGGGCTCGTCGGCATTCCATGCGGTTCACAAGAAAAGACGGCCCCGGCAGCGCCGTGGCCAACCAGACAGGAGAAGGACAATGAAGACCAAGCATCCCGCACCGCTTTCCATGACCTCGCTGGCCGCGGCCGGCGTGGCCGCCCTTGCCTTGCTGATGGCGGGCTGCTCGTCGAGCGGCGGCGGCAGCGGCGCCAATCCGCAGCCCAGCGGCGGCGGCGCCGACACGCCGGTCACGCCGCCGCCGCCCGCCGCCGCGCAAACCACGCCGACCGCCAAGGTCACCGAAGGCGCGGGCAACACCGTGGTGGCAACGGGCAATGCCGTCAGCGAGATCGGCAAGTCGATCCAGGACGCACCGCTGCCGCTGCTGCCCACTGACGCGCGCAAGGGCGCGGGCGGGGTGGTGGTCAATGCGGGCGAAGCGGTCGGCGCGCTCGGCGCCGGCGTGCGCGACGGGCTGGGCCAGATGGGCTCGGTCGACAACCCGCTCGGCGTCACCGTGTCCAGCACCGGCAACGTCGTGCGCGAAGTGGGCGACGCCGTGGTCAGCGGCGGCGCGCTGGTCAAGGGCCTGGGCACCGAGAAGCTGGCGCCGCTGGCACCGCTGACCACGCCGGTGGGCGGGCTGGTCGCAAAGGTCGGCACGGTGGTGCAGGGCGGCGGCGACAAGCTGCAGACGGTGCTGTCCGATGGTGCCGTCGCGCAGGTCACCAACTCGCTCAGCAAGGTCATCGTGCCGCTGACCAGCAAGGTCACCGACGGCACGCAGACGCTGGGCGCGGTCACGCGCCTGGGCGGACCGGTCGACGGCCTGCTCTACAAGGTGGGCAATACCGTGGCCACCGGCGGCAGCATGCTCAGCAACACGCAGGCGCCGGTGGTGGCGCCGCTCGGCGGCGTGGTGACCGAGACCGGCAAGACCGTTGCCGCGGTCGGCGTGCTGGTCAACGGCAACGGCCAGGCCGGCGGCAACCCGCTGGGCGGCCTGCTGAACAACCTGCCGCTGGTGGGGGCCGGTGGTGGCCAGGGTGGCCAGGGTGGCGATGGCGGCCACGGTAGCAATGCGCTGGGCGGCCTGCTCGGCAACCTGCCGCTGCTCAAGCCCGGCAGCGGCGATGGCAGTGCCGGTGGCGGCGGCGCGCTGGGCCCGGTCGGTGCGCTGCTGGCCCCGGTCACCGGCCTGGTTGGCGGCATCAAGAGCGGTGTCGGCGGCAGCGCCGGCGGCGGTTCGGGCGGTGGCGACAGCAAGCCGCAACTGCCGATCCTGGGCGGATTGCTCCACTGAAATGTCTCAACCCGCATAGGTGTTTTCACGGTGCGCTGTCGCTCATCACCCCGTCGCAGCGCATCTTTTTATTCCCGCTGGCCGCGCGGCTGAATGCCCGCCTGGCCAGGCTGCAGGCCGGTTTACGCCGGCCTGCCTGCTCTTTAAAAAACTGCGACCCAGCGCGTGCCGGGTCGATTCAAACGCGGGTATTAACCCCTTCGGGTCATTACTATCACCCGAGGGAGGGGTATGGTTGAGACATACCATGTCTTATAAAAAAAGCGCAGCAAGCGTGAACAGTCGATAAAAGAGCGGGCCAGCAGAGCACCGTGATAATCGAACGGGGGAAGCGTGATCGCGGCATCAGATCACTTCGGGAGTGTCAAATCATGAAACGACTCATTGCACGCTTTATTAAAGATGAGCGGGGGGCAACCGCTATTGAATATGGGCTGATTGCGGGGCTCGTTGCCCTCGCAGTCGCCGCAGGCGCTACCCAACTTGGCAACAACCTTAGCGATGGCTTTAAGAGCCTTGGCGAAAAGGTCGTGACCATGCTTGGCAAGCCAACAACGTAAGGCGCCGTGATTGCCGCGCTCCTCTGCGCGGCGACCCTCTACACAGACTTCGCCCACCGGCGTGTTCCCAACGTCCTGCTGGCGCTTGCCGTACTGGCCCTCGGGCTGGCACTGCTCGCCGGACAGGCCGCGGAACCGCCGCTGGCCGCGCGCCTGATCGGCGCGGGGCTGGGTCTTGCCGTCACCTTGCCGGTCTACGCCCTTGGGCGCATGGCCGCAGGGGACGTCAAGTTCCTGACGGTGGCGGGGTTGTTCACCGGTCCGCAAGGGCTGGTGGTGGCATGGGTCGTCGGCAGCCTGCTCGGGCTGGTGCACGCGCTGCTGGCGCTGGCACTGGCGCGCCGCGCGCCGGCGACGGATCACGCTTTGCATTCCCAGGACCCATCACTTTCCACGGCGCAGTTTTCGCTGGCGCGGGGCATCCCGTATGCGGCGTACCTGGCCGTGGGCGTGCTGGCCTGGATGGCTGCGGGCCGATAGCCGCAATGGCTTGAGGCCGGCAGGCCGCGCCGCCGGTCGGCGCGGCAGGACACCAAGAGACCGGGGTTTCAGATGTTGCTGCATGCAGGGGCCAACAGGAAGATCAGCCGGCGCCGCCACGGTGCCGGCAGCGCCGCGATCGAGTTTGCCATCGTGGCGCCGGTGCTGATCACCATCGTGATCGGCATCGTGTACTACGGCGTGATGCTGGCGCTGCAGCAGGTGCTGACGCTGGCCGCCGAGGAAGGCGCGCGCGCCGCGCTGCGCTATCCCGCAGGGGTTTCCGGCACCAGCCTCGCCGCCACGCAGCAGGCACGTGTCGATGCCGCGGCCGCGATGGCGCGCGGCACCTTACCCGCATCCCTCCGTGACCTGATCCCCACCGCCGGCGTCGCCGCGGCCGTGCCCTGCGCGGCGGGCTCGGCCGACGTCTGCGTCCAGGTCACGCTGACCCTGACCACCACCAACATCATGCCCGCGGTACCGATGGTGCCGCTGCCGGCCGCGCTGTCGGGCTCGGCCATGGTCCAGCTCTCTCCAGACATCTGATGCGCATGACGAACCGCCCCATGCCCGAACCAAGGATTTCCGCATGACCAGCAAGCAGATCCGATTACTGGCCATCGTGCTGCTCGGCCTGGCCTTGCTGCTGGCGCTGCTTGCATGGCAGGTAGGACGCCAGCCGGCCCGGCCCGAGCCATCGGCGGGCGCCAGGCCGCTGCACCCGGTGGTGGTGACCACGCGCCCGGCGGAAGCCGGCAAGCCGCTCGATGCCGAAGCGCTCAAGGTCGAGATGCTGCCGATCGATCCCGCCGGCGCCTACCGCGAGGTGGCGCGCGTGACCGGGCAGGTGCCGCTGGTGGCGCTGGGCGCCAACGTGCCGGTGCTGGAAAGCCAGCTGCTGTCCGGCCTGGCCGCGCAGGTGCCGGAAGGCGAGCGCGCGGTGGCGGTGTCGGTCGATGAAGTCATCGGCGTCGGCAACCAGGTGCAGCCGGGCGACTATGTCGATGTGTTCCTGGTGCTGCGGCGCGACCAGCAGGAAATCCCGGACAGCCAGGCGCGCATGCTGCTGTCGCGCCTGCGCGTGCTGGCCTACGGCGTGGCCTCGGTCAACCGGCCGCAGGCGGCCAGGCCGGAACAGATGATGGCGCGCCAGGAAGGCGCCAAGACCGCGGTGCTGTCGGTGCCGCTGGAACAGGTCAGCCGGCTGGCGATGGCGCAGCATTCCGGGCGCCTGATGCTGGCGCTGCGCAATCCGCAGGACGAAGCCATGCCCAGCGACGGCCTGTTTGCCGAGCCCCCGCCCGCGCTGGCCGCACGCGCCGGCGTTCCCGCCGACCCGCCGCGCGCCGCCACCGACAAGGCCACGGCGGGCGTGCTGCTGTCCGGGCTGGCCGCCACCACCGGACCACCCGCTGTGCGCGCACCGGCGGCAGCGCCGGCACCGCGCCCGCTGCAGGTGGCCGCGCCGCCGGCGCCGGCACAAGTCAGAGAACGCGCTGGCGTGGAAGTGATCCGCGCCGGCAAGCGCGAGATCGAATAAGAACGTGGGCGCCCATCGCATGCCAATCCAGAAGACTCCAGCCCATCCCTCCCATGCCGCGACGCTGCGCCGCCGGCTGATGCAGTTCACGCTCGCCGCCATGCTTGCCACCACCGCATGGTGCGCGCTGGCGCCGCGTGCGCAGGCGCAGGACGCCGCCCCGGCGCGGCAGTTGCGCCTGATGGCCGGCGCGCAGAAGGAGCTGCGCAGCGCGCAGCCGGTAGAGCGCGTGGCGGTGGGCAACCCCGCGGTGGCCGATGCGCTGGTGCTGCGCACCCGCGGCGCGCCCAGCGTGCTGCTGGTGGCCAGGCAGCCCGGCGTGACCGACGTGATGGTGTGGACCCGCGGCAGCGCCGAGCCGCAGACCTACAGCGTGCAGGTGGACGCCATCGCGCCCGACGCCAACGGCGCCACGCTGGGCTACTCGGCAGCCGGCGCCACCATCACCGGCCAGTCGCCGGACGCGTATGCCGCCGCGCGCGCGCAGGCGGCGGCGCGCGCGGCCACCGCCGGCAAGACCGACGGCAAGCCGGGCCTGGTGGTCGACCGCTCCACGGTGCCGCTGAGCGGCACCGTGCAGGTCGATGTCAAGGTGGTGGAGATCAGCAAGACCGTGCTCAAGGAAGTCGGCATCAACTTTTTCCGCAACAACTCGGGCTTTGCCTTCGGCACGTTCTCGCCGTCGACGCTGAACAAGTTCACCTTCACGCCGGGCAGCGGCGGCGCGCCCGGCAGCTTCAGCGCCGACATCGCGTCGCCGATGAGCAATGCCTTCAACCTGGTGGCAGCGTCGCTCACGCACGGCATCTTCGCCAACATCAGCCTGCTGGAGGCCAACGGCCTGGCGCGCGTGCTGGCCGAGCCCAGCCTGGTGGCGCTGTCGGGGCAGAGCGCCAGCTTCCTGGCCGGCGGCGAGATCCCGATCCCGGTGCCGCAGGCGCTGGGCACCACCACGATCCAGTTCAAGCCGTTCGGCATCGGGCTGACGGTGTCGCCCACGGTGCTGTCGGCCGACCGCATTGCGCTGAAGGTGGCGCCCGAGGCCAGCGACCTCGACCCGTCGCGCGGCATCTCGATCAACGGCGCGGTGGTGCCGGCCATCGTCACGCGCCGCGCCGACACCACGGTCGAGCTGGGCGATGGCGAGAGCTTCGTGATCGGCGGGCTGGTCAGCCGCAACACCGTCAGCAACGTCAACAAGGTGCCGGTGCTGGGCGACCTGCCGGTGATCGGCGTGTTCTTCAAGAACCTGAACTTCCACCAGGAAGACCGCGAGCTGATGATCGTCGTCACGCCGCGCCTGGTGAAGCCGATGGCGAAGAACGCGTCGGCGGCGCAGGCCGTCGGCGCCGACGGCCGGACCAACGCCAGTCCCAATGTGTGGGGCTGGTATGTGCTGGGTGAATACGCGGACCCGACCTTGCCGGGTTTCTCGAAATAGCCGCCGGCCATGCCGGCTGGCATGGCCAACAGCTTTTGAGGCGGAGAGATGGACTATTTTCTGTTGCACGCAACGCAGGGCGAAGTCAGGGACTGGCTGGGCCGGGTCATCGGCGCGCTGGGCACGCTGGTGGCCGATGGCGGCGCCCAGGAAGGCTTTATCGAGCGCGTCTCCGAGTTGCGCCCGGGACTGGTGTTCCTGCATTTCTCGGCGGAACTGGCGGCGCCGTCGGCGCGCCTGGCCGAGCAGCTGCAGCGGCTGTTTCCAGGCCTGCCGCTGGTGGCGGTGGGCCACGCCGGCGATCCCGGCGTGATGCTGGCCGCGCTGCGCGCGGGCGTGAAGGACTTTATCGACCTGCGCGACGCGCCGGCCGAGGCCGAGGCCGTGGTCAAGCGGCTGGCGGTGCCGAGCGAGCACGTGCGCCCGGCCGAGGCGGCGCGCCAGGGCAAGATCGTGGCGCTGCTGGGCGCGCGCGCGGGGGTGGGCGTGACCAGCCTGGCGGTCAACCTGGCCGCCGCCGCGCGCCGCCACCTGCCGCGCCACGCCAAGACCGACGCCCGCGCCGAAGTGCTGCTGACCGACCTGGGCCTGCCGGCGCGCGACGGCGCGCTCTACCTGAACCTGAGCCCGGGCTTCCATTTCGTCGAGGCGGTGCGCAACCTGCGCCGCTTCGACCAGGTCTTCGTGCAGACCGCGCTGACGCGCCACGCCAACGGCGTGTGCGTGCTGCCGCTGCCGGCGGCGCTGGGCGAGCTGCGCGACATCTCGTACGCCGATGCGCTCGGCCTGCTCGAGCGCCTGCGCGCGTTCTTCGACCTGCAGATCGTCGACCTGGGCGGCTTCGGCAATGCCGAGTTCACCGCGCAGATCGTCAAGGCGGCCGACAGCGTGGTGCTGGTGGCGGACCAGAGCGTGGGCGCGATCGTCTCGGCGGCGGAACTGGTGCATGAGCTGCGCGCGCGCGAAGTCGAGCGCGACGACCTGCACCTGCTGGTGTCGCGCTTCGATGCGCGGCTGGGCGTGGACGCCGCGCAGATCGCACGGCGCGTCGGCGTGGAATCGGTGGCGACGCTGCCGGACAGCCGCGAGGCGCTGGTGCTGGCGACGAACCGCGGCGCGGTGCTGACCGACGACGACCCGCACTGCCCCTACGTGCGCGCGCTGGCCGAGCTGCTGGTACGGCTGGGCTACCGCGCCGCCGCGGCCAGGGACACCACGCTGCTGGCGCGGATCAAGGACAAACTGCCCGGGGCGCTGCGCGCAGCGCTGGTAGCGCGCGGCGCGCGCACGGCACGCACAGGAAGCTGACATGACGCAAGCGATCGAATTCTCGGACAACGCCCCCGCACCGTTCCCGGTGTCGCAGGAGTTCCACACCATCAAGGAAGCCGCGCACGAGCACCTGCTGACGCGCATCGAAGAACTGGGCGCCGAGTTCGGCCGCTGGTCGCGCACCGCGATCCAGCGCTTCGTCGACCTGGAGCTGGAAAGCTTTACGCGGCTGCGGCGCATCCCCATCAACGAGGTGGAGCTGCGCCAGATCGCCGAGGCGCTGACCAAGGAGCTGGCCGGCTTCGGCCCGATCGAAGACCTGCTCAACGATCCCGCGGTCGAGGACATCCTGGTCAACGGCCACCTCGACGTGTACGTGTCGCGACACGGCGTGCTCGAGCGCATCCCGGTGCGCTTTGCCGACAGCGGCCACCTGCTGCGCATCGTGCGCCGCATCCTGGCGCCGATCGGCCGGCGGCTCGATGAATCCAACCCGATGGTCGATGCGCGCCTGCCCGACGGCGGCCGCATCAACGTGGTGATCCCGCCGCTGGCGCTGGAAGGGCCGGTGGTGTCGATCCGCAAGTTCCGCAAGGACCCGATGACGCCCGCCGACCTGCAGGCGCTGGGCACCATGAGCCCCGAGATCTGCGACCTGCTGCAGGCCGCGGTGCAGGCGCGCTGCAATATCCTGGTGAGCGGCGGCACCAGTTCGGGCAAGACCTCGCTGCTCAATGCGCTGGCGACCTTCGTGCCGCCCACCGAGCGCGTCATCACCATCGAGGACACCGCCGAACTGGCGCTGAACCACCCGCACGTGGTGCGGCTGGAAAGCCGTCCGGGCGGCTTCGAAGGCACCGGCGTGGTGTCGATCCGCGACCTGCTGCGCAACAGCCTGCGCATGCGCCCGGACCGCATCATCGTCGGCGAAGTGCGCGGCGGCGAGGTGCTGGAGATGCTGCAGGCCATGAGCACCGGCCATGACGGCTCGATGGGCACCATCCACGCCAGCAGCCCGCGCGAATGCCTGTACCGGCTCGAGATGCTGGCCGGCTTCGCCGGCTTCCAGGGCAGCGAGATGAGCCTGCGGCGCCAGATCGCCAACGCCATCGACTTCATCGTGCAGATCGCGCGGCTGTCCAACGGCAAGCGCCGCATCGTGTCGATCACCGAGGTCACCGGCCTGGGCGACAACATCATCTCGACCCAGGAGCTGTACCGGCACGAACCGTTCCTGAACCCCGACGGCACCGAGACCGACCGCTGGCTGTCGCTGGGCCTGCTGCCGCACTCGCCCAAGCTGGCGCGCATGCGCGGGCCGGGCTTCATGCTGGACGACCGCTTCGATGTCTAGCGCCACGCTGCTGCTCGCCGCGCTCGCGCTGGTCATCACCGGCCTGGGGCTGCTGCTGCTCGCCGGCGCGCAGTCGCGCGCGCGCCGTGAACAGCAGCAGGCGTTCCTGCAGGCGCAGACCGAGCAGGTGCGCATGCGCTACACGCAGGCGCCCGACCCGTCGCTGCAGCCGCCGGCGCGCGACCTGCGCCGGCGCTGGGACGACTTCCTGCGCCGCGCCGACCTGGCGCCGACGCGCCGCACCGCGCTGGTCTGGCTCGCACCGACGGTGCTGTGCACGCTGGCTGGCCTGGTCACGGGGCAGTGGCTCGGTGCCGTGTCGGCCCTCGTCGTGGCGCTGGCGGTGACGGCGTGCGCGGCCTGGCATCGCGTGCGCCGGCTGCACAAGAAGCTGCTGTCGCAGCTGCCCGGCTTCCTGGATGGCGTGGTGCGGCTGATGACCATTGGCAGCAGCGTGCCCGCGGCGTTTCAGAATTCCATCGCCAATACCGAGGCGCCGCTGCGCCAGTGCCTGGTGCAGGCGGTGCACCTGCAGCGCGCCGGCAAGGAGCTGGACCAGGCGGTGCTGCAGGTCGGGCGCGCCTACAAGGTCGAGGAACTGGTGCTGGTGGCATCGGTGCTGCGCCTGTCGGTGCGCTACGGCGGCCGCGCCGACGTGGTGATGGAGCGCACCGCCACCTTCATGCGCGACCGCGAGCAGGCGCAGCGCGAGCTGATGGCGCTGTCGGCCGAGACCCGGCTGTCGGCATGGGTGCTGGGCCTGCTGCCGCTGGTGGTGGCCGGCGGCCTGTTCACGCTCAACGCCGGCTACATCCTGATGATGTGGAAGGACCCCACCGGCAAGACCATGCTGCTGTCGGCCGCGGCGCTTGAAATCGCCGGCGCGCTGATGCTGTACCGGCTGGCCAGGTCGATCTGAGCGCAAGGACACGGACATCGCCATCATGGACCGCCTGACGCTGATCTCGCTGAGCCTGCTTGCCGCCGCGTGCGGCGTGGGCGTACTGGCGCTGCCGCTGCTGCGCGACTGGCGCCAGCGCCGGCTCTCGGCCCGCACCATCGACGCCGCGTTGGCGCGCCAGCGCGCGGTGGAAGCCGCCCAGGCCGCCCAGGGCGCGGCCACCACGCAGAACGCACAGGCTGCCGCCCCGCGTGCGCCGGGCGCACCCGCCGCGCCGGGCGCGCATCCCGCCGCCAGGGCGACGGCCGCCGCGGCACCTGCCGGCGTTGCCACGGGGCTCGGCGCCCAGCTCGGTGCGCGCGTGGGCGAGCGCTTCGATGCCCACTGGCTGGAATCGCGGCTGGGCCGCGCGGTGGTGACGCCGGAAGACCAGCAGTTGCTGGAGCAATGCGGCTGGTATGGCCTGCAGGCGCGCGCGGTGTTCGGCGTGCTGCGGCTGGGCCTGCCGCTGGCCCTGTCGGTGCTGGCGATGCTGGGGCACCTCGGCGCCGGTGCGTTCGCGGTGGTGGCATGGGGTTTCGGCACCTTCGCCGTGGCCTACTTGGCGCCCAAGTGGTATTTGCGCCGGCGCGCCGCCGCGCGCCTGCGCATGGTCGACGACGAGCTGCCGGTGCTGATCGACATGCTGCGGCTGCTGCAGGGCGTGGGCCTGTCGATCGACCAGAGCCTGCAGGTGATCGTGGCCGAGTTCGGCAGCATGCTGCGCGTGCTGGGCCCGGAGCTGGCGCGCGCCAACCAGCAGTTCGCGTCGGGCCGCTCGCGCGAGCAGACGCTGCTGCGCATCGGCCGGCTGTTCGACAGCGAAGACCTGAAGAGTTTGATCACGCTGCTGACGCAGGTCGACAAGCATGGCGGCGCGGTGCAGGAGCCGCTGCGCCAGTTCGGGCTGCGCATGCAGGAGGCGCGCAAGTCGCGCATGAAGGACGAGATCGGCCGCCTCACGGTCAAGATGACCGCGGTGATGGTGGTCAGCCTGCTGCCGGTGCTGCTGATCCTGACCGCGGGCCCCGGCTTTCTCGGGGTGATCCGCATGCTGGCAAACATGGGAGGAACGCGATGACGGGACGCATGGCGCGCTCAGTGGGTCTGGCCACGGGCCGGGTCCGGACTTCGGCCGCGTGCCTGCTGCTGGCCGCGCTGGCCGGGCTGTCTGGCTGCGCCGCCAGCAACAACGGCGCCGCGGCCATGCACGAGCAGGCCGAGGCCCAGGTGGAACTGGCCAAATTGCGCGACAAGACCGCGCGCGCCGAATACAGCGAGCAGGCGGTCTACCTGGGCCTGATTCGCAAGATGCAGCAGGACGGTCTGTACTTTGCCTCGCTCGCGCATATCGAGGTCTATGTGCAGCGCTTCGGCGCCGGCCCGGAGATCCAGATGATGCGCGCCGATGCGCTGCGCGAGACCGGACAGGACCAGGCCGCCACCGAGGCGTACCAGAAGCTGGCCGCCACCGCCAAAGGCGCCGAGGCCGCGCACGCGCACCACGGGCTGGGCCTGCTGGCCGGGCGCCAGGACGACTTTGCGCGCGCGGTCACCGAATTGCGCGCCGCCGCCGCGCTGGACCCGGTCAACGCGCGCATCGCCAGCGACCTGGGCTATGCGCTGATGCGCGCCGGCGCGCTGCAGGACGCGCGCGTGCCGGTGATGCAGGCGCTCGAACTGGACGCGCGCAATCCGCGCGTGATCAGCAATGCCGTGGTGTGGCTGATGGCCGATGGCAAGCGCGCCCAGGCCAACGCCATGATGCAGAAGGCCGCGTTGCCCGAGCCCACCCGCAGCGCGATCCGCAAGGAAGCCGACCGCATCGCCCGCGCCGCCGCCGCGCGCGACCGCGCCGCGGCGCGCCAGGGCCAGAAACCGATCCCCGCGCCCGCCGCCGTCGCGGTCGTGGCCAAGCCAATCGCCATCGCCGCGCAAGCCGGCGCTACACCATGACAGCCAATCCTCTTGTTGCGATCCGCAAGCCTGCCGCGTGCGTGGCGCTAAGCCTGTGCGCACTGGCCTCGCCCGCGCACGCGCAGGGCGACGCCGCGGCGGCCGAAGCGGCGCCCGCCTCCGTTGGCCCGCTTGCGGCACCACCCGCGCAGCGCGAGATCGGCGCCGACACGCGCACCATCCTGGCAATCCAGCGCGAAGGCACGCAGGCTGGTCCGATGCTGCCGATGCACGGAGAGCAAGCCGCGCTGGGCTATGAGCGCTACCTGAACAGCTTCCGCTTCGCGCTGCCCGAGTTCTACACCGGCCAGGCCAACGCCAGCACCACGCGCGCCGGCTCGGCCGGGCAGGTACTGGGCGGAAAATGAGCCTGCGCCTGCCGCCGGTGCCCCGCACCCGTCGCTGCGCACGCGGCGCCGTCAGCGTGATGGCGGCGGTGCTGATCGCCACCGTCGCGATTGCCGCGCTGGTGTCGATCGACGTCGGCCATGTGTTCATGCGCCAGCGGCAGCTGCAGAACATGGTGGACCTGGCGGCGATGTCGGCGGCGCAGCAGCTCAAGCGGGCGGATAGTCCAGCCAGTCTCAACGCCGCGGTGCTGGGAACGGTCAGCAATATCGGCGCGAAGAACGGGTATCCGTCAGGCATCGCCATGGGCTGTGCGGACGCGGCCGGCGGTAGCGCGGATGCGATGACGGCGTGCGTTGGCGTATGGGACCCGGCGACTGCCGGTCCGCGGCACTTCAATGGCGCGTATAACGCCGCCACGGTCTCGCCCAATGCCGTGCGGGTGCAGGCCACGCAGACGGTGCCGATCCTGTTCGTATTCAACGGCGGCAGCGGCAGGCAGCTGTTTGCCGAATCGATTGCCAGCGGCAGCCCGCCGGTGGCGGCGTTTTCGCTGGGCACGGGATTGCTGGACGTCTCTACGGCCAACAGCATGCTGAGCGTGCTGCTTGGCAATACGGTGAACCTGTCGCTGGCGGACTGGCAGGGACTGGTCAATACCACGGTGACGCTGGACCAGCTGCGGCTCGAGGCGGACGTCGGCACCCTGGAGCAACTGCTGAATGCGTCGCTGAGCCTGCGTGATTACTATGCGCTGGTCCTTGGCGCGGCCGGGCGCGATACGCTGCTGTCGACCATGCTGGGCAGCCCGCCGACCACGCTGGGAGCAAGCGGGGCCGCCGCGACGGTATCGCTGGCAAGGCTGCTTGACCTTGGCCTGATGGCGCCCGCGGCATCGTCGGCGGTGGAAGTGGGCCTGAATGTCGCGCAGCTGCTGCTGGCCGGTGCGCAAATCGCACGCGGGGACACCGCGGTCGCCTTGCCGCTGAACATCCCCAAGTTGCCCTTTGGCCTGGGTGGCATCAGCGCCAACCTGCGCGTGATCGAACCACCGGTCACGGCGGCCGGTCCGGCGCGGCAACTGTCCAGCAATCCGGACACCTGGCAGACCAGCGCCAGTTCCTCCCAGGTCAGGCTGACGCTGCTGCTCCAGATCAGGGCCGACATCCTGAAGCCGGTTCTGGACGCCAACCTGAACGTGCCGCTTTATCTCGATGTCGCCGGCGCCACGGCCGACCTCACCCGGCTGCAGTGCGCGGCCAACCCGGCGGACCGTCGGGCCACGATGCATGTGAAGAGCGGCCTGGCCACGGCATGCCTGACCGATGGCTGCACAGGTGGCGAGGTGGTGCTCGGCCAGGCTAAGGTGGGGCCGCTGGACGTCGCAGAGGTTATTGCCACCGACGTGCCGCGCTATGGCAACACCGTCGGCCAGGACATCACCCTGCCGCCGGGCGGGCATGCGCAAGCGGGTATGGCTGATCCATTTGGCGGGTTGTTCTCGCAGGCGCTGTCGCTGAAGGTACGGACGAAATTGCTGGGGATCCTCAGCTTGCCCCTGGATCTCGGCCCGGTGCTGGCGCCGCTGGGGGCTGCGCTCGACGCGCTGGTCCCGCCGTTGCTCAATGGCCTCGGCGTCCAGCTGGGCAACAGCGACCTCTGGCTCCACAGCATCGATTGCAACAACGCAGAACTGGTGTACTGAGCCATGATCGCGCCAAACCGCCTGATGGCAGAAACAGAATGAAGACAGACCGCTGGGCCTACGAAAACCTTGAAGTCTACGTGTGGGAAGGCAAGTACGAGATTGCCGACCGCGTCACGCGTTTCCTCGCGCCGCTGGGCGTGGACGTGATCCGCGCCGGCGCGCTCGAGGCCTTGCCCGCAGAGCCGCGGCTGAAGCCGTGCATCGCGGTGATCAGCGTGTCGGTGATCGGCGCCGCTCGCTTTTCGCTGGACTGGGAGGCCGCGCACGGCATGCCGGTGATCTGGGTGGCCGGGCCGGGGCGCGAGACCGATCCCGGCCGCTTCCCGCCCGAGTACGCGCATATCCTGGCCGATGACTTTACCGGTGCCGACCTGCGCGGCCAGATCGGCAAGCTGCTGCCGCAGCTGCTCGCCACCGACGCGCCCGCCGAGCGCGAGGCCGACCTGGTGGCCGGCTCCGCGGCGATGCGCCAGCTGCTGCAGCACGTCGAGACCTTTGCCGACTTCGGCAGCAATGTGATGCTGTACGGCGAGACCGGCGCGGGCAAGGAGCGCATCGCGCGCCTGTTCCACGAGCGCAACAGCACCTATGGCAAGGGCCCGTTCGTCGCGGTCAACTGCGGTGCGATTCCCGACGGGCTGTTCGAGTCGCAGTTCTTCGGCCACGCCAAGGGCGCGTTCACCGGCGCGTCGTTCGCGCATCGCGGATACTTCGAGCAGGCCAACGGCGGCACGCTGTTTCTCGATGAAATCGGCGACCTGCCGCTGTTCCAGCAGGTCAAGCTGCTGCGCGTGCTGGAAGAGAACGTGATCACGCGGCTGGGCTCGACGCTGGCGGTGAAGCTGGATTTCCGGCTGGTGGCGGCGACCAACAAGGACCTGCGCGACGCGGTGCGGCAGGGGCGCTTTCGCGCCGACCTGTTCTTCCGGCTGGCCGTGATCGAGATGCGCATCCCCAGCCTGGAAGAACGCGGCCCGGCCGACAAGGTGGCGCTGCTGCAGTCATTCCTGCGCCATATGCTGGGCGCGTCGGGCTACGAGGCCTTGCCGCCGATGCCGGACTGGCTCAAGGGCGCGGTCGGCACCGCCTACTTCACCGGCAACGTGCGCGAGCTGCGCAACCTGGCCGAGCGCGTCGGCATCACCGTGCAGCAGACCGGCCACTGGGACGAGGAACGCATCCGGCCGCTGTTCCGCGCGCTGCATCCGGGCGCATTCGATGGCGGCGAGCGCGCCGACCTGCGCGGCGATATGGAAGAGCGCCGCCGCATCTTGGCCGCGCTCGACGCCAACGGCTGGCGGCGGCAGGACACCGCGGCCAGCCTCGGCATCAGCCGCAAGGTGCTGTGGGAAAAAATGCGCAAGTACCAGATCGCCGACAGCGAGGCCGAGCCGGTCTGAACGCCGGCCGGCGTCACCGTAGTCGCGCATCCGCGGCCTGTTGCGCGCGACCCGCGCCATGGCGGGCGGCCTGCGACGCATTATGATGCGGGTTTCGCCGATTCTCCAACGGACCCCGCATTGCGTTTCCTTCACACCGCCGACTGGCATCTCGGCCGCCTCTTCCATGCGCGCAGCCTGCTGGAAGACCAGGCCCATCTTCTCGACCAGTTTGTCGAACTGGTCCGCACCGAGCGCCCGGATGCCGTGCTGATTGCCGGCGACGTCTACGACCGCGCCGTGCCGCCGCCCGAAGCGGTGGCCTTGCTCGACGACGTGCTGGGCCGCATCGTGGTCGACGCCGGCGTGCCGGTGGTGATGATCGCGGGCAACCACGACAGCGCGCAGCGCCTGGAATTCGGCGCACGGCTGATGCGCGCGCAGGGCCTGCATGTGGCCGGCCGCACGCTGCCTGCCGCCAGTTGCGTGCGCCTGCACGACGCGCACGGCGAAGTCCGCGTCTACGCGCTGCCGTATGCCGAGCCCGCCGTGGTGCGCGATGCCATGGGCACCGAAATGCCGTCGCACGAAGCCGCCTTGCGCGCGCAGCTCGATGCCATCCGCGCGGTGCATCCGGCGGGCGTGCGCGCGGTGGTGGTGGGCCATGCCTTCGTGGTGGGCGGCGCGGCCAGCGAATCGGAACGGCCGCTGTCCGTAGGCGGCAGTGGCGCCGTGGCGGCCGAGCTGTTCGACGGCTTCGACCTGGTCGCGCTGGGCCACCTGCACCGGCCGCAGACGCTGGGCGGCGGGCGCATCCACTATGCGGGTTCGCTGCTGAAATATTCGCTGTCGGAGTGCGCGCATCAGAAGTCGGTGTCGCGCATCGAACTGGATGCGGACGGGGCCGTGACGATCACGCCGGTGGCGCTGCAGCCGCTGCGCGACGTGCGCGTGGTGGAGGGCGAACTGGCACAGCTGCTGGCCGCCGGCGCCGACGACGCGCAACGCGACGACTACATCCACGCACGCCTTACCGATACCGGCGCGCTGCTCGACCCGATGGCCCGGCTGCGCCAGGTCTATCCCAACGCGCTCGCGATCGAGCGCACGGTGCTGGCGCGCAGCGGCATGGCGTCGGAGGCCGGGCGCAAGCTGCGGCAACTCGGCACCGGCGAGCTGTTCGCCAGTTTCTTCCGCGAAGTGGCCGATGCCGAGCTGGACCCGGACCAGCGCGCCGCGCTCGACCAGGTGCTGGCCGGCATCGCCGCGGCGGAGCGGGAGTCGGCATGAGACCGCTGCATCTGACACTGCAGGCGTTCGGCCCCTTTGCCGCGACCGAAGAGATCGACTTCACGCGGCTGGGCGAGCAGGCCTTCGTGCTGATCCATGGCCCGACCGGCGCGGGCAAGACCACGCTGCTCGACGCCATCTGCTTCGCGCTGTATGGCGATACCTCCGGCGGCGAACGCAGTGCGCAGGCCATGCGCAGCGCCAATGCCGCGTCCACGCTGCGCACCGAGGTCACGCTGACGTTCAGCCTTGGCGCGCAGCGCTGGCGCGTGGTGCGCTCGCCCGTGCAGGAGCGGCCCAGGCAGCGCGGCGAGGGCTGGGTGACCGAGCCCGCGCGGGCGCAACTGGACCTGCACGACGGCAGCGGCTGGGTCAGCAAGGCCAGCCAGCCGGGCAAGGTCAGCGATGCCGTGCGCGACCTGCTGGGTTTCGACAGCGCGCAGTTCCGCCAGGTGATCGTGCTGCCGCAGGGGCGTTTTCGCGAACTGCTGACCGCCAGCTCGCAGGCGCGGCAGGCCATCCTGGAACGGCTGTTCCGCACCGAGCTGTACCGGCGCGTGGAAGAGCTGCTGAAGACCGAGGCCGCCGGCATTCGGCGCGACGCCGAGCGCATTGCCATCCAGCGCGACGAAGCCTTGCGGCAGGCCGGGGTGGAGTCGGCACAAACGTTGGCGGACAGCGTCGCGGCGATGCAGGCCGAATTGCACGCGCTGCAAGGCCAGGAGCAGGGCGCCCGCGCCGCGCAAGCCGCCGCGCAGGCTGCGCTGGCCGCCGGCGAGCAGGTGGCGGCGCGCCTGCAGGAGCGCGGGCAGGCGCAGGCCGCCCACGCCGCGCTGCTGGCGCGGCAGCCGGCCATGGAAGACCAGCGCGCCCGCTTGCACGCCGCCCAGCGCGCCGCGCGCGTCATGCCGGCGTGGCTGGCCGCGCAGGCCGCGCAGCGCGACCACACCGCCGCCTCCGCGGCATTGGCGCAGGCGACCGAGCACGCCGCGCGCGCCGGGCAACGCGCCGCGCAGGCCGCGGCGATGTTGCAGGCGCAGGTGCAGCAGGCTGACGCTCGCCAGGCAGCGCAGCGCCGGGTGGCGCAGCTGGAGGCGCTGCTGCCGCGCGCGCAGCGGCTGGGCGCGCTGCATCGGGCGTTGCAGGAAGCCGAAGCTGGACAGGCCGCGGCCGCCAGCGCACGTGAGCGCGCGGCAGCGCAGCTGGAAACATGCCGCGCCGCTGCCGTGAACGCCGAAGCGGCGCTGGGGCAGGCGCAGCTCGCCGCGGCGCAGGCACAGACGAGCGCCTTGCAGCTGGC
Organism: Cupriavidus taiwanensis; assembly: GCF_900249755.1. Classification (NCBI taxonomy): domain Bacteria; kingdom Pseudomonadati; phylum Pseudomonadota; class Betaproteobacteria; order Burkholderiales; family Burkholderiaceae; genus Cupriavidus; species Cupriavidus taiwanensis. The sequence goes on from NZ_LT976854.1 coordinate 45,154, forward strand.
ATCGCTGCAGGAGCGCGCGCGGCAATTCGAACGCTACCGTCAAGCTGGGCATTCGCTGCAAGCCGCGAACACGCAGGCCATTGGCCACGCACAGGCCGAACAACAGGCGGCGCGCCAGCGCGACCGCTGCCGCGCCGCGCTGGCCGACGCTGAAGCCGCGTGGCGCGCCGGGCAGGCCGCGCGCCTGGCGCAGACGCTGGCGTCAGGTGACGCCTGCCCGGTGTGCGGCAGCACCGCGCATCCCGAGCCGGCCCGCCACGTGGCGCAGCCGCTGTCGGACCTGGCGCTGGAAGCCGCGCGCCACGCCGTGCTGGAAGCGGAAGCCGAGGCGGTGCGCTGTGCCGGCCAGCACCAGGCCGCGCAACTGGCGATCGCACAGGCACGCGAGCGGCTGGAAGAACTGGCCGCGGAACTGGGCGATGCCAGCGAGGATGCGGCCGCACGGCTCGACGCCGAAATCGAAGCGCGGCAAGCGGCGCTGGCGCAGCAGCGCCAGGCCTCGGCCGGCCTGGCGCAACGCGAGGCCGCGATCGCAACCTCGCGCGCGGCGCGCGACCGCGCCGAAGCCGTGCACCGCGATGCCGTTGCAGCGGCCGATGCCGCCGCGCAGGCGCTGGCGCATTGCCGCGGCGAATGGCAGGCCGAGAGCGCGCAGGTGCCCGAGGATTCGCGCGATCCGGTGGCCCTGGGCGAGGCACTGCGCCAGGCGCAGGCCACGTTGTCGGGGCTGGAACAGGCGCTGGCCGCGGCGCAGGCCGCCGAGCGGCAGGCCGCGGCCGGGGACGCCGGTGCGCAGGCCGCGCTGGTATCGGCCCGGCAGTCTCAGGCGCAAGTTGCCGAACGCATGGCCAACGCCGATGCTGCCTTGGCGCAGGCGCTCGCGCAGCATGGTTTTGGCGATGCGCGGGCGCACGCCGATGCATGCCTGGAGGAGGACGCAATGCTTGCGCTGGACGCCACGCTGCGCGCATTCGACAGCCAGCTGGCCGCCGCCGTGGACCGGCGCGAACGCGCCGAAGCTGCCGCGCAAGCGCTCGATGCCCCGGATCTGGATGGCCTGCGCGCAGCGCTCGGCGCTTGCGCGGCGACGGTGGAGGACCTGGTGCGGCAGCAGGCCGAGCGCGGCCGTTCGCGCGACGCGCTGCTGCAATGCCAGCAGCGGCTGCAGCAGCTGGACGCGCAGGGCCGTGACATCGAAGCGCGCTTCGCCGTGCTGGGCCGGCTGGCCGAGGTGGCCAACGGCAACAACCCGCGCCGCATGACGTTCCAGCGCTTCGTGCTGGCCACGCTGCTCGACGAGGTGCTGGAAGCCGCGTCCGCGCGTCTGCTGGCGATGAGCCGCGGCCGCTACGTGCTGCAGCGCGTGCGCGAGCAGGCCGACCAGCGCAGCGCCGGCGGGCTCGATATCGAAGTGTTCGACCACGATACCGGCGCGGCGCGGCCGGCCAATACGCTGTCAGGCGGCGAGGGCTTTCTGGCTTCGCTGTCGCTGGCGCTGGGCCTGGCCGACGTGGTGCAGTCGCGCGCGGGCGGCATCCAGCTCGATACGCTGTTCGTCGACGAAGGCTTTGGCACGCTTGATCCCGAAAGCCTGGACTTCGCCCTGCGCACGCTGCTCGACTTGCAGCAGGCCGGGCGCCTGGTCGGCATCATCTCGCACGTGACCGAGTTGCGCGAGCGCATCGACGTGCGGCTGGAAGTGCGTCCCGGCACCGGCGGCAGCCGTGTGCTGCTGACCGGTGTACCGGTGGCGGTCTAGACGGGTGGAGGGGGCGGATCAGGCGACCACCACCTGGCGGCAGCGGATTGCCATCACCTGCGCCTCGAAGGCGCGGGCGGCCGAGCGGGCCAGGCGCGCGCGGCGCGATAGCGGCGGCGTGGCAGGTTGCGTCGGGCGCAGGTCCCTGGCCCAGGCACTACGGGTGACATGCAGGATGCGCGCGAGCGCTGCCGCATGGGACGTGGAAGAAAACGGGACGTTGGCGGTGGCCATGATGACGGGCTCCTCGTTCTTGTGTGTTGCCAGGCGGCGTGCTCAGCCGGGTGGTCCGGTGGCTGCTGTGCGGCGCTGCCTTGTTCCGATTCAACGATAGGCCCGGCCGGGCGCGCGCCCTATCCCGCGCGAGCCGATTGTGATGTCGGCTCTGTCCTACATACGGGGCCTGCGCGTCACCCGCGATCGGTGATCGCACAAACTGATTTGCCGACCGCCCGGTCGGCTTGACCGTCGGCGACGCGCAGGTGTACTCTGTTCATTCTGCGAATTCAAGTTCGTATATCGAACATTTTGGGCTTGCCCGAGGTTCGATCGACGAGTGCCTGGTCCAACCTCGACCAAAGAGCACGCGCAGACTGCTGGACTCGTTCACCGGTCAGCCCGCGCTGCCCGCCGCAACGAACATCCTTCCGGCAGGACTACCTGGAGACCGTCTTTCATGCGCCGCGGCTTGCGGCCCGCTCCGGTAGCCTGGCGGATCTTCCGACCTGGAACGCAAGTGATCAACAAGCTATACGACTCGGTGGAAGCGGCGGTTGCCGGCATCCACGACGGCGCCACCATCCTGACCGGCGGCTTCGGCCTGGCAGGCATGCCCGCGGAACTGATCGACGCGCTGATCGCACAAGGCGCGCGCGACCTTACCATCGTCAACAACAACGCCGGCAACGGCGACACCGGGCTGGCCGCGCTGCTCAAGACCAAGCGCGTGCGCAAGATCATCTGCTCGTTCCCGCGCCAGGCGGATTCCTACGTGTTCGATTCGCTCTACCATGCCGGCGAGATCGAGCTGGAGCTGGTGCCGCAGGGCAACCTGGCCGAGCGCATCCGCGCCGCCGGCGCCGGCATCGGCGGCTTCTTCACCCGCACCGCCTACGGCACGCCGCTGGCCGAGGGCAAGGAAACCCGCATCATCGACGGCCAGGGCTATGTGTTCGAAACCCCGATCCACGCCGACTTTGCGCTGATCAAGGCCGACACCGCCGACCGCTGGGGCAACCTGACCTACCGCAAGACCGCGCGCAATTTCGGGCCGATCATGGCGATGGCCGCCAAATGCGCCATCGTGCAGGTCAGCCGCGTGGTCGAGCTGGGCGAGATGGATCCCGAGCACATCGTCACGCCGGGCCTGTTCGTCAAGCGTGTCGTCAAGGTCGCCTGAGCGCGAATACAGGAGAAACAGCATGCAACGCCTGACCCGCGATCAGATGGCCGCCCGCGTGGCCAAAGACATTCCCGACGGTGCCGTGGTCAACCTCGGCATCGGCCTGCCCACCCTGGTCGGCAACCACCTGCCGGCCGACAAGGAAATCCTGCTGCACAGCGAGAACGGCCTGCTCGGCATGGGCCCCGCGCCCGCGCCCGGTGAAGAGGACGGCGACCTGATCAACGCCGGCAAGCAGCCGGTGACGATCAAGCCGGGCGGCTCTTACTTCCATCACGCCGACTCGTTTGCGATGATGCGCGGCGGCCATCTCGACTTCTGCGTGCTGGGCGCGTTCCAGGTGTCGGCAACGGGCGACCTGGCCAACTGGCATACCGGCGCACCGGGCGCCATTCCCGCCGTGGGCGGCGCGATGGACCTGGCGATCGGCGCCAAGCAGGTGTTCGTGATGATGGAGCACCTGACCAAGCAGGGCGAAAGCAAGATCGTGCCGCAATGCACCTATCCGCTGACCGGCATCGGTTGCGTCACGCGCGTCTACACTGACCTCGCCACGCTCGACGTGACCGCCGACGGGCTGGTCGCGCGCGACCTGGTGGAGGGCCTGAGCTTTGACGAACTGCAGCGCCTGACCGGCGTGCCCCTGAAGCAGGCCTGAGCGCCGGCATCGATACCCATCACAAAGAGAGAGACACACCATGACCGAAGCCTTTATCTGCGACGCCATCCGCACCCCCATCGGCCGCTACGGCGGCAGCCTGTCCGCGGTGCGCGCGGACGACCTCGGTGCGGTGCCGCTGAAGGCGCTGATGGCCCGCAATGCCAACGTCGACTGGAAGGCCGTCGACGACGTGATCTACGGCAACGCCAACCAGGCCGGTGAAGACAACCGCAACGTGGCGCGCATGTCGTCGCTGCTGGCAGGCCTGCCGCAGGACGTGCCGGGCGCCACCATCAACCGCCTGTGCGGCTCCGGCATGGACGCCACCGGCACCGCCGCGCGCGCGATCAAGGCGGGCGAGGCCCACCTGATGATCGCCGGCGGCGTGGAAAGCATGAGCCGCGCGCCGTTCGTGATGGGCAAGGCCACCAGCGCGTTCTCGCGCGATGCGCAGATCTTCGACACCACTATCGGCTGGCGCTTCATCAACCCGGCGATGCGGGCCGCCTACGGTGTCGACTCGATGCCCGAGACCGCCGAGAACGTCGCCACCGACTACAAGATCAGCCGCGAAGACCAGGACCTGATGGCGCTGCGCAGCCAGGAAAAGGCCTCGCGCGCGCAGGCCGACGGCACGCTGGCGCAGGAGATCACCCCGGTCACCATCGCCCAGAAGAAGGGCGACCCGATCGTGGTCGAGCGCGACGAGCATCCGCGCGCGACCAGCATGGAAGCGCTGGCCAGGCTGCGCGGCGTGGTCCGTGCTGACGGCACCGTGACCGCGGGCAATGCCTCGGGCGTGAACGACGGCGCCTGCGCGCTGCTGCTGGCGAGCGAAGCCGGCATCAAGCAACACGGCCTGACCCCGCGCGCACGCATCGTCGGCATGGCCACCGCCGGCGTGGCGCCGCGCGTGATGGGCATCGGCCCGGCACCGGCGACGCAGAAGCTGCTCAGGCAGCTTGGCATGACCATGGACCAGATCGACGTGATCGAGCTGAACGAAGCGTTCGCCGCGCAAGGCCTGGCCGTGCTGCGCGAACTGGGCGTGGCGGATGACGACAAGCGCGTCAACCCGAACGGCGGCGCGATCGCGCTGGGCCACCCGCTGGGCATGAGCGGCGCGCGCCTGGTGACCACCGCGATGTACCAGCTGCACCGCACCGGTGGCCGCTTCGCGCTGTGCACGATGTGCATTGGCGTGGGGCAGGGGATTGCGATGGTGATCGAGCGGGTTTGAGCGCGGTCGGCTGATCTCCCGCTTGTTTGCTCCCCTCTCCCGCGCGCGGGAGAGGGGCCGGGAGTGAGGGCAGGCGCGTGCCTCGCGACAAGCGGTGTAAGGCCGCGATGCTCCGGCCCTCACCCCAACCCTCTCCCGCAAGCGGGAGAGGGAGCCGGCCAGTAGTAGTTGTCAGGGCCACGCCCTGATTCACGCATCGTTTTTTCGCATATGCATGTCCCGGCCGCGCCATGGCGTTGCCGGTAGTGGAGTCTCAAGATGTCCCTCCCCCTAGCCACCCTCGTCACCGGCGGCAGTTCCGGCATCGGCCGCGCCATCTGTGAAATGCTGCTGGCCGATGGCGTGACCCAGGTGGTCAATGTCGACTACGCCGCGCCGGCGTGGTCGCATCCCAACATGACGTTCTTCCAGGCCGACCTGACCAACGCCGACGCGACCCGCGCCGTGGCGGAGCAGGTGACGTCGCGCTTTGCCGTCACGCGCCTGGTGAACAATGCCGGCGCCACGCGCCCCGGCACCGCCGACAGCGCCACCGTTGCCGACCTGGACTACGTGACCGGCCTGCACCTGCAGGCCCCGCTGCTGCTGCTGCAGGCCTGCCTGCCCGCGATGCGCGCCGCAGGCTTCGGCCGCGTCGTCAACATGGCCTCGCGCGCCGCGCTGGGCAAGCCCGAGCGCGTGGTGTACTCGGCCACCAAGGCCGGCCTGGTCGGCATGACACGCACGCTGGCGATGGAACTGGGCGGCGACGGCATCACCGTCAACGCGGTGGCCCCGGGCCCGATCGCCACCGAGCTGTTCCGCAAGAGCAATCCGGAAGGCGCCGAACAGACCAAACGGATTCTCGCCAGCATCACCGTCAAGCGCATGGGCACCCCGGAAGACGTCGCGCGCGCTGCGCTGTTCTTCCTGTCGCCCGACAACGGCTTCGTCACCGGCCAGGTGCTGTACGTATGCGGCGGCACCACGCTGGGCGTGGCGCCGGTGTAAGCCGCGGCCGGCCTGCGCGACTCAAGCATTCAACAAGAAGAGACGTTAACCAAGCGTCACGCATGGCGGCCCGTAAGCGGGCTGCCCACCGGAAGCGCGCATGTGCGCGCCCTCCGTTCGGGAACGGCAATCACGCCATTCAGCACAACCTCCCGCGGTACCTGATCACCGCCGGAACGACATAGCACCGGAGCATTACCGATGAGACAAGATTCCCAGACCTCCACCACGCGCCGCCGCCTGCTTGCCGCCGGCGTGGCGCTGGCCACCACCCTTGCCGGCTTTGCCGGCGCGGCCCATGCACAGGGCGGCTATCCGACCAAGCCGATCACCATGATCGTGCCGTTCTCGGCCGGCGGCACCACCGACATCCTGGCCCGCATCGTCGGCCTGCAGCTGGGCAAGGCGCTCGGCCAGCCGGTGGTGATCGACAACCGTCCGGGCGCGGGCGGCAATATCGGCGCGTCGCTGGCGGCCAAGGCGCCGGGCGATGGCTACACGCTGTTCATGGGCACCATCGGCACGCACGCGATCAACCAGTCGCTGTATTCCAAGCTGCCGTATGACCCGGTCAAGGACTTCGCGCCGATCACGCGCGTGGCAATGGTGCCGAACCTGGTGGTGGCCAACCCCAAGGTGCCGGTCAACAACATCAAGGAACTGATCGCCTACGTCAAGGCCAACCCGGACAAGCTGTCGTACGGCTCGTCGGGTAGCGGCTCGTCGATGCACCTGTCGGGCGAGCTGTTCAACTCGATGACCGGCCTGCATATCCAGCACATCCCGTACAAGGGCAGCGCCCCGGCCGTCAACGACCTGCTGGGCAACCAGATCGGGCTGATGTTCGACAACATGCCGTCGTCGTACCCGCACGTGAAGGCGGGCAAGCTGCGCGCGCTGGCCGTGACCTCGGCCAAGCGCTCGCCGGCGCTGCCCAACGTGCCGACCGTGGCCGAATCGGGCGTGCCGGGCTATGAAGCCACCTCGTGGTTCGCGCTGTACGCCACCGGCGGCACGCCGCAGGCCATCGTCGACCGCCTCAACGCCGAAGTGGTGAAGATCCTGGCCATGCCGGAAGTGAAGAAGCAGATGGCCGACCAGGGCGCCGAACCCAACCCGGAAAAGCCGGCCCAGCTGGCCGCGTTCATGAAGTCGGAAACGGCCAAGTGGGCGAAGGTGGTGAAGGCCTCGGGGGCCACGGTGGACTGAGCATCCGCCAGGCACTTGCTGTCTGCAGTATCGAACCGGCCCGTTGGGCCGGTTTTTTTTCGTCTCAACTGGGGCTAAGGATCTGCCAGCACCTGCCGTAAGACAGGACTGCGGTCCATGCGACCCGCCGCGCCAGCTTGTTGATCCAGGTCGACCTTCCCTTGCAGGGCGTGGTGTAGCATGGCGCGCCGCGGGCCGCCGTGGCGCGCCATGGGGCATGGCATCCGCTGAATAACCACAGGGAGAAGTGAAGTGAAGAACGTGAAATCGTGCTGCCTGCTCGGCGTGGCCGCCGCGCTGCTGCTGGCAGGCTGTGCTACCGAGACCTCGACCGCGTTGCCGGTGCAGAAGGTGGAAAGCGCCGCCAGGCCATACCACGGCGTGCGCACGCCGATCGCGGTGGGCAAGTTCGACAACCGCTCGAACTACATGCGCGGGGTGTTCTCGGACGGCATCGACCGCCTGAGCGGCCAGGCCAAGACCAGCCTGGTGACCCACCTGCAGCAGACCAACCGCTTCAATGTGCTGGAGCGCGACAACCTGGAAGAAATCAAGCGCGAGGCGGCGATCAAGAACCAGGCGCAGCGGCTCAAGGGCGCCGACTATGTGGTCACGGGCGATATCACCGAGTTCGGCCGCAAGGAAGTCGGCGACGTGCAGTTGTTCGGCATCCTCGGCCGCGGCCGCGAGCAGGTGGCCTATGCCAAGGTCAACCTCAACGTGGTCAACATCAATACCTCGGAAGTCGTGTTTGCCACGCAAGGCGCCGGCGAATACAAGCTGTCGAACCGCGAGGTGATCGGGTTTGGCGGCACCGCGAGCTATGACTCGACGCTCAACGGCAAGGTGATGGACCTGGCCATGCGCGAGGCCGTGAACAACCTGGTCAGCGCCATCGGGACGGGCGCCTGGAAGCCGGCACTGCAATAAGCGTCCAACGCAACGAGAACAACAATGATGAACACGGTCATGCTGCGCCACGCAGCATTATTGTCGGCCGCCGGCAGCCTGCTGCTTGCCGGTTGTGCGGCGCCCAAGCCCATGTACCAGTGGGAAGGCTATCAAACACAGGTCTACGAGTATTTCAAGGGCGAATCCAGGGAAGCGCAGATCACCGCGCTGGAAAGCGGCCTGCAGAAGATCCAGGCCCAGAGCGGTTCGGTGCCGCCGGGCTATCACGCCCAGCTTGGCATGCTGTACCTGAACATCGGCAAGGGCGAGCAGATGATCAAGGAATTCCAGACCGAAAAGACGCTGTTTCCGGAATCGGCGCCTTATATGGATTTCCTGCTCAGGAACGTGAAGAGCGACACCCGCACCGAGATCAAGACCGGCGCCACCGCCGCGGGCAAGGACGCCGCCACCGCAGGGAGCCCCCAATGATGCGCCGACTCCTGACTTATCTCGCCGGCGCGGTCATCGCCATGCTGTTCGCGGGCTGTGCCGTGCCGACCAAGCAGATCGATTATTCCGCCTTCAAGTCCAGCCGGCCGCGCTCGATCGTGGTGTTGCCGCCGCAGAACACGTCGCCGGACATCAAGGCTACCTATGCCATGCTGTCGCAAGCCACCTTCCCGCTGGCGGAATCGGGCTACTACGTATTCCCGGTGGCCGTGGTCGACGAAACCTTCCGGCAGAACGGCCTGACCGTGCCGGACGAGATCCATGCCGTGCCGGTGGCCAAGCTGCGCGAGATCTTCGGCGCGGACGCCGCGCTGTACGTCACCGTGACCGAGTATGGCTCCCGGTACCAGATCCTCAGCAGCGTGACGCGGGTCGCGGCCAACGCCAAGCTGGTCGACCTGAAGAACGGCGACGTCCTGTGGTCCGGCACCGCGGTGGCTGCCACCGACAGCTCCAGCAGCGGCGGCGGCCTGATCGGCATGCTGATCAGCGCGGCGATCACGCAGGCGATGAACCATACGATGGACGCCAGCTACACCGTCGCCGGCAGCACCAGCTATCGGCTGCTGGCCGCGGGCCAGCCCGGCGGCCTGCTGTATGGGCCGCGTTCGCCCAAGTACCAGTCCGACTAAGGCAGTCCGGCCGAGGCGGCACTGGCCGTGTCGCCCCGGCCGATGATGGCGCCGATCGCGCGCTGCTGGCGCGCGAACCACCAGCGCAACAGCCGGTTCGACAGCACCGCCGGCAGCGAGCCCGCCAGGATCCGGTAGACCTGGCCGCGCGGCAGCCTGGACGCCCGCGCGGGGTCGAGCCAGTCGTCATTGCGCACCAGGCACCGCAGCGTCTCCATGCCGATCAGCACCGGCCACAGGCACGCGAGCCGCAGCCTGACGTAGCGCGCCGGCATGGCAAGCGTGTATGCCATGGCCGCCTCAAAGTGTTCCAGCGTGTTGCGCACCAGTTCGAACATCAGCGCCCGCGTGCGCGCGGAGGCGTCCGGGCGCAGCAGGTCCTGCGGGTGCAGACCTTCCCTCTCCAGCATCGTCTGCGGCAGGTAGCAACGGCCGATGCGCAAGTCCTTGCCGCAATCGCGCAGCACATTGGTCATCTGCAGCGCTTTGCCGAAGCGCACGCCGTCGTGCAGCATGGTCGCAGTGTCGCCGATCGCGCCTGGCATATGGGCGGCGGCCATGCGGGTCCAGAACTCGCCCACGCAGCCGGCGACCAGGTAGGTGTAATGGTCCAGCGCCTGCGGATCGCGCAGTGCGGCGATGCGCCCGGCATGCTCGTCGGGGAAGGTGCGCAGGTCGAACTCCATGCCTTCGGTCAGCGTCGAGACGATCTGCCGTACGGCTTGCTGGTCGTTTGGATCCAGTTGCGACAGCAGCGCCAGCGCAGGGCCCAGTGATTCCAGCAGCAGGCGCTCATCCGACTGTTCCTGCCGCGCCGCCGCCTCCATGGCAATGCTGTCGGCCAGGGCTGGATCCGCCGACGCACCATTGACCTGGTCGCGCAACGCCAGCAGCAATGCCAGCCGCCTGGGCGGCGGAATCAGCGAGGTATCGGCAATCGTATCGGCGGCACGCGCCAGCAAGTAAGCCAGCCCGACCGGATCGCGCATGCCGGCGGGCAGCACGCGCAGCGTAAGGTAGAACGAACGCGAGACGCCCTTGAGCAGCGGACCGAGAAGGTAAGCCCGGCTGGTGTCGCGCATGGCTGGTGTCCTGTTCCTGGAAGCGGTTTGCAGAATGAGGGGGCCCAGGCTGGCGGTGGTGCTGGGCTGGGGCATTGTACATTTGATGCGCTGGTCCCCTTCGATGCCTTCAGCTTGACCGGCCAGCATGAAGCGATAAGAATTTGTGATCGCCCCCCTTCCGCTGCGCCCACACTGTGCTTTGTCGCTCCCACCCATGATCCCTCCCGTCAGCACCCTCCACGGCCGCCTAAAAATGCAGCACCTGCGCCTGCTGCTGGCCGTGGAAGAGCGCGGCTCGCTGCGCCAGGCGGCCGAGGCGCTGACGCTGACGCAGCCCGCGGTCAGCAAGATGCTGCAGGACATGGAAGACCTGCTCGGCGTGCCGTTGTTCGAGCGCCATGCGCGCGGGCTGCGGCCGACGCGCTTTGGCCTGGCGGCGACGCGCTACGCGCGGCTGGTGTTTGCCGATATGGATGGCCTGCGCGACGAGCTGGTGGCATTGGAATCCGGCAAGATCGGGCGCGTGCGCGTCGGCGCGGTGATGGCGCCGACGCCGGGGCTGCTGGCCGATGTGATCCGGCAACTGAACCGCGATCACCCGCGGCTGGAGGTGGCGGTGCATGTGGAGACCAGCGATGTGCTGATGCCGCAGCTGGAGCGCGACCAGCTGGATCTTGTGCTGGGCCGGGTGCCGGATGGCTGGGACAGCAGCGGGCTGGAGTTCGAGCAGCTGGGTGACGAGGGGCTGGCCATCGTGGTCGGGCCGCAGCATCCGCTGGCGCGGCGCCGCAAGCTGTCGTTCGCGGAGCTGACACGCTACCCGTGGATCATGCAGCCGCGCCCCAGCCCGATGCGCGCGCTGATCGACCGTTCGTTCGAGGATGCCGGCGTGCCGGCGCCGCCGTCGACCATCGAGACCGCGGCGGTGCTGATGACCACTTCGCTGCTGGCGGACAGCGAGCTGATCGCGGTGTTGCCGGAGTCGGTCGCGGCCTACTATGGCCGGCTTGGCGCGCTCACGGTGTTGCCCTTGCCGCTGCCGCGCAAGCTGGGCCCGTATGGCATCGTCACGCGGCGGGGCCGCCCGCCGACCGCATCGATGAGCCTGCTGATCGATGCGCTGCGGGCGCTGTCGCGCTAGCGCTTATCCGGCGGTGCCGGGCAGCTTGCCGTCGACGCGCCAAGTATGGCGCTGCGGGCTGTCCGGGCGCAGCGACGCGGGCAGCAGCCCGGCCGGCATGTCCTGGTAGCTGACCGGGCGCAGGAAGCGCGCGATCGCCAGGCTGCCGACCGAGGTGCTGCGGCCGTCGGAGGTGGCGGGCCACGGCCCGCCATGCACCATCGCATGGCCGACCTCCACGCCGGTGCCGAAGCCGTTGACCAGGATGCGTCCCGCCAGCCGTTCCAGCGCGGGCAGGAACGGGCGCGCGGCGTCGTGGTCGGCGTCGTCCAGATGCAGCGCGGCGGTCAGCTGGCCTTCCAGTGCGTCGATGACGGCGCGCATCTCGGCCAGGTCGCGGCAGCGCACCACCAGCGCGGCGGCGCCGAAGACTTCGTGGCGCAGCGCAGGGTTGGCGAGGAATGCCGCGGCGTCGGTGGCGAACAACGCGGCTTGTCCCTGCGTGGCCGATCCGGCCGGGCCGCGCGCGACGGTCTGTACGCGCGGATGGCTGGCGAGCGTGTCGACGCCGGCGCAATAGGCGCGATGGATGCCGGGGGTCAGCATCGTCGCCGCGGGCAGCGTGGCCAGCCGTGCCGAAGCGGCCTGCAGGAAACGATTCAGGTCGTCCCCTTCAACCGCGAGCAACAGGCCAGGATTGGTGCAGAACTGCCCCGCGCCCAGCGTCAGCGAATCGGCGAAGGCGGTGCCGATGGCTTCGGCGCGCCGGGCCAGCGCATGCGGGAACAGCAGCACCGGGTTGATGCTGCTCATCTCGGCATAGACCGGGATCGGTTCGGCACGCGCCGCCGCGATCGCCATCAGCGCCATGCCGCCCGCGCGCGAGCCGGTGAAGCCCACCGCCTTGATGCGTGCATCGCGCACCAGGCCCTGGCCGATTTCCAGGCCGGCGTCGAACAGCAGCGAGAACGTGCCTGCGGGCAGGTCCATGGCGGCCACGGCCTGCTGGATCGCGCGGCCGACCAGCTCGGAGGTGCCGGGGTGCGCGGGATGCGCCTTGACGATGACGGGGCAGCCCGCGGCGAGCGCCGATGCGGTATCGCCGCCGGCGACCGAAAAGGCCAGCGGGAAATTGCTGGCGCCGAATACCGCCACCGGGCCCAGCGGGATATGGCGCAGGCGCAGGTCGGGGCGCGGCAGGGGCTGGCGCTCTGGCTGTGCGGGATCGACGCGCAGCTCGAGGAAATCGCCCTGGCGCAGCAGGCTGGCGAACAGCCGCAGCTGGCCGACGGTACGGCCGCGCTCGCCTTCGATGCGGGCGCGCGGCAGGCCGGATTCGGCGACGCAGCGGTCGACCAGCGTATCGCCCAGCGCCAGGATGTTGGCGGCGATGGCTTCGAGGAAATCGGCACGGCGCTCGGGCGCGGTTTCGCGATAGGGGTCGAAGGCTTGCCAGGCGAGGGCGCAGGCCTGGTCGAGCTGGTGCGGCGTGGCGCCGCCGAAGGCGGGTTCCATGGGGGTGCCGGTGGCGGCGTTGATGGCGTGGAGGGCGCCGTGGGTGCCGCGTGGGGATTGGCGGCCGATCAGGAGGTTGCCGGTGAGGGTCATGGTTGGCTGTGTGAGAGATTTTCTGGGGTTGGCCTCTGCAACTGGCGGAGGCATCGAAAGGGATAGCGCTTCGTGGACGCGCCGGCCCTCACCCCCGGCCCCTCTCCCGCAGGCGGGAGAGGGGAGCAACCCGGCGGCATGGCGAAGTGCCACGGGCTTTGCAAATCCCGCTTGGGTACGCCCTCTCCCGCTTGCGGGAGAGGGTTGGGGTGAGGGCCTGCGCTTCTCGATGCGAGCGCCGGCCCGTCATTGCCGAACGCTCACCGCCCCCACCGCAACACCATCGGATCCAGCCGCCGCGCGATCCGCATCAGCCCTGCGCGTGTGGCCGGGTGCATCGGCTGCAGCGGATGACGCACCGCGTCCGACGCGATCACGCCGCCTTCCTGCATCAGCACCTTGCTGGTGGCCAGCCAGCCCTGGCGGTTTTCGTAGTTGATCAGCGGCAGCCATTGCTGGTAGCGCTGCGCGGCCAGTTCGGCGTCGCCGGCCTGCCAGGCATCGAGGATCTGGCGGATGCCGTCGGGAAAGCCTGCGCCGGTCATCGCACCGGTGGCGCCCGCTTCCAGGTCGGCCATCAGCGTGATCGCCTCTTCGCCGTCCCACGGGCCGACGATGGCGTCGCCGCCCAGTTCGATCAGCTCGCGCAGCTTGGCCGCGGCCTGCGGCACCTCGATCTTGAAGTACGACACATTGCCGATCTCGCGCGCCATGCGCGCCAGGAACGGTGCGCTCAGCGTGGTGCCGCTGACCGGTGCGTCCTGGATCATGATGGGGATGTCGATCGCGTCCGAGACCGTGGCGAAGAACTCATAGATGCTGCGCTCCGGCACGCGGATGGTGGCCCCGTGGTAGGGCGGCATCACCATCACCATGGCCGCGCCCGCGTCCTGCGCCGCGCGGCTGCGCTCGGCGCACAGGCGCGAGCTGAAGTGCGTGGTGGTGACGATCACCGGCACGCGGCCGTCCACGTGTTCCAGCACGGTCTGCATCAGCACGTTGCGCTCGTCGTCGCTCAGTACGAACTGCTCGGAGAAATTGGCCAGGATGCACAGGCCGTGCGAGCCGGCATCGATCATGAAGTCGATGCAGCGGCGCTGGCCGTCCAGGTCGAGCCCGCCTTGCGCGTCGAAGATGGTGGGCGCCACCGGGAATACGCCGCGGTAGACGGTGGAAGTGGGGCTGCGGGTCATGGTCTCGCTCCGGCTGTCGGTCAAAGGGTCGGGCCAATATACGAGCCGCCTGGCGGGCTGTATATTGAAACCTTTCCATCTGGTGATCGCTTTTGCGACTCACCGCCCGGTCATGAAATCCACCCTCGACACCCTGATGGGCCGCCTGCGCATCAAGCAGCTGCAACTGCTGATCGCGCTCGACGAACACGCTTCGCTGCACCAGGCGGCCGCGGCCATGGCGATGACGCAGTCCGCGGCCAGCAAGTCGCTGCAGGAACTGGAAAGCATGCTGGAAGCCCCGTTGTTCGAGCGCTCCCGGCGTGGCATGCGGCCCAATGCCTTCGGCCACTGCGTGATCCGGCACGCGCGCCAGCTGGTGGCGGACCTGGGCGCGATGTGCGACGAGGTCGCCGGCATCCGCGCCGGCAGCGGCGGGCGGGTCGCGGTCGGCACCATCATGGGCGCGGTGCCCGACGTGCTGGTGCCGGCGCTGGCCCAGTTGCGCCAGGCGCACCCGGAGCTGGCGCTGGAGGTCATCGAAGACACCAGCCGCCGCCTGCTCGAACTGCTCGATGACGGCCACCTGGACCTGGTGATCGGCCGCTCGCTGGTCAGCGACGAGCCGGCGCGCTACCACTACCACCCGCTCGGCGACGAGCAGGTGGCGGTGGTGGTCGGCCGCGCGCATCCCGCGCCGCGCACGGCCGCAATGGGGTTTGCCGACCTCGCGGGATATCGCTGGATCACGTATGCCGGCCATATGCCGATGCATGCGCTGCTGCAGCGCGAACTGGACCTGGCCGGCATGAGCTTGCCGGCCAATGCGGTGTCGACCTCGTCGGCGTTCGTCACGGTGGCGATGCTGCAGGGCGATCCCGGCCTGGTATCGCTGCTGCCGGCGGGCGTGGCCGCGATGTTCGTGCGGCAAAAGATGCTGCGCATCCTGCCGGTGCGGCTGCAGTCGCGCCAGCAAACCTTCGGCATCGTGACGCGGCGCGGGGGCGGCCTGTCCGCCGCGGCGCGGCAGCTGGTGGCTATCCTGAAAGCGGCTCCGCGCGAGTCCGCTGCGGCCGATGCCAAGGTATAACCCCAGGTGATCGCCAGTTCAAAAAACGTCAGTAGTAGCGAATCGCTGCTGCTCCTATAGTCTGGCCATCCGCGCCGCAGAGCCGGACCGCAAAACCACGGAGACAGCAATGAAGACACGGATCGCCGGCGCACTCGCCGGCCTCGCCACGGTGGCGGCATTAACCGGCAATGCCTGGGCGCAGGACACGCGGCCAGTGCGGCTGATGGTGGGCGCCGCCCCCGGCGGCGGCACCGACGTGATGGCGCGCATCGTCTCCGACAAGCTCGCCGCGCAGCTGAAGCAGCCGGTGGTGGTGGACAACCGCCCCGGCGCGTCCAACACCATTGCCGCGGACCTGACCGCCAAGGCGCCGGCGGACGGCAATACGCTGCTGATGGGCGTGGTCACCTCGCAGGCGATCGCGCCGCACCTGCTCAAGCTGCAGTTCGATCCGCTCAAGGACCTGGTGCCGGTGGCACTGGTGTCGACCGTGCCCAATGTGCTGGTGGTCAACAACCAGGTGCCGGCGCGCGACGTCAAGGCGCTGGTGGCGCAGATCCAGGCCAGTCCGGACAAGTTTCGCTACAGCTCGTCCGGCGTCGGCAGCACCCAGCACCTGGCCGGCGCGTCTTTCGCGCGGCAGATCAAGGGCAAGCTGCTGCATGTGCCGTACAAGAGCAGCAGCAGCGCGCTGGTGGACCTGATGGGCGGGCAGGTGGACATGAGCTTCGAAACCATGCCGTCGGTCATCAGCCATATCAAGGCCGGCAAGCTGCGCGCGCTGGCGGTCACCGCGGACCAGCGTTCGGCGCTGCTGCCCGACGTCCCCACGCTGGCCGAAGCCGGCGTTCCCGGCATCCAGATGAGTGCGTGGTACGGTGTCTATGCGCCGGCCGGCACGCCGCCCGCGACGCTGCAGAAGCTGGGCAGCGCGCTCGCCACGGTGATCAGGGACCCTGACACGGTGCGCCGGCTGGCCGACGTGGGCGCGGTGCCCGGCGCGCTGACCGCGGCGCAGTTCGATGCGTTCTCGCGCGCCGAGTATGTGCGCTACGGCAAGCTGATCGCAGAACTGGGCGTCAAGCTCGACCAATAATCCTCCGGAAGCCTCATGAATTCCCGTCCAAGAATCGCCATGGTGCTGGGCGACCCAGCCGGCATCGGCCCTGAACTGATCGCCCGGCTGCTGGCCGATCCCGCGACCGCCGCGCAGGCCGAGATCCTGCTGATCGCCGACCGCGACGAATGGCGCCACGGCATGCGCATCGCAGGCGTCGAGCTGGCGCTGGCCGAGACCGATGCGCCCGCGTTCGCCGATGACGGCCAGCCGCGCCTGTACCACTGGCAGCTGCCGGAGCGCCCGGCGTATGCGCGCGGCCAGGCCAGTGCCGAGGGCGGGCGCTACAGCCTGGGCACGCTGAAGCTGGCGCTGCAGTTGGCGCAGGGCGGGCAGGCCGACGCGATCCTGTTCGGGCCGCTCAACAAGAGCTCGCTGCACGCCGCCGGCATGGCCCATAGCGACGAGCTGCACTGGTTCGCCGAACAACTCGGCTACCACGGCGATTTCTGCGAGTTCAATGTGCTCGACGGACTGTGGACCTCGCGCGTGACCTCGCACGTCGCGCTCAAGGACGTGCCGGCGCTGGTCACGCCGGAGCGCGTCGGCGGCGCGATCGACCTGATCGACCAGGCGCTGCGCCGCGCCGGCATGGCCAGCCCGCGCATCGCCGTGTGCGGCCTGAACCCGCACAACGGCGACAACGGCGCCTTCGGCCGCGAAGAGATCGACGTGATCGCCCCGGCCGTGGCCGCGGCGCGCGAGCGCGGCGTCAATGCGCAGGGCCCGTTCCCGGCCGACACCATCTTCCTGAAGGTGCAGGGCGGGCCGTTGCAGCGGCAGTTCGATGCCATCGTCACCATGTACCACGACCAGGGCCAGATCGGCATCAAGCTGATGGGCTTCTCGCGCGGCGTGACGGTGCAGGGCGGGCTGCCGGTGCCCATCACCACGCCCGCGCACGGCACCGCGTTCGACATTACGCAGCAGGGCCGCGCCGATCCGGGCGCCACGCTGCAGGCATTCCAGATCGCCTGCCGCATGGGTGCGCAACGGCGCGCCACAGCCTAGCCACCACCTTCGCCACACCAAATCCAGCAAGACCGCCCCCGGCGCGGCCGGGGAGCGTTCGCGCCAACGCATCGCCATCAGGAGCTGAACATGAAGATCACCAACGTCCGCGCCCGCGTCTTTGAATGGAAGGGCAAGACCGTGCCGCCGCAGGCGCATTTCTGCACCAACGCCACCGACATCCTGTTCGAGCGCGGCGACGCCATGGGCTCGTTCCGCTTCCATGGCTGGCTGGTGGTGGAAGTGGAAACCGACACCGGCCTGGTCGGCATCGGCAACTGCGCGCTGGCGCCGCGCGTGGCCAAGCAGATCGTCGACCAGTACCTGGCACCGGTGGTGATCGGCCAGGATCCGTTCGACAACGAATACCTGTGGCAGAAGATGTACCGCCGCACCCATGCGTGGGGTCGCAAGGGCATCGGCATGGCGGCGATCTCGGCGGTCGACATCGCGCTTTGGGACCTGATGGGCAAGGCGGTCGGCAAGCCGGTGTTCAAGCTGCTGGGCGGGCGCACCAAGGAGAAGATCTGGTGCTACGCGTCCAAGCTCTACAACAATGACGACCGTGATGCGTTCCTGGCCGAGGCGCAGCGCTATCTCGACCAGGGCTTCACCGCGATGAAGATGCGCTTCGGCTACGGCCCCAAGGACGGCCCCGCCGGCATGCAGAAGAACATCGAGCAGGTGCGCCTGCTGCGCGAACTGGTCGGCGACGGCGTCGACATCATGCTGGAGTGCTACATGGGCTGGACCCTGGAGTACGCGCGCCGCATGCTGCCGCGCCTGGCCGGGTTCAACCCGCGCTGGCTGGAAGAGCCGGTGATCGCCGACGATATCGAAGGCTATGTCGAACTGAAGAAGGCCAGCCCGTTCCCGATTTCCGGCGGCGAGCACGAGTTCACCTCGTACGGCTTCAAGGACCTGCTGGAGCGCCGCGCGGTGGACGTGATCCAGTACGACACCAACCGCGTGGGCGGCATCACCGCGGCGCAGAAGATCAATGCGATGGCGGAGGCGTGGTCGGTGCCGGTGATCCCGCACGCCGGGCAGATGCACAACTACCACCTGACCATGGCGTCGACCGCGTCGCCGATGGCAGAGTACTTCCCGGTGCACGACGTCGAAGTCGGCAACGAACTGTTCTATTACATCTTCAAGGGCGATCCCGCGCCGGACAACGGCTACCTGCAGCTTGACGACAACCTGCCGGGGCTGGGGCTGGAACTGAACGAGGCGTACTTCAACCAGTTCGACATCATCGGCTGAGGCAAGCAAAGGCGCCGGTTCAGGCCGGCGCCTGCCCGCCATAGATGGACTGCGCGGTCTCGCGCAGCGCGTCGGCCACCAGCAATGCGCCGGGCGACATCAACCGGTCGGTCGGCGTGATCAGGCCGAAGTCGTCCATATGGCAGGGCATCGCCATCGGCAAAATCTCCACCATGCCGAACGCGGCGTAATACTGCGCCACGTCGGCGGTCAGCACCGCGATCATGTCCGATTGCGTCACCATGCGCGTCAGGAACAGCAGCGCGGCGGTCTCCACTACGTTGACCGGCGGCGCCAGGCTGGCGCGCTGGAACATCAGTTCGAAGCGGTGGCGCAGCACGGTGCCCGCCGGCGGGATCAGCCACGCGGCCTCGGTGGTGTCGGCCAGCGACAGGCCCTGCGCCGACAGCATCGGGTGGCCCGGCCTGACCACTGCGCACACCGGCTCTTCCGACATCGGCGCATAGCGCAGCCGCCCCTTGTCGTGCTCCGGAAACAGCCGCGCCACGACCATGTCCAGCTTTTCCTGCCCCAGCCGGTCGAGCAGCACATTGCTGTTGTCGATCTCGACCGACACCCGCAGGCCCGGATAGCGCGCCTTCACCTGCGCGATCGCCGCGGGCAGCAGCCGCACGCCGGGCGAGGTGATCGCCCCGATCGCCACATGGCCGAGCCGGCCGGCCTTCAGCGCCAATACCTCTTCACGCGCCTGGTTCAGGCTGCCGATCACCGCGCGCGCATGCCGGATCATCGCCCGTCCGTAGTCGGTCGGCGCCATGCCGCGCGGCAGGCGCTCGAACAGCGGCACCGACAACATCTCTTCCAGTTCCCGCAGCAGTTTCGACGCGGCCGGCTGCGTCATCGCCAGCCGTTCGGCGGCGCGATGGATGCTGCCTTCATCGGCGACCGCCAGCAGCAGCAACAATTGCCGGGTCTTGAGGCGGGTGTGGCTTTGCCAGAGCGGCGCGGCGTCAACGACAGGGACAGGGGTGGGGGTTTGCATAAAAAACTAGGGTTAATACCAATGCCAGAATCGATATGGCAATGGCCGAACTCTTCATTAGTAGCATATCGGCAAGCTGCATACACTGCGTCCGACAAAACAAAAACGACCGGAGACAGCGTGGCGCCGCGCCGCCATGACGCAACGCCGCTGGATCCGTCGTCCCTGCCATTCCGCCGCCCGCCCGGGCGGCCCTGCACCAGGAACAACATGTCGGATTCCAACGACAAGCAACGCAAGCCGCTGCGCTCGACCGCGTGGTTCGGCACCGCCGACAAGAACGGCTTCATGTACCGCAGCTGGATGAAGAACCAGGGCATCCCCGACCATGCCTTCGACGGGCGCCCGGTGATCGGCATCTGCAATACGTGGTCGGAGCTGACCCCGTGCAACGCGCATTTCCGCAAGCTGGCCGAGCACGTCAAGCGCGGCGTGTATGAAGCCGGCGGCTTCCCGGTCGAATTCCCGGTGTTTTCCAACGGCGAATCCAACCTGCGCCCGACCGCGATGCTGACGCGCAACCTGGCGGCGATGGATGTCGAGGAGGCGATCCGCGGCAACCCTATCGACGCGGTGGTGCTGCTGACCGGCTGCGACAAGACCACGCCCGCGCTGCTGATGGGCGCGGCCAGCTGCGATGTGCCGGCCATCGTCGTCACCGGCGGGCCGATGCTCAACGGCAAGCTCGACGGCAAGGACATCGGCTCGGGCACCGCGGTGTGGCAGCTGCATGAATCGCTCAAGGCGGGCGAGATCAACCTGCACCAGTTCCTGTCGGCAGAGGCCGGCATGTCGCGCTCGGCCGGCACCTGCAACACCATGGGCACGGCTTCGACCATGGCCTGCATGGCCGAGGCGCTCGGCACCTCGCTGCCGCACAATGCCGCGATTCCCGCGGTCGACTCGCGCCGCTACGTGCTGGCCCACATGTCCGGCATCCGCATCGTCGAGATGGCGCGCGAGGACCTGACGCTGGCGAAGATCCTGACGCGCCAGGCGTTCGAGAACGCGATCCGCGTCAATGCCGCGATCGGCGGCTCGACCAACGCGGTGATCCACCTGAAGGCGATCGCGGGCCGCATCGGTGTGCCGCTGGAGCTGGAAGACTGGAGCAAGGTGGGGCGCGACACGCCGACCATCGTCGACCTGATGCCGTCGGGCCGCTTCCTGATGGAGGAGTTCTATTACGCGGGCGGCCTGCCGGCGGTGCTGCGCCGCCTGGGCGAGGCCGGGCTGCTGCCGCACCCCGGCGCGCTGACCGTCAACGGCAAGGCGATCTGGGACAACGTGAGGGACGCGCCGATCACCAACGATGAAGTCATCCGCCCGCTGGACCAGCCGCTGATCCGCGACGGCAGCATCCGCATCCTGCGCGGCAACCTGTCGCCGCGCGGCGCGGTGCTCAAGCCTTCGGCGGCGACGCCGAAGCTGCTGCGCCACCGCGGCCGCGCGGTGGTGTTCGAGAACCTGGAGCATTACAAGGAGCGCATCGTCGATGAAGCGCTCGACGTCGACGAGAACTCGGTGCTGGTGCTCAAGCGCTGCGGGCCGCGCGGCTACCCGGGCATGGCCGAGGTCGGCAACATGGGCCTGCCGCCCAAGCTGCTGCGCCAGGGCGTCAAGGACATGGTGCGGATTTCCGATGCGCGCATGAGCGGCACCGCCTACGGCACCGTGGTGCTGCACGTGGCGCCGGAAGCCGCCGCCGGCGGCCCGCTGGCAATCGTGCGCGACGGCGACTGGATCGAGCTCGACTGCGAGGCGGGGCGCCTGCACCTGGATATCGACGAAGCCGAGTTCGCGCGCCGCATGGCCGACGTGCAGCCGCTGCAGGCACCCGCCGACGGCGGCTATCGCAAGCTCTACGTCAACCACGTACTGCAGGCGGACGAGGGCTGCGACCTCGACTTCCTGGTGGGCTGCCGCGGCCGCGAGGTGCCGCGCCACTCGCACTGAACCACGGCGCCGGCTGCCGCCGCGCAGCCGGCGCGATCCTGCCCGCCACAATAAGAGGAGACTTGCCATGCATGGCACCCAGACCGCACCGATGGAGCGCGCTGCCCCGACACAGGGTGAAGATTCACAAGCGATAGAAGAAGGCCGCATCATCGGCATGCTGGTGCGCCGGCTGATCCCGTTCCTCGCACTGATCTACGTGGTGGCGTATATCGACCGCTCGGTGGTCGGCTTCGCCAAGCTGCACATGAACGCGGCCATCGGCATCAGCGATGCCGCGTACGGGCTCGGCGCGGGCCTGTTCTTCGTCGGCTACTTCCTGTGCGAAGTGCCGAGCAACCTGGCGCTGGAACGCTTCGGCGCGCGCCGCTGGTTTGCGCGCATCCTGTTCACCTGGGGCGTGATCACCATGGCGATGGCGTTCACGCAGGGCGCGCACAGCTTCTATGTGCTGCGCTTCCTGCTGGGCGCGGCCGAGGCCGGGCTGTATCCGGGCATCCTGTACTTCCTGACCAAGTGGTTCCCGATGCGGCATCGCGCGCGCATCATCGGCCTGCTGGTGCTGGCGCAGCCGATCGCGCTGATCATCACCGGACCGCTGGCCGGGCTGGTGCTGTCGACGCACGGCCTGTTCGGCATGAGCAACTGGCAGACGCTGTTCGTGCTGAGCGGCCTGCCCGCGGTGCTGCTGTGCCTGCCGACGCTGAAGCTGCTGCCGGAATCGCCGGCCAGCGCCAAGTGGCTGGCGCCGGCGGACCGCGCGTGGATCGAGCGCGAGCTCGCCGCCGACCAGGCCGCCTATGCGCTGAAAGCGCACGGCAATCCGCTGCAGGCGCTCAGGGACAAGCGCGTGCTGCTGCTGTCGCTGCTGTTCCTGCCGTTCCCGCTCAGCATCTACGGGCTGTCGCTGTGGCTGCCGACCATCATCAAGCAGTTCGGCGTCACCGATGCGATGACCGGCCTGCTGTCGGCGGTGCCCTACCTGTTCGCCGTGGTCGGGCTCTGGCTGGTGCCGCGCCATTCCGACCGCAAGCGCGAGCGCTACGGCCATATCGTGGTGGTGTCGGGCATGGCGGCGATCACCATGGCGCTGAGCGCATGGGTGCAGTCGCCGGCGCTGCAGTTCCTGTTTATCTGCCTGACCGCGTTCTCGATCTATTCGATCCAGGCGGTGGTGTGGGCGCTGCCCGGCGAATTCCTGACCGGCGCCAGCGCCGCGGTGGGCATCGCCACCATCAACTCGCTGGCCAACCTCGGCGGCTATTTCGGGCCGTATGGCATCGGCGTGATCAAGGATGCCACCGGCAGCCTCGCGGCCGGGCTGTACTTCCTGGCGGCGATGCTGCTGTTCGCGGTGCTGATGGCCTTCGTCGTGCGCGCAGCGCTGCGCCCGGCGCCAGCGCGTGCCTGACCGGGCCGCAGCGCAATGGATCAGGGCCGCCGCTTCTTCCATTCATAGTCGGGCGGCGGATCGGCAGCGCCGGCGCGGCCGACCGAGTCGGGGTTTTCCGAGCACAGCGTGACAAAGCTGACCGGCTCGCCCGCGTGCTGGCGCTGGCGCAGCGCTTCGGTAAAGCGCAGCGCCTCGCGCATCGCGTCGCTGGGGAAGGACTGCGCGTGCGGACTGAGACCGGCGCCGTCCGCCTGCGACCAATAGACCATGTACATAGGGCTCCTCTTCGTTGCGGGGCGTCGTTGGGCAAGGGCTTGCAACCTTCGTTCCCGCTTGTGTCACAAGCACCGGCGCGGCGCCGCGCTTTGCCGGCACGGGCCGGCAGCGGCACAATGGCAGCTTTGCTGCACCCGTCCTGCCCGATGCTGCGTGGATTGCCCCGCGCTGCCGGTTGCGGCACACCTGCTCCGTGGAGACGCTGCCCATGCTGCCATGCCTTGCGCTCGTGATGTCACGCCCATCATGCCGGCCTCTTGCCGGCGCCGCCATTGCCCTTGCCGTGCTGGCGGGTTGCGCCAGCACGCCGGACCCGGCCGCCGCGGGCGGCCAGGCGGTAAGGACGGCGGCCCCGGCGCAATGGCAGCGTGTACACCTGGGCACTGGCGCGGGCTATGACTTTCCGGTCTACGCCAACCATCGGCTCGATGCCGACCTGTCGCGCATCCGCGAGGTGGTGTTCGTGCAGCATGGCCTGCAGCGCAACGGCGACGATTACTATGCCGCCGGCGCGGCGTTGCTGAAAGCCAGCGGCCGCAGTCCGGACGAGGTGCTGCTGGTCGCGCCCAATTTTCCCGGCACGCCTGACCGGAACAAGGGCTTTACCGACATGCCGCACTGGTCGGTGCAGGGCTGGCTCAGTGGCGAGGATGCGGTCGAAGGCACGGTTCGCGTCAGCTCATTGCAGGTCCTGGATGACCTGCTTGCCTTCGTCACCGACAAGGCGCGCCTGCCGCAGGTGCGCAAGGTGACGGTGGCCGGCCACTCCGGCGGGGCGCAGATCGTGCACCGCTATGCGGTGCTCAACAACGTCGACGAGCGCATCCGCGCGGGCGGCATCGACCTGCGCTACGTCGTGGCCAATCCGTCGTCGTACCTGTATTTCACGCCGGAGCGGCCGGCTGGCGCCGACGGCAAGTCATTCGCGCCGTATGACACGGCCCGCTGCCCGGACTACGACAAATACCGCTACGGCATGCAGCACATGGTGTCGTATGCCAAAGGCACCGACGGCATGGCGCTGTACCGGCGCTATGCCGGTCGCCAGGTGACCTACCTGGCCGGCACCGAGGACAACGATCCCAACCACCGCGTGCTCGATAAATCGTGCGGCGCCGAGGCCGAGGGCCCGACGCGGCTGCAGCGCGCGCGCGGCTACCTGCGCTACGAGCGCTACCTGGCCCGCCCGGGCCTGGTCATGCGCCACCAGGCGTACGAAGTGGTGGGCGTGGGGCACGACCAGGCGCGCATGTTCGGTTCGCAGTGCGGGGCGAGGGCGGTGTTCGGCATGGCGGAGGCGGCCAATGCCGGCGGTGCCGCCTGCCGTGCGCCGCAACTCTGAGGCGAGGCGCTTCGATATCGACACGGCAAGAAAAAACCCGCGAAGATCGCGGGTTCAAGTCCCTGCCCGCAGGATCGGGCTCGGAGGAGACAACCACAGGAAAACGTGGCGCGGGATCAGCTCAGGTTGTATTTGACGACCTGTTCCTCGACGCCGACAAAACGCACCAGCTGGCGCAGGCCGCTGGGATATTCCTTGATATGGTGCCCGTCAGGCGTATCGGGCAGCCGGTAATAGACTGGGGCACTGTCGTGCACGGGCGCCACCAGGCCGAGCGGGCGCGGGTCGGCTTCCCAGGCCACATCGCGGTCTTCGGCAAGCAGGATTCTTCCGGTCATGGACACACTCCAAAGTTGCTGCATGGTGCGGCCGGGGGCGGATCGTTTTCGCTCGCACAGTTTCAATGTATGGAATGTATGGCATGGAGGACGGAAATGCCATTCAGCATTTTTTAATTCTGTCTGGCGAGAAATTTCTTAACTGACAAAATCGACGAATATATCGGTCGACGTCATATCCCGGTGCCTTGCCATGCATAGCGGCGCCGGGCCGGCATTGCGCTACCATAGCGCCAGCTTTTGAAAGTGCGGTGACCGGCGCGCCTGCCGGCACGCGGTGCTTGCCAAACCCATTCCGATAACCCGCGCCCAGCCCAGACGCATGTCGACCCAGCACGCCCTGTTGATCTCCCTGATCGAAAAGCCCTCGTCCGGCTACGACCTGGCGCGGCGCTTCGACCGCTCCATCGGTTATTTCTGGCATGCCACGCACCAGCAGATCTATCGCGAACTGGGCCGCATGGCGGACAGCGGCTGGATTGCCGCCGATGAAAGCGAGGCGGCGGAAGGCGAGGCCGGGGCGGATCGCCGCAACCGCAAGAAGGTTTACCGGGTGTTGCCCGCGGGCCGCGACGAACTGGCGCGCTGGGTGCTGGCGCCGGGCGCGGGCCTGGACCAGCGCGAGGAAATCCTGGTCAAGCTGCGCGCCGATGCGGTGATCGGCCCGCTCGGCCTGGGCGACGAGATGCGGCGGCTGATCGCGCTGCACCGCGCCCGCCTCGAGACCTACCTGGCCATCGAGCGGCGCGATTTCTCGGCGCCGGACATGGACCGCGCGCAGCAACTGCGTTATGCGCTGCTGCAGCGCGGCATCCGCTTCGAGTCCGACTGGGTGGCCTGGGGCGAGGCCCTGCTGCCGCTGCTGTAGCGGCCAGCAGGGGACTCGCTCAGGCCAGGTCGACGGCCCGCGTGCCCGCAGGGCTGGCTTCGCCCAGGCCCAGGCGGCGGCGCGCCAGCGCGTATTCCTCGGCAAAGCGGCGCACCAGCTCGGCCGCCGGCACCACGCGCTTGATCGCGCCCACGCCCTGGCCGGCGCCCCAGATGTCCTTCCACGCCTTCACGCTGGTCGAGCCGAAGTTCATCTTCGACGGGTCCGATTCCGGCAGCGCGTTCGGGTCCAGCCCGGCGCGCTCGATGCTGCCGCGCAGGTAGTTGCCGTGCACGCCGGTGAACAGGTTGGAATACACGATGTCGTTGGCCGTGCTGTCGACGATCATCTGCTTGTAGCCGTCCTGCGCGTTGGCTTCCTGCGTCGCGATAAAGGCCGAGCCGATATAGGCCAGGTCGGCGCCGGCGGCCTGTGCGGCCAGGATGGCGTCGCCGCTGGAGATCGCGCCGGACAGCAGCAGCGGGCCGTCGAACCATTCGCGGATCTCGTGCAGCAGCGCGAACGGCGACAGCGTGCCGGCATGGCCGCCGGCACCGGCAGCCACCGCCACCAGGCCGTCCGCGCCTTTTTCGATCGCCTTGCGCGCGAAGGTGTTGTTGATCACGTCATGCAGCACGATGCCGCCGTACGAGTGCACCGCGTCGTTGACTTCCTTGCGCGCCCCCAGCGAAGTGATCACGATCGGCACCTTGTAGCGCACGCACAGTTCCAGGTCATGCTCGAGCCGGTCGTTGGACTTGTGCACGATCTGGTTGACCGCGAACGGCGCCGACGGGCGCTCGGGGTGCTTCGCGTCGTGTTCGGCCAGTTCGGTGGTGATGCGGTCCAGCCATTCCTCCAGCTTGGGCGCGGGGCGTGCGTTCAGCGCGGGGAACGAGCCCACCACGCCGGCCTTGCACTGGGCGATGACCAGGTCGGGGTTGGAGATGATAAACAGCGGCGAGCACACCACCGGCAGCGAAAGCCGGTTCTGAAGCTGGACGGGAAGGGCCATGGGGGAAGTCTCCTGGGTAAGTCCCGGCAATTCGGGGAAGCGAAACGTAAAAGGGCGAAGCGCTGCCAGCGGGCGTGCCTCAGGCGGCGCCGGTCAGCACGTGCTTCTGGCTGGCCAGGCGCGCCGCCATGGCGGCGGCCAGCGCCTCCAGGCCGGAGCGCGGGCGCACCATGACTTCGAATTCGGCAATGCGGCCGGCGTCGTCGAAACGGATCATGTCGATGCCCTTGAGCGCCTTGCCGTCGACGTTGGCGCTGAACTCCAGCACCACGCTGTGGCCGTCGCCGCTGACAAAGCTGCGGTGGTAACGGAAGTCCTGGAACACCTGGTTCACCGTGGTCAGCACCAGCGCGATCGCGGCGCGGCCCGGATACGGCGTGTGCGCGACCGGCGAGCGGAACACCACGTCATCGGCGACGATGGCATCGAGCCCGGCCATCGAATGGGTGGCGATCATCTGGTGCCAGGCGTCGAGCGAGGCCTGGGCGGCGGGGAGCAGGGCAGTGGTCAAGGGGGTCTCCTGGCGGGCGCGGTAGAAACTGCGATCTCGTTCTGGTTCTATGCAACCAGTTGCATAGTGGATCGAAAGGTAGCACGCACCGCCGCGCGCTGCAAGCCCGGCAGGGCGCGCGGCGGCGCGCAGTGACGCGTTGTCTACAATAGGCGGATCGCCCCGGCCGCCGGCCCGCGAATCAGAGCAGGAGAGCCCGTGACCACCAAGCCCAGCACCGCCCAACTCGAGCAGGCGGCCTTGTTCGATGCCGACCTGGCCGCCTGGCGCGACCATCCCGAGCGCGCGTTCGACGGCTGGCTGGCGCACCACGGCTTTCGCCATGGCACCAGCGTGGTGTACCGCGCCATGTGGGGCAAGCTGCTGCGCTGGTCGGCCGAACGCGGCCTGCCGCCGCTGAGCTGGTCCGCCGAGCAGATCGGCGAGTTCCTGGACGCGCAGCAGCTGCACAAGTCGCACCGCTACCGTTATGCGCGGCTGATCGAACGGGTGTTCCATCACCTGGCGCGCTTGCGCGAGGGCCTGCACAACCCGGGCAGCCAGGCGGTACGCGCCCATCTGGCCGAGGGCGAGAACGACCCCACGGCGTTCCTGCTGCCCGGCGAGCGCGACCTGCTGGTGGCGCGCATCCTCGGCCCGGCCGGCGCGCCCGCCGACACCGGCGCCGCGGCATCGCCCACGCAATGGAAGCGCGCGCGCGACGCGGCGCTGCTGGCGGTGCTGCTCGGTGGCGGATTGAAAGTGGCCGAGGCGCGCGCCCTGCGCACCGACGTGATCGAGGACGGCGCGCCTGGGCGCATGGCGCTGCGCATGGTGCGCGCCGACAACGGCCGCGCCTATACCGTGCCGCTGTTCCCGCTGGCGCATGCGCCGCTGCGCGCCTGGCTGGCGCTGCGCGAGGCTTCCGGCACGCTCGGCAGCCTGGTGTTCCCGGCCATGCCGACCGGGCGGCCGATGCATGCGGCGTCGGTCTACCGGCGCGTCGAGATCCTGCTGGATGAAGCCGGCGTGCTCGCCGGACGCAGCGAACGCGCGTCGCCGCAGACTTTGCGCAATACCTGCGCGGCCATGCATTTCGACGCCGGCACGGCGCCGGCCGAGGTGGCGCAGTGCCTGGGCATGCGCGACCTGGAATCCGGCTGGCGGCTGCGCGCCGCGTATGAGGCCTGGCAGGCGCGGGCCGGGCTGGTGGCGCCGGCCGCCGCCGCATCCGGCTGAGGCCGGGGCGCCGTGGCGCATCGTGGATAATAGATGGCTTCCCGCGCCGGGCGCCGCCCTCCAGGTTATTTACCGCGCACATGATGCGCCGGCCGGCCCTTCGCAAACTGCTGAACCGAATTCTCCGATGCCACTGCCAATGCCTGAAACCCTGCTGCTGACCGGTGCCACCGGCTATATCGCCTCGCATACCTGGGTCGCGCTGCTCAATGCCGGCTACCACGTGATCGGCCTGGATAATCTGTGCAACAGCAGCCCGGCCGTGATCGACCGGCTTGCCACCATTACCGGCCAGGCGCCGCATTTTGTGCAGGGCGACGTGCGCGACCGCGCGCTGCTGGACCGGCTCTTTGCCGAACACCGCATCAGCGCGGTGATTCATTTTGCCGCGCTCAAGGCAGTGGGCGAATCGGTCAGCCAGCCGCTGGCCTATTACAGCAACAACCTCGATGGCCTGCTGACGGTCTGTGCCGCCATGGGCGCGGCCGGGGTGAAACAGCTGGTGTTCAGTTCCTCGGCCACGGTTTATGGCAATCCCCACGCCGTGCCGATCCTGGAGGATTTCCCGCTGTCGGCGACCAATCCCTATGGCCAGACCAAGCTGATGGGCGAGCAAATCCTGCGCGACCTGGAAAAATCTGATCCCGCATGGCGCATTGCCTACCTGCGTTATTTCAATCCGGTCGGCGCGCATGAAAGCGGCCTGATCGGCGAAGATCCGCGCGGCATTCCCAACAACCTGATGCCTTATGTGGCGCAGGTGGCGGGCGGGCGCCGCGACCAGCTGATGGTATTCGGCGGCGATTACCCCACCGTGGACGGCACCGGCGTGCGCGACTATATCCACGTCTGCGACCTGGCCGACGGCCACCTGGCCGCGCTCAATTATCTGCGCCAGCAGGGCCGCGGCATGACCGTGAACCTGGGCACCGGGCGCGGCTACAGCGTGCTGGAGGTGGTGCAGGCCTACCAGCGCGCCAGCGGCAAGCCGGTGCCGTACCAGATCGTGGACCGGCGCCCCGGCGATATTGCCGCCTGCTACGCCGACCCGGCGCTGGCCCACCAGCTGCTGGGCTGGCGCGCGCAGCATGACCTGGACCGCATGTGCCAGGACTCGTGGCGCTGGCAGTCGATGAACCCGCACGGCTTCGACGCCTGAGCGCCCGCCAGCGCCTTCGGGACGCCACAAACAAAAACGCCACGGATACCTTCCGTGGCGTTTTGCCGTCTGCCGGATCGCGCGTTTCAGCGGATCAGGAAGTCCTCGACCGATTTGCCCTGGGCCAGGGCCTGGGTCAGCCAGCCCGGGCGCTTGCCGCGGCCGGTCCAGGTATTGCCGGCGCTGTCGCGATAACGCACCGGCACCTTGCGGTTGGCCGCCTTCTTGCCGGCCGGGGCCTTCGCGCCAAAACCCAGGTCTTCGGCGGTCAGGCCATATTGCTCGATTTTCTCGCGAATATCCGCGATCACCGTGGATTGTTCGCGCGCCTTGATTTCCTCGGCCTGCTTCTGCAGCTCACTGATTTTCTGAACGATTTCCTGATACGTCGCCATTGCGTCCTCGGTTTCCGGTGATTGAATTGCGCTGGGGTGCGCTGGGTGGGCGGGAAAATGCTGAAAACAATTATAACGGGCCTGCTGCGTGCTGCAAATCCTGGTCGCGTTATCCGGAGCGGTTTTTGCGAAAATTCTTGAGCCTGATAATTGTGTGAACTTTCAGTGTCAGCTCGGGTCGCGGCGGATTTTTCTGCGTCGCGGGCACCGCGATGGGCAAGCGCACGGGAAATGGCAACGGTATTCGAAGGCAACCAGACCGGTTTGGCGCCGGCCGCGGATACCGGTCCGTATTATCGGCCGGCTTTTACGGACAGCACCGCCGCCAGGATTCCCGCCGTTGCCGCCAGCGCCGGGAATCCACGTGGCTGATATCCGACATGGCGTTTATGGCCGAATCCCATAACCGCGGTGGCCGGGGCCGCGACTCAAGGATGAGGGGGGCGCGCCGTTATCCGGGCAGGGCGGGTCAACGCGGTAACGATCCTGCCGGACCGGGGCAAGGGGTGTGTCCCGCAGATTGCCTGAGTCTTATTTCATCATGTCCTTCCACAACAATATTCAGATCAAGACCCTGCTACGGGGCGCCATGGGAATGCTGTCGCTGCTGCTGTTGCTGGTCGGCGGCGCCGGCCTGTACGGCATCTCGCAGAGCAATGACGCGCTCAGGGAAACCTATGCCAACCAGCTTGGCTCCACCGTCGCGCTCAGCGATGCGATGCTGGCCACCACGCGCATGCGCCTGGCGCTGGACCGCAACGTGATGCAGGGCGAGCAGGACGACCCCAAGGTCAACGTGGATCGTTCCCGCGTGTTCGTGGAGGCGTCGGACGCGGCCTGGAAACGCTATATGAGCCTGCCGCAGAATGCCGACGAAAAGGCCCTGGCGGCGGAACTGGGCAAGCAGCGCCAGGCCTTCATGGAGCAGGGCGTGCTGCCGCTGCAGGCGGCGTCGCTGGCCGGCAACCAGGACGAAGCCGTGCGGCTGGCGAAGAAGGTGCTGCCCGACCTGCAACGCAGCATGTCGAGCGCGCATGAAAAGCTGCAGAAGTTCCAGATGGCGGCGGGCGAGGCCAATTTCGGTGCGGCGCAGGCAAGCTTTGCGAGCATCCGCATGCTGTCGATCGTCATGATCGTGCTGGGCCTGGCCGTGGCCGCGCTGTGCACGGTCACGCTGAACCGCGCCATCGTCGCGCCGGTGCAGGAGGCGCTGGCCGTGTTCGAGCGCATCGCCCGCGGCGACCTGACCGCGCGCATCACCAGCATCTCGAAGAACGAGATCGGGCGCATGATGCAGGCGCTGGCCGCGATGCAGTCGAGCCTGTCGGGCATCGTCGCCGAAGTGCGCACCGGCGCGGATTCGATGGCGTCGGCCACGCAGCAGATTTCCACCGGCAACCTGGACCTGTCGCAGCGCACCGAGGAACAGGCCTCGTCGCTGGAACAGACCGCCGCGAGCATGGAAGAGCTGACCACGGTGGTGCGCCAGAACGCCGACAATGCGCGCCAGGCCGGCGTGCTGGCGGGCGAGGCCTCGCAGATCGCGCTCAAGGGCGGCGAGGTGGTGGGCCGCGTGGTCGACACCATGAACGAGATCAACGGTGCCTCGCGCAAGGTGGTCGAGATCATCAGCGTGATCGAGGGCATTGCCTTCCAGACCAACATCCTGGCGCTCAATGCCGCGGTGGAAGCCGCCCGCGCCGGCGAGCAGGGACGCGGCTTTGCCGTGGTGGCGGGCGAGGTGCGCAGCCTGGCGCAGCGCTCGGCCTCCGCCGCCAAGGAGATCGAGGCGCTGATCAGCGAATCGGGCCAGCGCGTGGAGAGTGGCACCCGGCTGGTGGCCGAGGCCGGCCAGACCATGGGCGAGATCGTGCAGGCGGTGCGCCGGGTCACGGACATCATGAACGAGATCGGCGCGGCGTCGCAGGAGCAGACCAGCGGCATCGAGCAGGTCAGCCAGGCGGTGACGCAGATGGACCAGGTGACGCAGCAGAACGCGGCGCTGGTGGAAGAAGCTGCCGCGGCTGCCGGCGCGCTGGAAGAGCAGGCGCAGAAGCTGAAGAACGTGGTCTCGGTGTTCACGGTCGGCGCCGCAGCGGCACCGGCGATGGCGGCAAGCGCGCCGACAAGCACGGGGGCAAGGACCGTGGCAAATGCCACGCTCACCGCCGCTGGTGCAAGCCGCGCAGCACCCGCCACGGCGCGGCCGGCCGCAGCGGCGCCGGCCATCAAGCCGGCGCGCAGTCCGGCAGCCCGGCCTGCAACGAAGCCCGCAGCGCGGCCGGCATTGGCCGCGGCCGGCGGCGATGACGACTGGAGCGCGTTCTAACCCTGCGTTCGAGTCATTGTCTTGTTCACACGGCGACTGCAAGATGACATGATGCGGGGTTTTCCCCGCGTCCTGACCGTCTTCGCGCATTTTCTTCATCATCGCGCAGCCCAATGATTGCCCTGAGTTCCGTCCTGTTGCTGCTGGCTGCCCTGCTGGGCGTAGCCGCCGCCCTTGGCGTTCGCGCCGGGCGCGCGGACCAGCCGGCCGGCAGCCGGTCGCTGCGCGTGCTGACCTGGTCGGCGGCGTTGCTGTCGCAGCTGAGCATCGGCATGCCGGTGCTGGTGGTGGGCCTGTCGGGCAGCGTGCCGGCGGTCAACGACACGGCGCAGATGGCGGCCAGCTTTGCCGCCGCGGCGGCGGCCACCACGGCGGTCAAGCTGCTGGTGCAGTGGCTGCGCCAGGGCGCGCGCCTGTGGCGCGGCGCGGCGCTGATGGCGGTGGTGGCCGGGGCCGGGCTGGTGGCGGCCGCCGGCACGCACCTGGGCCGCTCCTGCGGCGCCGGCCACGTAAGCGCGCGCGATTGCCTCGACGCTGCCGGCCTGCCGCACCCGGCCTGGCTGGCGGGCGGGCTGACCGCGCTGTGCGCGCTGCTGTTCGCGGTGCACCGGGCCCAGTCGCGCGGCTGGCTGCCGGCGCCGGTGCGCGCCGAATCCGCGCTGGCCGATGAACTGGCCGATGACCTGCCCGGCCTGTACCGCGGCGCGGAGCCGCGGCTGGCGCGGCGCGGCGCGCGCATCCCCGGGCGCCCGGGCCGCCTGACCGTGCGCACCGGTGCACGCGGGCAGGAGACCGTCGGCGAATACAGCGTGGCGACGGTGATGCCCGATCGCGTCGCGTTCGGCCGCTGGCTGGACCAGGCCATCAGCCAGGCCCGGCTGGCCGAGACGGGATGCGCCGTCTTGCTGATCCATATCGCCGATTACCGCGAGGTCGACGAAGTCTTCGAGGTCCGCGCCGACGATATCCTGGCGCAGGACGCCGGCGCGCTGGCGCAGGCCGTGCTGGAGCCGCACGACTTCCTGGCGCGGCTGGCGCGCGACGAATTTGCCGTGGGCGTGCCCGAGCTGGTCCACCATGGCCGCGCGCAGGAACTGGGCTCGCGCATGCTGGGCTCGCTGGCGGAGTTCATCGCCGCACGCGGGCTGCAGATGCAGATCGGCGTGAATATCGGCATCGCCATCTACCCGCGCGACGCGCAGACTTCCGAAGCGTTGATGCAGGCGGCCCGCGTCAGCCTGGCCGAAGCCCGCCAGAGCGGCTCGAACCAGGTGCGCCTGTTCAACAGCGCCGCCGGCGAACGCGCGCGCCGCACCCGCGTGATCCGGCGCGACCTGTGGGTGGCGATCCAGGACGACACGCTGTCGCTGCAGTTCCAGCCCAAGTACGACGCGCGCCGCCGCACCGTGGTCGGCGCCGAGGCGCTGTGCCGCTGGCGCCATCCCGCGCTGGGCCAGGTCAGCCCCGCCGAGTTCATCGCCGTGGCCGAGCAGTCGGGCCAGATCGACAAGCTCGACGACTGGGTGCTGACCAGCGTGTGCCGCCAGGTACGCCAGTGGCGCGACGCCGGCGTGCCGACCGTGCCGGTGGCGATCAATGTCTCGGGGCTGCGCTTTGCCAGCCGCAACTTCCCGCAGTACCTGCTCGAGCAGATCCACCAGCACGACATCCCGCCGTCGGCGATCACGCTGGAGATCACCGAGACCGCGGCGATGAAGGACATCGGCAAGTCGCTGGAAACGCTGGCCGAGCTGCAGTCGCTCGGCATCCAGGTGGCGCTGGACGATTTCGGCAGCGGTTATTCGAGCCTGGGCTATCTCAAGCGGCTGCGCGTGGGCACGCTCAAGATCGACCGCACGCTGATCGGCGGGCTCGATACCGATGCGCAGGGCCGCGCCATCGTCGGCTCGATGGTGGCGCTGGCGCACGAGCTGCGCATGAAGGTGGTGGCCGAAGGCGTGGAGTCGGCCTCGCAGCTGGAAATCCTCAACGAGATGGGCTGCGACGAGGTGCAGGGCTACCTGCTGTCGCTGCCGCTGGACGCCACCGGCTTCAGCGAGGCCCTGCGCGCGCAGTCCGCGGCCTGAAGCGTTGTGATGGCTAAAGCCCGGCCGCAACGCCGCCGATAACCGGTGTGGCAGGCTGGCGGCGCGTTGTGCCAGCCCTGCGCCGGCCCGTCCGTCGCCGGCTGCGTTGCCCGTGCCATCGATCTTCCTGGCGGACCCACCCCGTTCCTGCACCTCCGGAGGCGCCCATGTCTTTGCCCAGCATCCTCGTCGTCGACGATTCTCCCTCGCTACGCCGCATGATCGGCGCCTGCCTGCGCACCGGAGGGTTTGACGTGACCGAGGCCGCGGACGGCGACCAGGCGCATGCGCTGGCGCTCGCGGGCAACTTCGGCATGCTGGTCACCGACCAGGTCATGCCCGGCATGGACGGCCTCACGCTGATCCGCAGCCTGCGCGCGACCGAGCGCTATGCGCGCCTGCCCATCCTGATGCTGACCACCGAGCAGGACGGCAGCATCCGCGAACAGGCCCGCGCCGCCGGCGCATCGGGCTTCCTGCCCAAGCCGTTCGACCCGGACGGGCTGATGCAGGCCGTCGCCGCGCTGCTGGACGCCGCACCCCCTACGTCGGAAGGGTAAGGAAAGCGCCGGCGTCGCCCTTCAGTCACCCCGGATCCTGCCGTAAACACTGGTGGGCGAAGTCACGCCCCGGCGCAGCCAGCGGCCCGGCCGCTGCGGCGCCAGAGAAACCAGCATGAGCCAAATTTGGGGGGCTAGACGATGCAGCACATCGACAAGGCAGACGGCGCGGGCGAGGAATTCCTGGCCTTTACCCTGGGCCGCGAGGAATACGGCGTCGATATCCTGAAGGTGCAGGAGATCCGCGGCTACGAGTCGGTCACCCAGATCGCCAATGCGCCCGACTACATCAAGGGCGTGATCAACCTGCGCGGCATCATCGTGCCGATCATCGACCTGCGCATCAAGTTCCGCCAGCCCAACGTCAGCTACGACCAGTACACAGTCGTCATCATCGTCGACCTCAACGAACGCACCACCGGCATCGTGGTCGACGGCGTCTCCGACGTGCTCACGCTGAGCCCCGCGCAGATCAAGCCCACGCCGCACTTTTCCGGCGAACTGGCCACCGACTACATCCGCGGGCTGGGCTCGGTCGAGCAACGCATGCTGATCCTGGTCGATATCGAGAAGCTGCTCGACACCGAAGAACTCGCCGCGCTGGAAGCGGTGTCCTGATCCTGCCGCAGCGCCCCCCGCCGTCCGGCAGGCGCAACCCGCCCGCCGGACCGAACCCGCCCCGCGGTGCGGCCGCATGGACCCATGCGGCGCGCCACCGGCACGCAGTACTGACATTGATGCGAAACAACCAACCCGTCACGCAGCGCGAGTACCAGCTGTCTCCCGCCGACTACCTGATCTCGCGCACCGACCTCAAGGGCCGTATCACCTTTGCCAACCGCACCTTTATCGAGGCCAGCGGCTTTACGGCGGAAGAATTGCTGGGCGCGCCGCACAACCTGGTGCGCCACCCCGACATGCCGCCCGAGGCGTTTGCCGACCTGTGGCAAGACCTGCAGGCCGGCCGCACCTGGATGGGCGTGGTCAAGAACCGCCGCAAGGACGGCGACTTCTACTGGGTCAACGCGACCGTGACGCCCACGCGCGTCGATGGCCGCGTGGTGGGCTACACCTCGGTGCGCTCGATGGCGACGCGCGAGCAGGTGCAGGCCGCGGGCGCCGCCTATGCGCGCTTTCGCGCCGGCCGTGCCGACGGCTTGGCGATCCGCCACGGCGCGGTGGTGCGCACCGGCGTGCGCGGCCTGGTGCAGGGGCTGCTGCGGCTGAACCTGAAGCGCCGCATCCTGTGGGCGCAGGCCGGCGGCCTGGTGTGGTTCCTGGCCGCGCTGGTCGCGGTGGAAGCGCTGGGCGGCGCCGGCACTGCCGCGTTGCGCCCGTGGCTGTGGGGCGGCTTTGCGCTGGCGCTGGCATCGTCGTTCGCCGCCGGC
This sequence comes from Cupriavidus taiwanensis, assembly GCF_900249755.1. Classification (NCBI taxonomy): domain Bacteria; kingdom Pseudomonadati; phylum Pseudomonadota; class Betaproteobacteria; order Burkholderiales; family Burkholderiaceae; genus Cupriavidus; species Cupriavidus taiwanensis. Next base: position 81,719 of record NZ_LT976854.1, read on the forward strand.
ACCATGCTGCTGGCGCGCGTGAACCGGCCGGTGCGCGACATGCTGGACTTCGCGCTGCGCATGGGCGCGGGCGACCTGACCACGCGCTTCGAGCACCGCAGCACCGACGAGATCGGCGCGCTGGCGCAGGCGATGCAGACCATGCAGCGCAGCCTGCTGTCGGTGGTGCATGAGATCCAGGAAGGCATGGCCAGCATCTCGACCGCGACGCGCCAGGTGGCCGCGGGCAACAACGATTTGTCGCAGCGCACCGAGCAGCAGGCGGCGTCGCTGGAGCAGACCGCGTCGAGCATGGAAGAGCTGACCAGCACGGTGCGCCAGAACGCGGACAACGCGCGCCAGGCCAGCGGGCTGGCGGCAAATGCTTCGGATACCGCATTGCGCGGCGGCGAAGTGGTGGGCCGCGTGGTGCAGACCATGGACGAGATCAACGATGCGTCGAAGAAGATCGTCGACATCATCGGCGTGATCGAGGGCATTGCGTTCCAGACCAATATCCTGGCGCTGAACGCGGCGGTGGAAGCCGCGCGCGCGGGCGAGCAGGGCCGCGGCTTCGCGGTGGTGGCGGGCGAGGTGCGCAGCCTGGCGCAGCGCAGCGCCAATGCGGCCAAGGAGATCAAGGGACTGATCGGCGATACGGTCGAGCGCGTCGACAACGGCTCGGCGCTGGTGGGCCAGGCCGGCAAGACCATGGATGAGATCGTGCAGGCGGTCAAGCGCGTGACCGACATCATGGGCGAGATCAGCGCGGCATCGGCCGAACAGAGCTCGGGCATCGAGCAGGTGAACCAGGCGGTGGCGCAGATGGACGAGGGCACGCAGCAGAACGCGGCACTGGTCGAAGAAGCCGCCGCCGCGGCGGGCGCGCTCGAAGAGCAGGCGCTGCGGCTGCGCGATGCCGTCGCCACCTTCCGCGTCAGCATGCAGGCAGAGGTGCGGCCGCAGCGCCAGCCCGCGGCTGCGCGCGGCGATGCGGTGCTGGCACCGGCCTGAGGGCTGGGTCGGTACTGGCACGGTTTGGATCGAAGTGAAGGCAGCCGCGGTACCGCGGCTGCCAGCGTACACAGGGTGCGGCAGGCCGTGCCCGAGGCTTCAGTTACAAGGGGGAGTTGCTATGCATTGGTTCAATCAATTGCGCGTCACGACCAGGCTGGTTGCCGGATTCCTGGTCGTTGCCGTGATCGGCGCCGTGATGGGGCTGCTGGGCGTCGTCAACATGGGACGCATGGCGGACTGGACCGGCAAGATCTACCACGACGACCTGCGCGCGCTGAAGGCGGTGCAGGACGCCAACATCAACCTGGTCTACGCCAGCCGCTCGCAGATTGCGCTGCTGTCGGCATCGACCATGGGCGAGCGCTCGATCGAGAAGGAGCAGATCGGCAAATCGCTGGCCGCGATGGACGAGCGCATCCGCCAGGTGGCGGGCGCCTTCGAGAAGCCGGAGGGCAAGGCGCTGGTCAAGCAGTACCAGGACCTGTCGCCGGCATTCCGCGCGCGCATGGAGAAGTATGTCGAGCTGGTCAGCAAGCAGCCGCTGGATACCTCGCAGTTCGAAAGCCAGGTGTTCTCCGAAAGCGCTGACCTGCTCAAGGACAGCCACGCGCTGGAAGCGGTGATGCTGCAGATGGTCAAGCGCCGCGACGACCGCGCCCGCAACAACATGGAAGAAGCGCGCAGCGTCTACGACGCCACGCGCCTGTGGATGCTGGGCCTGGTGCTGGGCGGGCTGGCGCTGTCGGTGCTGCTGGGCGTGCTGCTGGCGCGCGCGCTGTCGCGCCAGCTGGGCGGCGAGCCGGGCTATGCCGCGGCCATCGCCGCGCGCATTGCCGAGGGCGATTTCTCGTCGCCGGTGACCACGCGCGCCGGCGACAAGAGCAGCCTGGTCTACGCGATGCAGCAGATGCAGCAGCAGCTGTCGCGCATGGTGCGGGATTTCAAGGCCTCGGCCGAATCGATCGGCAGCGCCTCGCGCGAGATTGCCGCGGGCAACAACGATTTGTCGCAGCGCACCGAGCAGCAGGCGGCGTCGCTGGAGCAGACCGCGTCGAGCATGGAAGAGCTGACCAGCACGGTGCGCCAGAACGCGGACAACGCGCGCCAGGCCAGCGGGCTGGCGGCCAACGCTTCGGACACGGCATTGCGCGGCGGCGAAGTGGTGGGCCGCGTGGTGCAGACCATGGACGAGATCAACGATGCGTCGAAGAAGATCGTCGACATCATCGGCGTGATCGAGGGCATTGCGTTCCAGACCAACATCCTGGCGCTGAACGCGGCGGTGGAAGCCGCGCGCGCGGGCGAGCAGGGCCGCGGCTTCGCGGTGGTGGCGGGCGAGGTGCGCAGCCTGGCGCAGCGCAGCGCCAACGCGGCCAAGGAGATCAAGGGGCTGATCGGCGATACGGTCGAGCGCGTCGACAACGGCTCGGCGCTGGTCGGCCAGGCCGGCAAGACCATGGATGAGATCGTGCAGGCGGTCAAGCGCGTGACCGACATCATGGGCGAGATCAGCGCGGCATCGGCCGAACAGAGCTCGGGCATCGAGCAGGTGAACCAGGCCGTGGCGCAGATGGACGAGGTCACGCAGCAGAACGCGGCGCTGGTCGAAGAAGCCGCCGCCGCCGCGGGCGCGCTGGAAGAACAGGCCAGCCGCCTGCAGTCCGCGGTGGCGACGTTCCGTCTGGCCGCGGAAGACGAGCGCGCGGATCGCTTCGAGGTATTGCCGGCGGCCGCGACGGTGCCCGCGAAGACCCAGCGCGCCGCGGGGGCAGCGCGTGCCATCGCCACTGCCAAGCGTGCGGCCAAGCTGCCCATGGCCAAGGCAGAAGCTGCCACCGGCGATGAAGCCGCGCGCGACGCGGCCGAACCGGCGCCGGCAAAGCCGGCACCGCGCGCCGCCGCCGTGACGCCGCGCCCGGCGCTTGCCGCCGCCGACAACGGCGACTGGAGCGCGTTCTGAGTGTTGCCATGACGACCGATATCACCCTGGCCCTGCCGCAAGAAGACGCGGCCAGGCTGCGCAAGGAATTCGACCAGTTCATCGGGGTCTCGACCGGGCTGGACCGCGAGTTCCTGCCGCCCGAGTTCAATGACTTCCTGCGCGCACGGCTGCTGCAGCATGACGGCCCGCTGACCGAGCGCGCGGTCTCGCGGCTGCTGTCCGGGGGTGAGTACGGCTGGGCCCGTCGCGTGTTCGACAAGCAGCTGCCCAATGCGCTCGCGGCGCTGATGCGCGACGCGCAGCGCTTCGGCTTCGGCCTGGCGGTGCAGCCTGGCTGGAGCGGCGAACAGCGCCTGGCGCATGCGCGCGAATGGGCCGCGCAGGTGCTGGCCGAGTGCGGCGCCGACAGCGCCTATACCGAAGCGCTGGCCACCCAGGTGGCGGCGTCGGCGGAAGACCTGCGCGCGCTGGAAGAGCGCATGCGCACGCCGGCATGGCGCCTGGCCGAAAGCCTGCGGCAGCGCGCCTATGACCTGATGTACGCGCTGCAGACCGAAGACAACGAGGCCGCCGGCCGCGCGCGCGTGGGCGAGTTGCGCGGCATGCTGGGGCTGGCGCTGGAGTACGGATCGGTGCAGCCCGAAGAAGCCTCGCGCGTGCTGGAGCAAGTGGAGCGCGTGCGCCCCGCGCTGTTCCGCGAAGCGCCCGACGATGTGTTCGCGCGCCTGGCGGCATGGCTGCGCCGCCTGTTCGGACAGTGAGACGGGTACCGCCGCATCGATGCAATGCGACGCCGAAATTCTGGACAGTATTACGAACACCATGCAGCGGCGATACACTCCGCGCGGCCTTCGTCAATAGAGGAATCCAGCAGGCTACCGACGCGCATGGCAGCGCGTTTGATGCGTATGACGTTTGCTGAACTGCCTTGAGTCAAATCAAACGTCAAGCGTGTGACTTGTTACAAAATGTGCGGCGCCAATGTATGTTTCATGCGACATTTGGTTCCCCCCCGCGTAAGTAGGGATTGGCATTGCGGGGCGATTGCCGATATAAACGTAACAGTCTTGCTTACACTCTGTAACACTTGTAACGGAGTTGATTACAGTTAGACACGGGCGTAGTTCCTTAGTCGTACGTTGTACCCGCCCGGCCGCATACAAACGATCTGGTCGCCGTGCCCCCAAGGGCAACGGTAAGCGCCGGACAAGCGGCTACGGTGGGTTTTTGGTAGCGGGGATAAATTGGAAAGCAGTGAAGTTCTCCAGGAGATCAGGGAGGTTAACCTCGCCTATCTGCTGCTCGCGCAACGACTCGTGCGCGAAAACCAGGTCGAAGCCATGTTCCGGCTCGGGGTCAGCAAGGAAATTGCGGATATCCTTGCCAAGCTGACCTCAGCGCAACTCGTCAAGCTGGCGGCATCCAACATGGTGCTGTGCAGGTTCCGCTTCGACGACCATGCGCTTCTGTCTACTCTCACCCACACGGCCAAGAGCCATGACATGCAGCAGATCCACGCCGCGATCCTGCTTGCGCGTCAGCCTGTGGAGTCGCTCAATTGACCGCGCTCCTGCAGGCCGAGCCTACCCGGAGTTATACGGCCACCTCCGTTCCCAGCCGCAAGAGCGTGCTCCAGGATGCCAACCAGACCCAGCTCGCGATCGAGCTGATCGGCCTGGGTGCGCGCCTGCAGGTGCTTGAGGCCGAGACCACGCTGTCGCGTGACCGGCTGATCCGCCTGTACAAGGAGCTGCGCGGCGTCTCGCCCCCCAAGGGCATGCTCCCCTTCTCGACGGACTGGTTCACCACCTGGCTGCCGAATATCCACTCGTCTCTGTTCTTCTCTGCCTACCAGTTCATGGTGCAGGAAGGCGAGACCGTGGGCATCCGCGCGGTGGTGGCGGCGTACCGCCTGTACCTCGAGCACGTTTCGCTGCTCGGCGGTGAAATTGTCTTAAGTTTCACGCGGGCCTGGACGTTAGTACGGTTCTTCGAGAGCAACATGCTGCAGCTGTCCCGGTGCACGTGTTGCGGCGGACAGTTTGTCACGCACGCGTATGAGCCGCACGCGAACTTTGTGTGCAGCCTGTGCCGTCCGCCGTCGCGCGCAGGGAAAGTGAAGAAGCTCTCGAAAGACGCCGCCGCCGTGCAGACCAACGCCTGATCCTGGTCAAGGTCCGCCGGCTGGCAAGCTTGCTGCGCTGGCGGACGGATTCTCTCCGTGCGCCCGTGCCGCGGGCCAATGAGCGTGGCTGACGCGCGTTTTTAGACGGGGATCCGATCGTGCTAGTAGTTCTTGGCTATGTCGTCGTGGTAGCGGCGGTGCTTGGCGGTTACGCCATGACCGGCGGCCATATGGGCGCGCTATATCAACCTGCGGAAGTGGTGATCATCGCCGGCGCCGCCATCGGCGCCTTCATCGCCACCAATACCGGCAAGGCCATCAAGGCCACCGCGCGTGCGCTGCCGGGCCTGTTCAAGAGTTCCAAGTACAAGAAAGAGCTGTACCTGGACGTCATGTCGCTGCTGTACGTGCTGCTGTCCAAGGCACGGCGCGAGGGCATCCTGTTCCTGGAAAAGGAAATCGCCGATCCCGCCGCCAGCAGCGTGTTCAGCCAGTACCCGCGCATCCTGTCCGATCCGGTGGTGATGGAATTCCTCACCGACTACCTGCGCATGATGGTCAACGGCAACATGAACGCATTCGAGATCGAGGCCCTGATGGACCACGAGATCGAGACCTTCCGCCATGAAGCCGAGATCCCCGCCCATGCGCTGTCGCGCGTCGGCGATGGCCTGCCGGCGTTCGGCATCGTCGCCGCGGTGATGGGCGTGGTGCATGCGCTGGGCTCGGCCGACCTGCCGCCCGCGGAACTGGGTGCGCTGATCGCGCACGCCATGGTCGGCACCTTCCTCGGCATCCTGCTAGCCTACGGCTTTATCTCGCCGCTGGCCGCGCGCATCGAGCTGCAGGTGTCCGAGAACGTCAAGGTCTACGAGTGCATCAAGGTGGTGCTGCTGGCTTCGCTCAACGGCTACGCGCCGCTGGTGGCGGTGGAGTTCGGCCGCAAGGTGCTGTACTCCACGGTGCGTCCGTCGTTCCTCGAGCTCGACGACCACGTGCGTGAAGTGAAGAGCCTGAACTAAGCAGCCGGCAACGCACGCAGCAAGGGGCACCACATGAGCAGCGCACACGATATGCGTCCGATCATCGTCCGCCGGGCGAAATCGCACGCCAGGCCGCACGGCAACCACAGCTGGAAGATTGCCTACGCCGACTTCATGACGGCGATGATGGCGCTGTTCCTGGTGCTGTGGCTGCTGTCCAGCGCCAACAAGAAAACGCTGGAAGGCATCGCCGAATACTTCCGCATGCCGCTCAAGGTGGCCATCGTCGGCGGCGAGAAAAGCAGCCAGTCGCCCAGCGTGATCCCGGGCGGCGGGCTGGACGCGATGCGCAAGGACGGCGAAGTCATGCGCGCCCGCGACAACGATCCCAGCGACGAACAGCGCCGCAACGAGCAGCAGGAAGCGCAGCGCCTGCGCGCGCTCAAGCAGCGCCTGGAACAGATCATCGAGAACAACCCGGTGCTGCGCCAGTTCCGCCCGCAGCTGCTGCTGGACATCACCAGCGAAGGCCTGCGCATCCAGATCCTGGATACGCAGAACCGGCCCATGTTCCGCACCGGCAGCGCCACCGTCGAAAGCTATATGCGCACCATCCTGCGCGAGATCGGCCCGGTGCTGAACGAGCTGCCCAACAAGGTCAGCCTGTCCGGCCATACCGATGCCGCCAACTATTCCAACGGCGAGCGCACCTACAGCAACTGGGAGCTGTCCGGCGACCGCGCCAACGCCTCGCGCCGCGAGCTGATCGCGGGCGGCATGCAGGAGGGCAAGGTGCTGCGCGTGCTGGGCCTGGCCGCGACCATGCCGCTCGACAAGCAAGACCTGCTCGCGCCTATCAACCGCCGCATCAGCATCGTGGTGCTGAACCAGAAGGCGCAGGCGCGCTTCGAAGCCGAGAACGCCAGCGCCGCCGCGGTCACGGTGGCGGCGCAGGCCGGCAAGGCCGCGCAGGAGATGCAGGCAGGACTGGCGGCAGCGTCGGGACCGGCCGCGGCACCCGCAGCAGCGCCGGCATCGGGCAGCAAACCATGACGCAGGACCGCTGCCGCAGCGTGCCCTGCGCCGTAACCAAGTGACTCAGGACGCCATGTCTGTCGATATCGATATCACTCAGTTTTACCAGACCTTCTTCGAGGAAGCGGAAGAGCTGCTCGTTGAAATGGAGCAGCTGCTGCTCGGCCTGGACATCGAGGCGCCCGATGCCGAGCACCTGAACGCGATCTTCCGGGCCGCGCACTCGATCAAGGGCGGCGCGGCGACCTTCGGCTTCGCCGCGCTGACCGAGACCACCCATATCTTCGAGAACCTGCTGGACCGCACGCGCCGGCAGGAACTGGCGTTGACCAGGACCATCATCGACACCTTTCTGGAAACCAAGGACGTGTTGCAAGACCAGCTCAACGCCTACCGCAACGGCACCGAACCCGATCCGGAAACGCTGGCGCGCATCTGCGCCGTGCTGCAGCAGCTGGCGCAGGAAGCCGCCGGCCATGACGCAGCCCCGGCACCCGTTGCAGCGCCCGCGCTGGTCGCTGCCGCAGCACCCGCAGCCGCGCCCGCCGGCGGCGCCCTGAAGATCCGGCTGATCAAGGTGTCGGCATCCGACCAGGCGCTGCTGCGCGAAGAACTCGCCAACCTGGGCGAGATCACCGGGCAGGAGGAAACCAGCGGCGAACTGGTGGTGTGGCTCAACACCCAATGCAGCGCCGACGACATCATCGCGGTGTGCTGCTTCGTGATCGACGTCGACCAGATCGTGATCGAAGCCGCGGCCGCCGCGCCGGCCCCGGCCGCGCCTGCCGCGCCCGCGCCCGCACCAGTGGCTGCCGCCCCCGCACCGGCCCCGGCCGCCACCGCCACGCGCGAGAAAGCCAAGGCCGCGCCGGCCCCCGCGCCCGCACACGGCGAAGGCTCGATCCGCGTGCCGACCGAGAAGGTCGACCAGATCATTAACCTGGTGGGCGAGCTGGTGATCACGCAGTCGATGCTGGCGCAGACCGCCTCGTCGCTGGACCCGGTGCTGTTCGACCGCCTGTTCTCCGGCATGGGCCAGTTGGAGCGCAATGCGCGCGACCTGCAGGAAGCGGTGATGTCGATCCGCATGATGCCGATGGACTACGTGTTCTCGCGCTTCCCGCGGCTGGTGCGCGACCTGGCCAGCAAGCTCGGCAAGCAGATCGACCTTGTCACCTTCGGCAAGGCGACCGAGCTGGACAAGAGCCTGATCGAACGCATCATCGATCCGCTGACGCACCTGGTGCGCAACAGCCTGGATCACGGCATCGAAACCCCCGACAAGCGCGTCGCCGCCGGCAAGGATCCGACCGGCCAGCTGATCCTGTCGGCGCAGCACCATGGCGGCAATATCGTCATCGAAGTCAGTGACGACGGCGGCGGCCTGAACCGCGAGCGCATCCTGGCCAAGGCCATCCAGAACGGCCTGCCGGTGTCCGAGACCATCACCGACGAAGAAGTCTGGCAACTGATCTTCGCGCCGGGCTTCTCCACCGCCGAGGTCGTCACCGACGTCTCCGGCCGCGGCGTGGGCATGGACGTGGTCAAGCGCAACATCCAGGAGATGGGCGGCCATGTGCAGATCAGCTCGCGCCCGGGCCTGGGCACCACCATCCGCATCGTGCTGCCGCTGACGCTGGCGATCCTGGACGGCATGTCGGTCAAGGTGGGCGAAGAGACCTTCATCCTGCCGCTGAACTGCGTGATGGAGTCGCTGCAGCCCAAGGCCGAAGACGTGCACACAGCCGCCAACTCCGATCGCGTCATGCACGTGCGCGGCGAGTACCTGCCGCTGCTGGAGATGCACCGCGTGTTCAACGTGTCCGGCGCGCTGCAGGAGCCCACGCAGGGCATCGCCGTGATCCTGCAGGCCGAAGGCAAGCGCTTCGCGCTGCTGGTGGACCAGCTGATCGGCCAGCACCAGGTGGTGCTGAAGAACCTGGAAACCAACTACCGCAAGGTGCCGTGCATTTCCGCGGCGACCATCCTTGGCGACGGCAGCGTGGCGCTGATCGTCGATGTCGGCGCGCTGCAGCGCACCGGCGTGCGCCGGCAGGAACCGGCGCTGCAGCAGTAATCGTCCAATCACAGGAGAACAAGACATCATGGCCGGCATCGGACACATCGATACCCCCGGAAGCGACGCTTCGGGCCAGGAGTTCCTGGTCTTCACGCTGGGGTCGGAGGAATACGGCATCGACATCCTCAAGGTGCAGGAGATCCGCAGCTACGAGACCGTCACGCGCATCTCCAGCGCGCCCGACTTCATCAAGGGTGTGACCAACCTGCGCGGCGTGATCGTGCCGATCGTCGACCTGCGTTTGAAGTTCCGCCTGGGCAACGTGCGCTACGACCACCAGACCGTGGTCATCATCCTCAACGTGGCCGGCCGCGTGGTGGGGATCGTGGTCGATGGCGTGTCGGACGTGCTCACGCTGACCGGCGATGCGATCAAGCCCGCGCCGGAGTTCGGCGTGTCGATCTCGACCGAGCACCTGACCGGCCTGGGCACCATCGACGGCCGCATGCTGGTGCTGATCGATATCGAGAAGCTGATGACCAGCCCAGAGATGGCGCTGGTCGAAGCCGAGTACGCCTGATTTTTGCATTGCCGAAGCACAACCCATGACGCCGTTCCGCAACGCTGCCAGCGTATCCGCGCACACCGGCCCGGCCTCCGCGCCGGCCGCCCTGCTGCGGCGCGACGACGCGCGCGACTTCCTGCTGACCGAGCGCGACTTCGAGCAGATCCGCGCGCTGATCCACCGGCGCGCCGGGATCTCTCTGGGCAGCCACAAGCGCGAGATGGTCTACAGCCGCCTCGCGCGCCGGCTGCGCACGCTGCAGCTGACCGACTTTGCCTCGTACCTGGCACTGCTGGAAGCGGATGACCGGTCGCCGGAGTGGGAGTTCTTCACCAACGCGCTGACCACCAACCTGACCTCGTTCTTCCGCGAGGCGCACCACTTCCCGCTGCTGGCCGAACACGCCAAGAAGGTCGGCCGCCCCTACAGCGTCTGGTGCTCGGCCGCGTCCACCGGCGAAGAACCGTATTCGATCGCCATCACCCTGGCCGAGGCGCTGGGCGACCGCGCCGGCACCGTGCTGGCCACCGACATCGACACCCAGGTACTGGCCAAGGCCCGCAGCGGCGTCTATTCGGCCGAGCAGGTGGCGCGGCTGTCGCCGGAACGGCTCAAGCGCTTCTTCCTGAAGGGCACCGGCCCGCGCACCGGCTCGGTCAAGGTCAAGCCGGAGCTGGCCGCCACCATCGCGTTCGAGCCGCTGAACCTGCTCGCGCCCGACTGGGGCATGCGCGAGCAGTTCGACGCCATCTTCTGCCGCAACGTGATGATCTACTTCGACAAGCCGACCCAGGGCCGCATCCTGGAGCGCTTCGTGCCGCTGCTCAAGCCGCACGGGCTGCTGTTCGCCGGCCATTCGGAGAACTTCTCCTACGTTACGCGCGCGTTCCAGCTGCGCGGGCAGACCGTCTATGAACTGGCGCCAGCCGCGCAGGCCGCCGCCAGCCGGGGCAGACCGTAATGCGCACGCCCCACCTGCCTGAAGCGCTGGCCACGCGCACGTATTTCGACCGCGAGTTCGGCAAGCAGGCCATCAAGCTGCTGCCCAACGAGTACTACGTGACGCGCGACGACGTGGTGCTGACCACCGTGCTGGGCTCATGCGTGGCCGCCTGCATCCGCGACGAAGTCGCCGGCGTCGGCGGCATGAACCACTTCATGCTGCCGGACGACGACGGCAGCGCCGACCGCATGCTGTCCGCATCGATGCGCTACGGCAGCTATGCGCTGGAAGTGCTGATCAACGAACTGCTCAAGATGGGCGCGCGCCGCGAGCGGCTGGAGGCCAAGGTCTTCGGCGGCGGCGCGGTGCTGGCCAACATGACCACGCTGAACATCGGCGACCGCAACGCGGACTTCGTGCTGCGCTACCTGAAGACCGAAGAAGTCCGCGTGGCGGCGCAAGACCTGCGCGGCCCGCATGCGCGCCGCGTCAGCTATTTCCCGATCGGCGGGCTGGCGCTGGTGCGCCGCCTGACGCGGCAGGACGACCAGGTTTCGGTGGCGCGCGACGAACGCGCGCTGGCGCGGGCCATTGCCACTTCGGCGCGCGAACCTTCGCGCTCGCCAGAACTGTTTGCGCGGCAGGCGTACCCGCGCCCGCTTCCCTGAAACCCTACAAGCACGACCAATCATGACTGCCGCCAAGATCAAGGTGCTCTGCGTGGATGACTCCGCGCTGATCCGCAGCCTGATGACGGAGATCATCAACAGCCAGCCCGACATGGAAGTGGTCGGCACCGCGCCCGACCCGCTGGTCGCGCGCGACCTGATCAAGCGCCTGAACCCTGACGTGCTGACGCTCGACGTCGAAATGCCGCGCATGGACGGACTCGACTTCCTGGAGCGGCTGATGCGGCTGCGGCCGATGCCGGTGCTGATGGTGTCGTCGCTGACCGAGCGCGGATCGGAGATCACCATGCGCGCGCTGGAACTGGGCGCGGTGGACTTCGTCACCAAGCCCAAGCTGGGCATCCGCGACGGGCTGCTCGAATACACCGACACCATCGCCGACAAGCTGCGCGCCGCATCACGCGCGCGCGTGCGCGCGGCCGCGCAACCGGCCACGCCCTCCGCCACCGGCACGGCGCCGGTGCCGATGCTGCGCAGCCCGCTGCTGTCGACCGAGAAGCTGATCATCCTGGGCGCCTCCACCGGCGGCACCGAGGCCATCAAGGAATTCCTGATGCCGCTGCCGCCCGACAGTCCCGCGGTAATGATCGTGCAGCATATGCCGGCTGGTTTCACGCGCTCGTTCGCGCAGCGGCTGGACGGCCTGTGCCGCATCACGGTCAAGGAAGCCGTGCATGGCGAGCGCGTGCTGCCGGGCCATGCCTATATCGCGCCGGGCGACTCGCACCTGCTGCTGGCACGCAGCGGCGCCAACTACGTCGCGCACCTGTCGCAGGAGGCGCCGGTCAACCGCCATCGCCCGTCGGTGGACGTGCTGTTCGATTCCGCCGCGCAGCACGGCGGCAAGAACGTGATCGGCGTGATCCTGACCGGCATGGGCCGCGACGGCGCCCGCGGCATGCTGCGCATGCGCGAGGCCGGCGCCTACAACCTGGCGCAGGACGAGCACACCTGCATCGTGTTTGGCATGCCGAAGGAGGCGATTGCCGCCGGCGGCGTGCATGAAGTCGTGCCCTTGCCGGCGATGACCCAGCGCGTCATGGCGCGACTGGCCACCTACGGCACGCGCGCGCAACGAGTCTGATCGCGCCGGCAAGCCGAAACAACAAAGCCGGACCCACCAGCCATCACTGCATTTACTGGAGTCTATAAAGTGGACAAGAACATCAAGATCCTGGTCGTGGATGATTTCCCGACCATGCGCCGGATCATCCGCAACCTGCTCAAGGAACTGGGTTTCGTCAACGTCGAGGAAGCCGAAGACGGCGCCGCCGGCCTGGAAAAAGCCAGGGACGGCAGCTTCCAGTTCGTGATCTCGGACTGGAACATGCCCAACATGGACGGCCTGACCATGCTGCAGGCCATCCGCGCCGACGCCAACATCGGCAAGATCCCGGTGCTGATGGTCACCGCCGAAGCCAAGAAGGAAAACATCATCGCCGCGGCCCAGGCCGGCGCCAACGGCTACGTGGTCAAGCCCTTCACGGCCGCCACGCTGGACGAGAAGATCACCAAGATCTTCGAAAAACTTGGCGGCTGAGGCGGAGGCGCGTTTGTCATGACCCCCACCCTGAGCAACGATTCCGCCGAACAACTGATCCTGCGCATCGGCAACCTGACGCGCATGCTGCGCGACAACATGCGCGAGCTCGGCCTGGACAAGGAAATCGAGCGCGCCGCGCAAGCCATCCCCGACGCGCGCGACCGCCTCAACTACATCGCCGCGATGACCGAGCAGGCCGCCGAACGCACGCTCAACGCGGTCGAACTGGCGCAGCCGATCCAGTCCGACATCGAACAGCAGGCCGAAACGCTCGACCAGCGCTGGGCCGCATGGTTCGAACAACCGGTGGAACTGGCCGACGCCCGCTCGCTGGTGCTGGACACCCGCGCCTTCCTGTCCGAGGTGCCCGGCCAAGCCCGCGCCACCAACAGCCACCTGCTCGACATCATGATGGCGCAGGACTTCCAGGACCTGACCGGCCAGGTCATCAAGAAGATGATGGACATGATCCGCGCACTGGAGCAGGAACTGCTGCAGGTGCTGATCGACAACGTGCCGTCCGAGCGGCGCGTGGAAGTGCAGGCGCCGTCGACGCTGATGAATGGTCCGCAGGTGAATCCGGAAGGGAAGCCGGATGTGGTGTCGGACCAGGCGCAGGTGGATGATTTGTTGGCTAGTTTGGGGTTCTGAGGGTTTGGCTGGGCTGGGGGTGGGAAGCCTTCGGCTGCGCTGCGCGCCCCAATCTCAGGTCTTGAGAGTTGGCACGGAATGCATCGCTGCTCTCGCACAGCGTTGTCGCGCGCGAGCCCAACAGCTTGTGTCCTCCCGCATGTTTGCTCCCCTCTCCCGCCTGCGGGAGAGGGGCGGGGGTGAGGGCCCGGCGCATCCACGAAGTGAACCACATCAACACCCGCGCACCGCTTCATCCCGGCAATCCGGCGATGAACGTCTTTTAAGAGTTTGCCCATACTCGCGCTTGCTGCGCCTCTTCATACTGGGCTCGTCGCTGCGTCGTGGCGACCGGGTTTAGCAGCCCGGAGAGAGAGCCGAACGTTCGTCTTCTGGCGGTACACTTACGTCCGCTGTGCCTGCGCACGCCCCTTCTTTGGGCGGGCCCTGGCAGGGGAGCCTTCGGGCTCGCCGGCTTTCGGCTCTTTCCCGGTCTGCTAACCCTGCCTTGCGCCCGCCCACCCCAATCAGCACCCGGGGAGCGGGACTGAACCTGTATGGATAAGGGGGCATTCCCATGCTTCATTTCTTACTTGCCCATTCTGGGCCATTGGCAACCTCCAGTACCTTCACAATGCAGCAGCGCGCGCGTGCCGCGTATGTGGAGGTGCGCCATGTATAGCCATAGTCATCACGGTATTACGGCGGAACACAATGGTGTCGATATGCTCGTCACCGCCCACAGTCCGGGGGAGAATCCATTGAGTCTTGCGGTGCAACGGGCGGCGCAGCTTCATGGGCTTTTGCTTATGGCTAGTGAGCATGGGGCGGCTGGTTTGGAGGCGGTGGATTTGGAGCAGGGGGTTTGGGAGAGTTTGCTTTCTCTTGCGGCTTGGCTGGCGCATGAGACGCAGGTGTTGAGTGAGTTGGCGGTGGTGGAGGGGCAGGGGGTGGAGGTTGAGTGATGTTGGGTGGGGCGTGCAGTCGTGCAGTTGGCTGCCGCCTCATCTTAAAAGTACTGGTTCTGAGGGTCGCAGAACGCCCCCGACCTGCCAGTCAGGCGTGCTACGGACACTCCAATGCTGTATCTGAGGGGGAAGACTGAGAGTCCTACTGGCTCTCTCGAAGCGAAGATCGTAAGCCTGCGGTCAGTACCGTCTGGACGTTGAAACATTCATAAGCCCAATTGGTCGCGCTCACGTAGTCTGCGCGACGCGGGGTGCTGGCGGCCTTCGTAGGGGGCAGGCATCGTTTGAGCAGGCTTCATGTTGGTTCCTCCGGAACTTTGAAGTAGGGCGCTCAGGCCGCCTCAGCGAGAACACGGAATCGTTGGATTTCGCCGAAGGCGAACACGTTAGGGTTGTCGGTGGCTACGGGGAAGCGACTGATGACGTAGTGCTTGACTTTGTTCAGGCCAAGCTTGGTCATGAGTACCTGCTCGCGGCCACGTTCCTTGTCCAACGCTGCAGCATAAGCCTTGTCAAGGGTGCGGTTGTAGCGAGCGAATTTTTTGACGTCCGTCTCGATTCGATCAAGGTCAACGAGATTGTTCTTGCACTGAAGGTTGTAGATGACGCCTTCTAGGACAGCGACCACGTCAAATTCCGCCCGGTTCACCCGCTTGATGTCCTGAATCTTGAAGCCCTGAGCTTCCAAAGCCTTCTTCAAGGTACCCTCGAAAATGAAGCCCGAGCGAATCTGGTAGCGCCGAACTCGATTGAGGCAGACGTTCTTCCAGTGATAGGCGAACCTGCTCAAAAGCACAACCGAAGTCACAACCGTTTCCCCCACAGCAGTAAACGGCGCGTGCGTACAGGTGTTCTGAACGAAGTCGCCGCAGTCGACGACCAATCTCATGCGCAGCGCGCTCGGAAGGTCGAGCTCCTCCATCAATTCGAGCAGGCGCGCACGGGATAGCTTGATCAAGTAGTGTCCCGTCACATCGGGCAGTATTTTCATGATGAATGCCGACAGAGCGCCGTATGACGTGTCTTGGAGGTTGAACTCCGCATAGGCGCCTGCAATCTTGATCAGGTCGTTGTTGAGCTCGGCCGCCGAGAAGATGACCTTGCTGCTCACCGGAAGGAACTTCGAATGGTCTATGCGATCGGTGGGCATTTCCATGATGCCAACACGCTCAGGCTCGAGAAACGCTTGATCGAGGGCCTCGAAACAACGATTGGCCAGGACTCCGCGTGACTGCGTGTCAAAGGCAAGCTCAAAGTCGGGGAAAACACGAGCTAGCATTACGTTGTGGTGCATGTTGATGATACCCACTCCCATGTGCTCCACGATCTCGAGCAGCCTGCCGAGCGCGCCGTGTGCGGGCAAGGGTTGTGTACCCCTACACATCGTCGGAATGGAGTGCACCACAGCTAGCAGAAGGCGCCTTCGCGATTGAATGTATGCCAAGGCGCCACCGCCCGAAGACAGCATTTCCGCAGCCGGTATTCCTCTGGCGGCCAGCGTGGTAGCCAGCGCACACATCTCCCTCAGTGCCATGGTGAGCCGGCCCACCACGGGTGCATCAAACTGCTGCGCTAAGCCATCTGCGATCGGCTTCAAGCTCCTGCTGACAGCGATGATGTCGAGGAACGGGAGGCCGGCGATTTCCTGCATCAATTGCTTGTCTTTTAACTCCAGGGGAAGATTTAGCAGTTCTTCGGCACGCTGAAGGGCATCGAACGCAACTTCGAAAGCTTGAATGGCCTCATAAGGAGCAAGCTCGTTCGCCAGCGCATTACTCCATTCTGTAATCCATTGGGCGGCCTGTCGCTCTGCTTCTTGCCCCGTTAGACGCGTCATTGTCATGGCACCTCAGTCACTGAAGTCGATGGAGAGATCACTTCGCATTGCGTCAGATATCGGTGATCATCCAATAATTGATCGCAGCTGCGAAGCTGCTGTTCGTTGTTTTTCAACGACGGGAGACCTGCGGTTATTAATTTGGGTCCCGGGTACTCAACGAAGCTATTATTATTTTCAGCCTCTTGTCGGGTGCTCTGTTTTCAATACCTTTTAAGAGCCGGGGGCAGCGTTGGTCGAGACGAAGGCACCAATCGCCAGCTGAAGGCCGCTAATGCCCACGCATCACGCGGCCACTCGTCGCTCGCGCTTTGATTAGGACCTTAAGAATGGCTGACTCCGCGCCTCCCACCCTCGACCCTGCCCAAGAGGTTCGCATCGAGGCCGTACATGGCGGATTTCTGTACCAGCATCTGTATGCCGTCGGCTGTCTCCTCGCCGCCGCTCGCCTGAACGCGACGCAGATCGTCATCGAGCGCGACGAGGATATCGAGGTCGAAACAGGGCAAGGCCGCACTTACATTCAGGTCAAGAAGCGCAATCGACCGATCATCCGCAGCGACATCCAGTCCGCGTTCAACAGGTTCGAGGTGCTTCGGGAAGAGCACCGCCAAGGGCGCCGAGCGGGCGCGGCGACTTTCGCGATTGTGGTCAATCAACTGCTGGGGCCTGAGTTGGCCTCCGACGTGGCGTCTGGGGCGATTTCGCCGGACGTCGAGGTGATGTGGCCCGGCCGTCCGCCAAACTCCGTGTTTGCGGGCTTCCCGCCGGCTTGGTCATCGATTGATGATGCCCTGGCATGGTGTGTTCAGGCGGCGTCGACTGTTCCGCTCGCGATGTTGGCGCCGGACTCGCTGGTCTGGAAGCTCGCGGGCCGTGTCCTGTCCGCCGCGGCAGGCACGGCACCGCACGCCGACCATGCCTTCGCAGCCTCTGATCTGCCGTTCCTGTTCGAGCAACTTCTAGTGCAGCTCCAGGACTTTCCGTCTCCGCCTCTCCGATATCGTCCCCAGGCCGACGAGCCCGAGATCGACAGCGGAGCTAGGGTCAGGATCATTTCGGGCTTTTCCGGCGCCGGCAAGACCTCCTGGGCCTCACAGGCAGCCACCTACAGCCGTCACAACTGTGCCTACTACGATTGCGCCGAGACACCAGGAGAGGCGATCGCGCCGTCGCTCGTGCGGGAGCTTACCGCGAAGCTCGTGGGGGCCAGCCCAGAAGCGGTACGGCGCATCCTAATGCCCGGAGCCACTGGGATCGAGTCGTTCCGCGCGCTCGACGTCCACTTGGGACAGATAGGCCTGACCTCGACGGTCGTTCTCGACAACGTCCACCGCGTCCCGGCCGAAAGCATCCAGCGCCTGGTCAATGCGAGTGCGCACCTGCGCATGGTGCTGCTGTCCCAGCCGGTGGGCTCGCTGCCAGAGATCGAAGCCCTGCTGGGAATCAAGCGTGAGACGCTCAATGGCTGGAGCGTCGATGAGGTAGCTGCGGCGTCGGCGTCCTGGGGTTGCCGTGGTGATGCGACGGCAATGGGGCGGCTCCGAAGCGTGACTGGCGGCATGCCCCTGTTTGTCCAGAGTGCGGCGGCCATCGCCCGGGAGGAATACCAAGGATCGGTGCCCGAGCTGTGCAACGCCCTGGAAGCACTAACGAGCACTGCTGAGACCGCCCAAGAAATCATCTTGGCGAAGGTGTTCAGCGCGCTGCCTGAACCGGTTCAGCGTTGCGTTGCCGTTCTCGGCCTGTCTGACATTGGCCTGGAGCATCAAGAAGTCCAAAGCTGGTTACAGCGCGCTCTTGGTGTCACGGAACAAGCCGTTGCGGCGGCGCTGAGGACGCTCCGCTCCTGGGGTGTCGTAGAAGTTTTCGGCGCCAAGCAGGTGAAGCTCCATGACGCTCTTCGCCTTCTGGGAGGTCAGCACTTGGCGATGCTGCCGCCGGAGACCCGGAAGGCATCGCTGACGGGGCTCAAAGAGCTGTTGCTGCTTTCTCTGTACCGCGAGCGTGACACCTCGCGGTTCTCGCTGCTGACGCGCGTACTGTTGGCGGCAGACGACGTGAAGATTCTGGTCGACTTGATCGGGGAGGAGATGTTTCACGAGATGGGCGTCGCCACGGAGATGTGGCACCACCTCGAGGAGCTCGTTTCTCGCGAAGGGGTTGATGCAGAACAGCACTACTGGGCGTTGGACGGCTTGGTTTTCTCCGACATCAAGCGTGGCCGGTATGAGCTGCTGCCGCCTCGGTTCGCAAAAATGCAACACCTGATCGATGAGGGCGGACTCGGCAACGACGCGCTCGTGTCGTTCACGATGAAGCGGATGTTCTATGACGCCTATCTAAAGGACACAAAAAGCGTCACGGCCGCGATCGCAAAGCTCAGGAGACTTGTACCTGAGAACGATGTTCACCAGCGCGTTTACTTGTACAACGCAGCGGCCTCCATGCTTGAACTCGGGCAACTGGAGCAGGCGCTTGCGCTGGCCAGCGACGTGGTCGACGCAAACTTTCGCGCGCTTGGCATCACGGCCAAGCAGGTCCACCTGCAGCAGGCGCCAGCGATCCGGCAGATGATCAACTGGTCGGTGATCGATCACGCTGACGTCAAGCGGTTGGCCGACGCGCTGGACTTGAAGGCGAAGGTGAGTAAAGCCCTTCACCTGATCGACCCGTTCCTGCTAATCCAGGCGATGAAGTTCTACGGCATTGCCGGCGCCGTCGAGTCGGTAGTTCGCGTCGGGCAGGATCTGGCCGACGAGTTCGTTTTCCGACACGACTTCGTTGGGGCTCGCGAGGTGCTCGAGCAGCACGTCATACCGGTCGTCACAGGCAACAAGCTCCTGACAAAAAATATTGGGGCGCGCGGTCAATACGCCGTCGTTTTGGCCTACTGCGGCGACTATGCTGCGGCTGAGCGAGAGATGGCACGGCTGCAGCCTTATGTCGATGGGCTGGACGACCGAGAGCGTACCGAGCTCCAGAGCCAGTTCGACCTGATAGGGCGGATCAAACGCAGGCCCATCCCTCAGCGCCGATTTGGGATGCCACCCCCCGCCGTCAAAGCCATGCCCATTCGCCCGCGTCAGGTCGAGAAGGTTGGGCGCAACGACCCGTGTCCTTGTGGATCGGGCCAAAAATTCAAGAAGTGCGATTGTGACTTGACCGCCTGAGGCAGCCCTGGATCCAAGGTAACATTCCGCCATCACCATCCTTGAAGACGGTCGTTAATACCCGGCGGTGATGCAGGAGGATGTTTTGGAGCTGGCGCGTCGAGGGCCGCCACTCTGGTAATCGGCCTGCGCGTGATCGATTTGCTCTAGCTGGTCGCGGTCCTCAATCCACGTGAGCGGAGGCTGAAGGGAGCTAGAGGCAATTGCCGGCCCTGAAGCGACAGTTGGGCTATCAACAGCCGGTCATTCACGGGTGGAGTTATGGACGATTGTCATACCCTTCAAATTTCTATGCCTGTTTTTTCTTTCAACTCAGAGAACTTGATTGTCTCAAAAAGGCTAAAACTGATTACTTGTCCCTGATGCCTGTCGAAATCATAGCCCCACTTCCTGAGAGTCTCGTTAGACGTGTCGCCCGGGAGAACGGTTTCATAGACTAGACGCAGATAGGGCCTGTCTTTGAGACGCCAGTAGTACTTGCTTGCGAATACCTTGCGTCGCAAAACCTTGAGCTCTTCAACAAGGGATGGAATAAGCACGCGAACTGGCGTTTGCGCACTGAAATTAGTCACCTCGTCGGTCGCCCACTCACCTGAATTTTTGACCCAGTAATCGAAAGAGTACAGATGCTTTCGCTCCGTCTCAGACCGACTAGTAGCCTTAAAATCCTTATCCCAAAGCAGAACTCGACACGTGTCCAGCAGCGTCTTCAGTACGTCCGGCTCGTGGATCTCAACATGAGCATCGTAATGGTAAACGTCGACGTACAAGCCGAGGAATAGCTTCAAGTAACGGAGTGCCGTCTTATGGGAGTAGATCAAGTCGGGGAGTGATGGAGAATGCGCAAACCAGAGAGTGAAGACGGCCGGCATCATCTCCCGAACCTTGTGCTCCTCCGTCTTCGCAATCTCAGGCAAGAACTCTATAGTTTTGGACTTGTCGTCGCCGTTGATTAGGGAAGCCGCCTGCCAGAAGATCGGGCGTGACACATGGATCTCTTCTGTATTCAAGTCAACTGCGTACAAGATCACGTGGGTCTTGTAGCTAAGTTCGGTCCAGTAGTAGAGGGTGCTCTCCTTAATGCCGCCAACGACGGGAATCCGATCCTTCTTACGAACCTTAAGATTCTCGGATGACTTCACCTGAGCTTTAAAATACCGGCCAGTCACTTGATCTTCGTGCACGATCTCGACCTCAAAATCTACTCCGTAGTCGCTTTCCGTCACGTTTCGGAAAATTCCGATATGCCGAAGCTTGTAGACCAGAATCGCGTAAGAATCGGATTCCGCCTTATGTTGCTTAATGCGAGTGGGCAGCTTCACAGAAGTTATGCGCTAATTTAATAAAAATTCAATAGTAACAGTGAAGGCGATCAACGAATTGTCGACGATCTCAGTGACCATGTCGATTGACCGCTCATGATCGGCCAGTGCCCGACGGCGGCCGCAGGCAGATGCGGACCTGAGGCGGCCCGTCGTTGCAGCGCAAAAGCGGTCGTTTAATCCAAACCTTTCGGGCTGACGCCAGGTGTAACGCGCCAGAAAATTTGTGGTAGCCGCGCGTGCTTTTTTGAGCGAATATTTCAAAGGATCGCAGTTGCATATTTCCAGCCAGAATTTAGAAACGGATCCCGGAATGGCTACCGATCTAACCTCGTTTCCGCGCGCCGAGCAGCCTCGTTCCCAATGATCCCCCGGTGCGATGCCACCTCGCATAGTCACGCGGCAGCAGGGTTCGCGGGAAGGGCGATTACATTGTCGTTGCCAAATAGCTCGGTGGCCTTCGCGAGCGACACATCGCTTAGCAGCTGCGTGAACAATAGTGCCAGTCTTCGTTTCGGGCGTGAACACGCGACGTAGAAAAGATTACGATTGCTCTCGAAGAAATCCGTTTTATCGGCCGGTGGGCCGGCATCAATCCATTCCAGCATCTGAGCGAAGTTGTATTTGTTCCAGCCGCGGCCAATAATGACCAGCACGTTCTCAAACTCGGCGCCCTTGACGCCGTGCTTCGTCGCGAAGGGTGTGTGGCCGTCAACGAAAGCGTCGACCGCTTTCAACTCGCGATACGACACGTCTCTTAGCTTCCGCAATTGGGTTACTCGGCGCGACTCTCCCTCGACCGGTTCAGGACCCGCCGCGGCCAGCCGATCCTCACGGACGATCACGGCATCGGGGACGAAGATGTGTGCCTGCATTCTGAGGAAGTCGATGACTTCGCCAATCGTTCCGGTCTGCTGAAGCTGGATGAGTTGCTGGAATGACTGGGACCAAGCCGCCTTGTCTTGGTGTCGGCGGATGTTCGGCCTACCGGAGTCAAGATATCCGAGCATCTCGCCGTAGCGTTGCGCCTGAAAGGCTGCACATGCAGGTTCTACCTGATCTGCCAAGAACTTGATATGGGGATCCTCCTTCTTCAGCCACGCGTCGTTGAACTGACCGTAAATCTGTTGGATAGTCGGATAGCCCTGTTCTCGCGCGAGAACGCTATGACTGAGCATCAGGATCTTCGTGCGCTCGACAGCGAAGTCCCAGCCTTCATCGGTTAGCCGAGCCTTAAGATGGTCGAAATAGGCGCGAGCTGCCTCCAGACTAGTGTCACCGGTCCAATGGCCCCCCCCTCGGCCCGAGAGGCGCTGCCCCGGCCACTCGTTGGTGTGGAACAATCTGGCCTCACCGGGGGCATCGGCGTCGCTAGGGGTCTGGGGCAATCCTGGCCTCATGCGGTTAAGCATCGAGACAATGGGGCTAGCCGACCGGAAATTGGCGTTCTTATTCACTACCTCAAGCGCAGCGTGCTCGACTGCACCGCATCCCTCGCCGTAAATCTTCTGCCAATGATCGCCGAATAGGCCGATCACAGGGCCGGTCCCCGTATCCAGGAAATGCTGCTTCAGGGCGTTCACGAATCCCGCATCGGTATCCTGATACTCATCGATTAGAAGAACGGGATAGCGCGCCGTCATCACCGATCGGAATTTGGGTCGCGCAAGAAGCTCCGACATGAGCACGAGGACGTCCTCGTGCCGTAATGAGACTTCGGTTTCGGTCACTCTGGGGTAGCCGAGTTCGTATTGGATAGCCCGTACGCCGAGATCGATCACCTCCGCGTCTGCCAGCCGTTCGTCCCAGCCCGGGAGTGTCGGAACTAGTGCGCGAATTTCGGGCTGAAAATCCCTCAGCAGCGACCAGCAGAAGCTATGAATTGTTTCCGGCCGCACAGCCGGATGGGCTTGGAGACGAGACGTTATCTCCTCCTTTGCAACGTTGGTAAAGGTAATACAGCCGATCTGCTGCCGATTGCGCAACAGTTCGGCTCCGTGAAGTGTAACCAGCCTACGAAGCACCTTCTCGAGGGAATATGTTTTCCCTGCACCTGCCCCCGCCTCGAGGCGAAAGCTGCGACGGTTGTCTAAGCATTCAAACACGCGCTCCAGCGCCATACGGCCGGCGGCATCTGCCGGGCTCTCCGGATTATTCATGATTCGGTTGCGTAGCATCGGGAATGTCTACCCCGGTCACTTCGGCGACCAACTCCGCCGCAGCCGCCTCGGGGGGCAGGAGGGGCGCAGGATTACCTTCGGCAAGCCACCGCAAGCCCTCGACGATGTATCTTGGTGTCTCCCACTCCGTATTTTCGATCGCGTGTTCGAGCGCGAAGCTCGACTTCTTCTGTTCCGCCGCATGCTCGTAAGCCTGCTCAGCTTGGTCGCCTTCGCCGAGATTGAACAGCGCCGGATTGGCGAGAATGAATGCGTCCTCGAAGCTCCGCGCGGACGGTCCTCCATCCTGCTCCGGTATTTGGTAGGCCAGCCGCCTGCCGGCGCTGATCTTCTCCTCCGCTGTCTTACCCAGGAGCTGTGCCGGGGACACGTCAGGCGCGAACCATTCCTTGATGCAAGCGTTGCTAGTGTAGCTCCCCTGCGCCACCGGGACTGCCACGCGCTTTTTGTTCGCGTTCGGCGTGACAGAGTCGATATCAGTAATTATCAGCGTCCGGAGTTCGAGGAAGTCGAGAAGATCAAAGAAGCGGTGCGCGTAGGCGCCGCCTACCTCCAATATGGTGAGGTATTGGCTGCTGAGCTGCGGTTGTCCCCTGGCCACCGCGTCGGTCTTGCGAATCATTGATGGCAGCAGGAGACGTTCCGACGTGCCCTCGATAAGAATTGCCTTATCAGCGAAAAAAAGATCGCAGCGTGAAAGCGTAAGGTACTGGTGGAGGAACTCGCGTACAGCGGGTTGGGCACCGATCATCCCATCACGGAGGTCCTTGACAAGCGATCGCCGTAAGCCATCGCCGTCGGGAACCGACAAAAAGTAGCGGAGGCACTCGAATCTTGCCTCGTTCGCCATATGCGGCGAGTGGGTTGTCACGACAAATTGCACCGGCCACGGCCGGTTGGCATTCAACTGCGCGACAAAAGCTGCGGCCACGCGCTCGAGCTGCCGAATAAAGACCTCTTGCATCTGCGGATGGAGATGCGCTTCGGGCTCCTCAATGAAAATGAGGTGGACGCCAACGGAAGTGGGCGTCGCTTGGTACTCCCGGAAGAAGCGCAGCAACTGCAGGAGCATAAATACTAGATTTCTCGTCCCCAAGCCGTTATATGTTTCAGGCAGCGTCAACCCATTCACGCCACGATATCTGACCTTGGTATGGTCCTTGAGAAGCTTGTTCACATCGAAGCTCGTCTCGGTCACGAGACCGGGATCCGAGAGACCTGGGTATCCAAAAAGGTCAAAGGTCGGGAGAAGAGAAGTTAGACCGGAATTGAAGCTGTCGTGGACGTTTCCCTGAATACCCTCAACCACTTCCCTGAGCTGTTCAGCCGTCATACGTCTGCCGGCATCGATGTCGTCCGTCAGAGCGGACTCGAATAGCACCTCCACGACTTTGCCGAGGACGTCGCGCTCACGCATCGTGTCGTCATCGAGACCGCGCTGTGCGTTGATGAACCCGCCTCCGATCAGAGTCGTCAGCAGCTTTGTCTCAAGTACCTTGCGGTTGGTGGAGTCGTTGGGGTCGACGGCCTCGAGGGACGCCGCATAGGCGGTCGGCAGCCGTTGGCTCAAGTTGCGGAAGAAGCGTGATCGATCACCGTCGGCGTTATCGATCGGGATCACATGGTCCTCGAAAAGCGTGTCAGGCGCCGTCGCCTTCGGTCCGAACCGAAATTCGAGCCGCACCTGGTGGCATTCTTCATTGAGATCGATAATGCAGTCGCCCAAGGGCCCAAGATCCGGAGCAGCAGTGTCGTATCCGATGTCGAGAATAAGCCTGATCGATGGCAGTTGCCCTAAGACATCGCGGGATTGTGGGTCGGCACGATAAGCCTGGAGGGCCAGCCAAAAGCTCTCGTGGCAACCAAGTGAGAAATCCTCGAGCCGAAAGGTTGGTCCGTTTCCAGACAGAAGGCGCCGGAAAAGTTCGGCAATAGAGGTTTTCCCGCTGTTGTTGCGTCCGACGATGATCGTCGTGCAATCCTCGAACCCAATTTCGATACTTCGCAAGAGACGGAAATTCTCAATCTTTGCCCTGACTATTCGCATTTCGATCCCCCAACGTAAAACATAAACCCTTCATCACTGCTTGTCGCTATCGACTATCGCTCCACCAAGCTAGCCAAGACTGGGAAACGCCGGCCTCATCTGCTCCAATACTGTCGGAAAAAACATGCGCGTTTCGCAAGGCAATGACTAAGCGTTCGTAGAGATGAATTTCGTCGTCGCGCAGGAAAGGCGCCTTGCGAGTAAACTGATACCGTTGCGAAGGCCTCCCCTGTCGCGCTTCGCTCTCGTCGCACCTAAGCGCGTGTTTCAGGATGAACGCCAAGAGGAATGGTGCTTTCATATGTCCCCTTGATGTTCTCGCTCCTCTGCATCGCGATAATTTTTGGTATTAGTGCCCGGCGGCCTGACCGGAGATTATGGCGAGAGGGCTGGATCCTCGCATGCCCCAAACGGAGGGTTCCATCCACAGTTGCCACAGTGAGCACAACTCCGGACAACTTCCCAGGAGGCTTGCGACTTTCGGCATCATCTTTTCAATCGCGAAGACTGCGTCGGATTGTGTGCAATCGGGGGGGGCGCCGCGAGCGGCAGCTTCTGGCCGACAACGGACGGATGCTGTTTGAAGACCTGCCCCATGTCCGCCAGATAGCGAGCCGTTATCCCGTCGTATCTTTGGTTTGCCACAACGGTATTCCGAGCTGTTGATGCAGTTTCAATAATATACATCCAATGTTGCGCCCAGAGGCGCAGGCAGGATCCTCGCCCGCAATCCGCTTAGCGGACAAAGCCTACGCCCGACTCTTTTCGCGTCGTTGAGCGACTTGTATCACGATCTCTCGCGGATTCTGAGAAGCCTCGATTTCAGCTTCTGGCGCGTGCGCTGGCGGCCTGCTTGGGCCCCCTCAAAGAACATTGGCGAGGAGGTTCGCTGCATAAAAAAAACGCCAACCCTCCGGGTTGGCGTTCTCCTTCAATCCCCCACCAGAATCAAAACTGATTCATAGTATTGTCCTTCCCCGCCGCCTTCAGCGCCGCTTCCCCGCTGAAGTACTCCTTGTGATCATCCCCAATATCCGACCCAGACATATTCTGGTGCTTGACACAAGCGATACCCTGGCGAATTTCCTTCCGCTGCACACCAGCCACATAACCCAGCATGCCCTGGTCACCAAAGTACTCCTTGGCCAGATTGTCCGTCGACAGCGCAGCAGTGTGATACGTCGGCAGCGTAATCAGGTGATGGAAGATCCCAGCTTCACGCGACGCATCAGCCTGGAAGGTACGAATCTTCTCGTCCGCCAGCTTCGCCAGTTCGCTGTCGTCATATTCCACGCTCATCAGCTGCGCGCGGTCGTAGCCCGACACATCCTTGCCCTCGGCCTTCATCGCGTCATACGCTTGCTGGCGGAAATTCAGGGTCCAGTTGAACGACGGGCTGTTGTTGTACACCAGCTTGGCGTTCGGGATGACCTTGCGGATTTCGTTGACCATGCCGGCGATCTGGGCGATGTGCGGCTTTTCGGTTTCGATCCACAGCAGGTCGGCGCCGTTTTGCAGCGCGGTCACGCAGTCCAGCACGCAACGCGCTTCGCCCGTGCCGGCGCGGAACTGGAACAGGTTGCTGGGCAGGCGCTTCGGGCGCAGCAGCTTGCCGTCGCGCTTGATGATGACGTCGCCATTGCCCAGCTGGTCGGCCGACAGTTCTTCGCAATCGAGGAACGAGTTGTATTGGTCGCCCAGGTCGCCCGGCTTGGCGGTCACGGCGATCTGCTTGGTCAGGCCGGCACCCAGCGAGTCGGTGCGGGCGACGATGATGCCGTCGTCAACGCCCAGTTCCAGGAAGGCGTAGCGGATGGCGCGGATCTTGGCCAGGAAGTCTTCGTGCGGCACAGTGACCTTGCCGTCCTGGTGGCCGCACTGCTTCTCGTCGGAGACCTGGTTTTCGATCTGGATGCAGCAGGCGCCGGCTTCGATGAATTGCTTGGCCAGCAGGTAGGTGGCTTCGGCGTTGCCGAAACCGGCGTCGATGTCCGCGATGATGGGCACGACGTGGGTGACGTGGTTGTCGATCTTTTGCTGGATCGCGGCCTTGGCGGCGCCGGTGGCGGCGTCCAGTTCGCGGAACAGGCCGCCCAGTTCACGGGCGTCGGCCTGGCGCAGGAAGGTGTACAGCTCGCGGATCAGCGCGCTGACCGAGGTCTTCTCGTGCATCGACTGGTCCGGCAGCGGGCCGAACTCGGAGCGCAGCGCGGCGACCATCCAGCCGGACAGGTACAGGTAGCGGCGCTCGGTGCTGTTGAAGTGCTTCTTGATGGAAATCATCTTCTGCTGGCCGATAAAGCCGTGCCAGCAGCCCAGCGACTGGGTGTACTTCGACGGGTCCGCATCGTAGGCGGCCATGTCGGCGCGCATGATCCTGGCGGTGTACCTGGCGATGTCCAGCCCCGTCTTGAACTTGTTCTGCGCGCGCATGCGGGCGGCGTACTCGGGGTTGATGGCATTCCAGGCGCTGCCGTGGTTCTCTTTCAAAGCAGCCACTGCCTTGATGTCGTCTTGATACTGGGCCATGTCAGTTTCCTAAGATAAGGCGCGTTTGAGAAAAATCGTTTGGCGTGCCGACCGGGGTCGAAGCAAACAGCGTGACCTCATTGTAGGGGGATCCGGCGCCGCTGCGGCTATGTCTTATATAAGACATAAGACTTTGTTTTTCCTTATCTTTCAATGGGATAGGTGCAAATTTTCACGATACGGAACGCCTTTTCGCAGAACGAAAGCCGGCGCTGCGCTGCGCAACACTGAAATCCCACGATGTGAAACGGGCTTTCAGTGAGCGGGCAACGGCTGCTTCAAATCGCCGCAAGTTGGCGGCTTCGCCACTTTCCCCCTAAAGACTCCCGACCCGCCGCCGTTAATCCCAACCGTTCCCCCATTTCCCAAACAGCACCCAATTCCCCCGCCTTTTCGCGCGAATGGGAACACCCCCACGCTTCGATAATCCCCGCTGACGAATAGCGGCTGGCCGCTTCGCACGGAGCGTGGATGTCCGAAGAAAGCGATCTCGAGAAAACCGAACCCGCCTCACCCCGGCGCCTGGAAAAGGCGCGCGAGGAGGGGCAGGTGGTGCGTTCGCGCGAGCTGGCCACGTTCGTAATGCTGATTGCCGGCGTGACCGGCCTGTGGACGCTGGGCGGCCACCTGGGCCGCAGCCTGAACCAGGTGATGCAGGGCGCGCTGCGCTTTGAGCCGGCCACGGCGTTCGATCCGTCGCGCATGCTGTCGCGCTTTGCGCTGATGGTGTGGGACAGCCTGCTGGCCTTCCTGCCGTTGCTGCTGCTGTTCGGCGTGGCCGCGCTGGCCGCGCCGCTGCTGCTGGGCGGCTGGGTGTTCTCGGCCAAGTCGTTTGCGCCGCAGCTCTCGCGGCTGTCGCCGATTGCGGGGCTGGGGCGGATGTTCTCCGCGCACTCGCTGGTGGAACTGCTCAAGGCCGTGGCCAAGTCGCTGCTGGTCGGCGCGGTCGGCGCCTGGGTGCTGTGGCGGCGTTTGCCCGAGGCCATCGCGCTGATGAATGCGCCGGTGCAGGAGGCGCTGCTGCACATGGTCGACCTGGTGATGTTCTGCTGCCTGGTGGTGTCGCTGTCGCTGCTGGTGGTGGCGGCCATCGACGTGCCGTGGCAGTACTGGGAGTTCTTCAAGAAGCTGCGCATGACCAAGGAAGAGGTCAAGCAGGAGTTCAAGGAGAGCGAGGGCGACCCGCATATCAAGAACCGCATCCGCCAGCAGCAGCGCGCCATGGCGCGCCGCCGCATGATGACGGAGGTGCCCAAGGCCGATGTGGTGGTGACCAACCCCACGCACTTTGCCGTGGCGCTGCGCTATGAGGAAGGGCGCATGGGCGCGCCACGCGTGGTGGCCAAGGGCACCGGTGATGTTGCCGCGCGCATCCGCGCGCTGGCGGCGGAGCACCGCGTGCCGCTGATGTCGGCACCGCCGCTGGCGCGTGCGCTGCACCGTCATGTGGAACTGGGCCAGGAAATCCCGGCCGGCCTCTATACCGCCGTGGCCGAAGTGCTGGCCTGGGTCTATCAACTGAAGCACTGGCACTACTCGCAGGGCCCGCAGCCGCAGGCGCCCGCGGACCTGCCGGTGCCCGATGAACTCGCCGTACCGGAAATGCGCGAATGAACGCTCTGAGCAACCTGTTCAATCTTCCCGGCCTGCGCTCCGCCGGCCAGTTCAAGGCCATGACGGGGCCGCTGCTGATCATCATGATCCTGGGGATGATGATCCTGCCGCTGCCGGCCTTTGTGCTGGACCTGCTGTTCACCTTCAATATCGCGCTGGCGATCATGGTGCTGCTGGTCAGCATGTACACGCAGAAACCGCTGGACTTTGCCGCGTTCCCGGCGGTGCTGCTGTTCACCACGCTGCTGCGGCTGTCGCTGAACGTGGCGTCGACGCGCGTGGTGCTGCTGGAGGGCCATACCGGTCCGGACGCCGCCGGCAAGGTGGTGGAGGCCTTCGGCCACTTCCTGGTGGGCGGCAACTTCGCGGTTGGCATCGTGGTGTTCGCGATCCTGGTGGTGATCAACTTCATGGTGATCACCAAGGGCGCGGGGCGTATCGCTGAAGTCGGCGCGCGCTTCATGCTGGATTCGATGCCGGGCAAGCAGATGTCGATCGATGCCGACCTGAACGCCGGCCTGATCGACGAAGCCGCCGCCAAGAAGCGCCGCGCCGAAGTGGCGCAGGAGTCGGACTTCTACGGCGCCATGGACGGCGCCAGCAAGTTCGTGCGCGGCGATGCGGTGGCGGGCCTGCTGATCATGTTTATCAACGTGGCCGCGGGCATGGTGGTGGGCATGGTCCAGCATGACCTGGACTTTGGTACCGCCGTGCACAACTACACGCTGCTGACCATCGGCGATGGCCTGGTGGCGCAGATTCCGGCGCTGGTGATCTCCACCGCGGCCGGCGTGATCGTGTCGCGCGTGTCGAACGAGCAGGACGTGGGCGAGCAGCTCACCGGCCAGCTCTTTGCCAACCCGCGCGTGCTGTACCTGACCGCGGGCATCATCGGCCTGATGGGCATCATCCCGGGCATGCCGCACTTTGCCTTCCTGCTGCTGGCGGGCGCGCTGGTGTGGATGGGCCGCTATGTCGCGCGCCGCGCGGCCACCCAGGCGCAGACCAGACAGCGCGAGGAGCGCACCCCGGCGGTGGCACAGGAATCGACCGAAGCCAGCTGGGACGACGTCACGCTGGTGGACCCGCTCGGCATGGAAGTGGGCTACCGCCTGATCACGCTGGTGGACCGCGCGCAGGATGGGGAGCTGCTGGGCCGCATCAAGAGCATCCGCAAGAAGGTGGCGCAGGAGATTGGTTTCCTGGTGCCGGTGGTGCATATCCGCGACAACCTGGAACTCAAGCCCAACGCCTACCGCATCACGCTCAAGGGCGTGGAGATCGGCCGTGGCGAAGCCATGCCGGGCCAGTGGATGGCGATCAACCCCGGCCAGGTCAGCGGCACGCTGCCCGGCGCGGCCACGCGCGATCCGGCCTTCGGCCTGCCTGCGGTGTGGATCGATGCCGGCATCAAGGAGCAGGCGCAGGCCTACGGCTATACCGTGGTCGATGCCAGCACCGTGGTGGCCACGCACCTGAACCACCTGATCCACATGCACGCGGCCGAACTGCTGGGCCGCCAGGAAGTGCAGGCGCTGCTGGACCGCATCGCCAAGGATTCGCCCAAGCTGACCGAAGATCTGGTGCCGAAGACGATTTCGCTGACCGCGCTGCAGAAGATCCTGCAGAACCTGCTGGACGAAGGCGTGCCGATCCGCGACATGCGCACCATCCTGGATGTGGTGGCCGAGCATGCGCCCAAGATCAGCGATCCGAACGAACTGACCGCGATGGTCCGCGTGGCCCTTGGCCGCGCCATCACGCAGCAGCTGTTCCCGAACAATGCCGACCTGCAGGTGATCGGCCTCGATGCCGGCCTGGAGCGCGTGCTGTCGCAGGCGCTGACCAACGGCGGCGGCATCGAGCCGGGCCTGGCCGACGCGCTGCTGCAGCAGACCCAGGGCGCGGTCACGCGCCAGGAGCAGATGGGCATGGACCCGGTGCTGCTGGTGCCGTCGCAGTTGCGGCCGCTGATGGCGCGCTTCCTGCGCCGCACCATGCCGCAGCTGCGGGTGCTGTCGCACGCCGAGGTGCCGGACAACCGCAATATCCGCATCACCGCCATGATCGGCGCGTGAGGAGTCAACGATGAGCGTAGCCAAGTTTGTCGCGGCCAACGGCCGCGAAGCCATGCGCCAGGTGCGCGAAGCCATGGGGCCGGACGCCGTGGTGCTGTCCAACCGCACCGTCGAGGGCGGCGTGGAGATCGTCGCCATGCGCGATACGGACCTGGGCAGCGTGCAGGCCACGGCGCAGGTGTATGTGCCGCCGGCACCGGCATCGGCGCCGGAGCCCGCGGCCATCGGCGACCTGCGCGGCGAGCTGCAATCGATGCGGGCGATGCTGGAGCGCCAGCTGGCCGGCATCAGTGCGGCGCCGGGCGTCGCCCCCAGCGCGGCGGCCCACGGCGTGGCCGCGAGCGACCCGCTGCGCGAATCGCTGTTCGAATGGATGGTGGGCGCGGGCTTCTCCGGGCAACTGGCGCGCACGCTGCTGGCGCGGCTGCCGCTGGGCTATGACCGGCCCGCGGCGATGGGCTGGATCCGCAAGGAGCTGGCCAGCAAGGTGCCGGTGCTGGGCGACGAGGACAGCCTGTTCGCGCAAGGCGGCGTGCTGGCGCTGATCGGCCCCACCGGTGTGGGCAAGACCACCACCACGGCCAAGCTGGCGGCGCGCTTCGTGCTGCGCCACGGCGCCGACAAGCTGGCGCTGCTGACCACCGACAGCTTCCGTATCGGCGCCCATGAACAGCTGCGCATCTACGGCGATATCCTGGGCGTGCCGGTGCATGCGGTAAAGGATGCCGCCGACCTGCGCTTCGCGCTGGCGGCGATGAAGGACAAGCACCTGGTGATCATCGACACCGTCGGCATGAGCCAGCGCGACCGCAGCCTGTCGGAGCAGATCGCCATGCTGGCCGGCGTGCCCGCGCCGGTGCAGCGCGTGCTGCTGCTCAACGGCGCCAGCCATGGCGATACCCTCAATGAAGTGGTGCACGCCTACCGTCATGACGCCGCGCCGGATGGCGGCGGCATCGATGGCTGCATCATCAGCAAGCTGGATGAAGCCACGCACCTGGGCTCGGTGCTGGACGTGGTGATCCGCCACCGGCTGCCGGTGTTCTACGCCTCCACCGGGCAGCGCGTGCCCGAGCACCTGGAACTGGCCAGCAGCACCGCGCTGGTCGAGCGCGCGTTCCTCACGCCGCGCCGCGGCTCGGTGTTTGCGGATGCCGATGCGGCGCGTCGTGCCGCCGCCGGGGCTGGTGAAGAAACCCCCGCGCGTGGCGGTGCCACCGACGTGCTGCGCTCGCTGACCGATAGCGCCGACGCGCTCGGCCAATGCGTGGCCGAACTCAACGGCGCGGGCCTGGGCTTCGACCTGGCGCGCTCGCTGTGGCAGCAGCGCGGCGCCGGTGCGCCGGCCCTGCGAGCGATGTCGCAGCAGGTGCGCGAAGCGGTGTGCCGCGACGTGACGCGCCAGTGCGAGCAATACGTGCTGGCCATCGCCGCCACGCTGCAGGTGGCCGTGCCCGGCCGCCGCTCGCCCCAGCCGATGCAGCACACGCTGTGGCTGGCCGACCGCAACGGCATGCCGCTGGCCGCCGCCGTCACGCCGAC
Source organism: Cupriavidus taiwanensis (assembly GCF_900249755.1). Taxonomy (NCBI): domain Bacteria; kingdom Pseudomonadati; phylum Pseudomonadota; class Betaproteobacteria; order Burkholderiales; family Burkholderiaceae; genus Cupriavidus; species Cupriavidus taiwanensis. Next base: position 114,480 of record NZ_LT976854.1, read on the forward strand.
CGGCCGTGCCGGCCAGCCGCTGGGCGAAGCCGAAGCCGACGCCGCCAACCTGCGCGCCGCGATGAGCGCCGCGCGCAAGGTCGTCAACCTGGTCGACGCGCTGCCGTCCGCCGCCACGCTGGCGCGCTGGCAGCAGGCCGGCGAGCGCTGGGTTGCCAGCGCGCGCAAGACCGCGCGCGTGGTCAGCGCCGGCACTGCGTGGAAGCTGGATGCACTGGCCGACACGCTGACCTTCCACGCCGTCGGCGAAGACACCGTGCGCGAGCGCGACGCCGTGCGCTGGCTGGCAACCGCCGACGTGCGCGTGCCGGACAGCCCGGTGCGCGGCAAGGGCACGCCCGAAGGCGGCATCGACGCCTGCCTGGTGGTGGCCCGCCTGGCTGACCGCGCCACCGGCGAGCTGCTCGACACGCGTTACCTGCTGTGCGATCCGGCGCTGGCGCAGGATGTCGCGCAGGTGGCGCGCTGGGCGCTGTGGACCGACGCGGCCGAGCCCGGCCTGCGCACGCTGCGCCATGCCATCGACCACTTTGCGCAGGATGCGCAGGATGCCGCGGGTGCTACCGTAGCCGCGCTGCAACTGGGCCTGTCGGTGCTGCGCCTGGAACACGCGCCAACCGCCGCCGCGCCTGCATTCCTGGCGCGCCTGGCCGGCCGTGCAGTGCGCCCGGGCGCACCGGTGCCGGGCACCGTGCTCAATGAAGGCATGGGCCGCATGCTGGCCTTGCTCGACGTGCTGGAAAACTATCCGGGCCGCGCCACCGCTGCGCCCGCCGCCGCGGAGGCCCTGCAGTGAGCACCCTCGCCATGGACCAGGCCGAAAGCCTGCGCCGGATGCTGGCGCCGCGCACCACGCGCCGCATCGCCGTGCTGGCCAGCGAACGCGGCGCCGGTGCTACTACCGTGGCGCTGGGTTTGTCGCATGCGCTGGCGATGCAGGGCGAACGTGTGCTGCTGGTCGACGAAGACGCCGCCGCCCGGGCCACGCAACTGTCCGGCGCAAGGCCGGCGGGCACGCTGGCTGACGTTTACGCGGGCCGGCTGTCGCTGGACGCTGCGGCGGGCGTGAGCCCGCAGGGCGTGCTGTCGGTGCTGCCGGCGGGCCGGCCGGCGCCGGGCGCTGCCTTGCCGCCGGCGGCGACGCAGGATTTCCGCAGCGTGCTGGTGGATGCCGCGATCGATGCCGACGGCGCGCTGTCGCCGCTTGCGGGCGATGCGCACAACGTGCTGGTGGTGATGCGCCCGGAGCTGGCGTCGATCACCGCCGCCTACGCCTGCATCAAGCGGCTGCACCACCTGTATGCCTGGCGCCAGTTCCACCTGGTCGTCAACCTCGCGGCAAGCGAAGCCACGGTGCAGGCCATCCTGCGCAACCTGGCGCGCACCGCCAGCCAGTACCTCGGCGTCGAAGTGCTGTGCGCGGGCTGGTTGCCATCCGACCCGCTGGTGGCACGCGCCGTGCAGCTGGGCCGCTGCGTGGTCGAGGCCTTCCCGGCGGCGCCGGCCACCGCGGCACTGCGCCGCAGCGCCGGCGGCATCGGCGCCTGGCCACTGCGCGCGGAAATGTCCGCCCCCGCGCCCGCAGCCGCAATGGCCTGAGCCTGCCAGCCATGCCATCCAACCGAACCAGACCCTGAGCCAGCCCCCGCCGCACGTTGCGACGGTCCAGCAATCCAGCATTCACGAGAATTGCACCATGTACACGATCCAGGGAAAGCTCGAACAGGCCGATGTGGTCAAGGCGCACGCCCAGCTGGTGCGCCGCATCGCGCTGCAGCTCGCTGCCAGGCTGCCCGCCAGCGTGCAGATCGACGACCTGATCCAGGCCGGCATGATCGGCCTGCTCGACGCCGCCAAGCGCTATGAAGACACGCACGGCGCGCGCTTCGAAACCTACGCCAGCCAGCGCATCCGTGGCGCCATGCTCGACGAAGTGCGCGCCAACGACTGGCAATCGCGCAGCCTGCGCCAGTTCACCCGGCGCATCGAACGCACCCAGCGCAACCTGGAACAGAAGCTCGGCCGCACGCCGATCGACTCCGAGGTGGCCGAGGCCATGGAGATGCCGCTGGACGAATACCAGCTGCTGCTCAACGAGGTCTATGGCTGCCAGCTGCTGCACTATGAAGACTTCGAGCGCTCCGGCGAAGAAGACTTCCTCGACCGCCACCTCGGCGGCAGCGACGACGGCAACCCGCTCACCGTGCTGATGGAAAGCGGCATGCGCGAGGCGCTGATCCGCGCCATCGAACGCCTGCCCGAGCGCGAGAAGCTGGTGCTGTCGCTGTGCTACGACCAGGAACTGAACCTGCGCGAGATCGGCGCGGTGCTCGACGTGACGGAGTCGCGCGTATGCCAGATCCGCGGCCAGGCCATCAACCGGCTGCGCAACCAGTTGCGCGGCTTGCTGTGATGCCGGGGAAGGCGCGCGCCGCGCGCGGGGCCTGCTGGTTGCTCGCGGCCGTATCGGCGTGCGCATGGGCCGCATTCGATGCCGGCACCCGCCACGCCTGGACCGGCTCGGTCAACGGCCCGGCCCTGCACGGCCGCGGCCAACGCGCGGTGTCGCCGCCGATCCTGCCCACCGGCGTGTTGCCGCAATCGGAAGGGGTGATTACCTCGGTGCGCTGGCGCTACAGCTTCGCCAAGACGCCGCCGATGGAGCTGCAAGCCTACCTGTGCAATGCGCAACGCTGCGTGCTGTTGCCGCAGGCTGAGGGCAAGACCGACGCGTTCTTTGGCGACGATGCCACGAAGGGGTTTGTGTTCGCGTTCCGGGTGCCGGGGCAGGGGAGTCTGGTGCCGGTGTTGCAGGGGCGGAGTAATGAGGTGGTGGTGGGGTTTCGGTAGGCGCCTTGGCGTTTGCAGACCACGGGACTCTGAAGTCGCGATTGTGTGCTCCCTCTCCCGCGTGCGGGAGAGGGTTGGGGTGAGGGCAGGAGCTTCCACGAAGTGAAGGCCTTTCGCTATTGCCCGCGCCCGGCCCTCACCCCCGGCCCCTCTCCCGCAAGCGGGAGAGGGGAGAAAACCCGCAGCGGCATCATTGCCTCGAGCCTTCCAAATTGCCGCTTGTGTACTCCCTCTCCCGCTCGCGGAAGAGGGCCGGGGTGAGGGCGTGAGCATCAACGAAGTGAAGGCCGTCGCAATTGCCACCGCCGGCCCTCACCCCCGGCCCCCCTCCCGCAAGCGGGCGAGGGGAGCAAACAGAGCGCGAGCGGAAAGCTTCCGGGTCAGGCCCGCTGACCTAACAGCCGCGCGCGCACCGACTCGGCGAGGTCGCCGGTCATTCGACAACCTCGAGATACGGGCGCATGACGTTGGCGACGCGGCAAAGCTTGGCATAGCGCCAGAGGTCGTCAGCCGATGCCTTCTGCTGTGCCCGCGCGTCCCTAAGGGCTTCCAGTGCCACGTCGAGCCCAATCTTGTTGCGGTGCTTGAAGCAATCCGCCACCGTCCGCGCGGCGCTATAGACCCGCAGCGGAATCCCGTCGCGCTCGACCACGTCGATGCCTGCCGAGAAGATATCGTCGGCAACCTGGATCATCTTGATCGGTGGGAAATCGATTCTTGGCGCATGACTGCCTCGCGGCATTGCAATCCAGACTTCGCGCGGAAGCTGCGTGGTCAGGCCATGGAACTGGAGCGCTGTCAGCAGGCAGAAGACCGCTTGCGGCACCCTGGTGGCAATGGCGGCCAGGCTCTCATGCTCGGAGCGTGGATCCTCTGACAGACGGTAGATGCCGCGATCGACTTTTTCGAGCAGGCCAGCGCCAACCATGCGGGTCAGGATGACGCGCGGGACTTCGATGCTGTCGAGATCGGCGGGGCGCAGCAGTCCTTTCCTGGAGGCCAGGTCAAGGACGCGTTGGGTTTGTCGGTTGTGCGGCATGACGGCCACAGTATGTTCCGTTTTTTCGTTGGTTTCAAGTAAGTGACGAAAAAACGGAACATTCTCACGAGATACGTCGCGGCATGGTGAAAGCGCCGCTTCCCCGCAGAGGCCGGTCGTTCCCAGATGTGCCTTAACCGGCCGCCAAACTCACCCCACCCACCCCAGCCGCCGCCTTCCCATCCTTCCCATACAACCTCGCATCCCCGCCACTATGCTGGCGCAGCGCCTGAATGGCTTCGCGAGTGAAGTCGAGATGGGCGTCGACGACGGCGCCGTTCAACGCATTGGCATCGCGCGCAGTGCGGGCGGCAAAGATCAGCCCGCGCCAGGCATCGGCCACGGCCGGGTCGACCTGGCGCCCCAGCAGCTGGCCTTCGGCGCCGGCGCGCAGCCCCAGCGCGCCCATCTGCACTTCGCGGGCCTTGAGTTGGCGGGACAGGGCCTGGCCCAGTTCGACCTTGCGCGTCAGCAGTCCGCTCAGGGACTGGAAGTCGCCCCGCTTGAGGGCGTCGCGCTCTTCGGCGAGGAGTTGGCCGAAGGCCTGGATGCCTTCGGTTTCGCGCTGCAGGGACTGGATCAGGCTCTGGCTCATGATGTCTATTTGGCGTCGGCCTGGCCGAGCTCGCGCAGGGTGGCGAGCAGGCCGTCGGCAATCTTGCCCGGGTCGATCTTGATCCGGCCTTCGGCGATGGCCTGGCGGATCTCTTCGACCTTGGCGGTATCGATATCGTCGTCGGCCGGCTGGGCCAGGCGGGCGCTGATGTCGCGCACCTGCGCGGCCAGCGGGCTGACGCTCAGGCCGGCGGAGGGCGCGGCCGCGTCCGCGGCGGCCGCCGGGGCCTGGGGCCGGGCGGCGTCGCCAGCGGCGGCGTCGGCGGGCCGGGACGAGGTGGAGTGGTTGATCTTCACGGGGCGTTCCTTGCTGGTTTCCTATGGCATTACGGACGCGCCGGCGAATTCTTTAGGGCGCCTGGCCCGGATTCGCTGCGCGGCGGCTGCGGCGGCATTTTCGCACGCGGCCTGCCCCGGATTGCCAGCCTTTTCAGCCACGGTTACAGCACTTGAGGCACGGTCACTGCAGCACCACGGTGTCGCCGCTGCGCACCAGGCCGTTGACCACCTGGCCGCTGCGCAGGCGCACCTGCACCGTGTTGCCGGTGGCGGCGTCGGCCAGTACCTTGCCTTCGCTGGTGATCTGGAAGGCCTCGCCCTCCACCGCCACGGTGACGGTCTGGCCCTGGCGCACGGCGATGGCCTTGCGCAGCAGGTCGGTGCGCAGCGGCGAGCCGGCGGCGATGCGGTTGGCGGTGACGGCGCCGGCAAGCTGCGCCGGGTCGGTGATCACCGCGCGCGGCAGCGCGCCCAGGTCGCCCTGGCGGATTTCGATATCGGCCTGGCTGACCGGCTCGCCCGCGCCCAGCGCGCGCGCGGCGACGTAATAGTCGGTCAGCACCGAGACGCGCGCCTGCATGTAGCGCACCCAGGGCCGCTCGCCGCCGCAGCGCACGCCCACCGAGACGCGCCCCCAGGGCGAAGCGCCGGCGGGCAGGAACGGGTCGGGCGCGATGCATTCGGGTGCGCGCCCGCCTGACGGCGGCGCCACCTGCACGCTGACCTTGCCCGGCAGGCCGGCGGTCTGCTGCTGCAGGAAGCGCTCGACCGCCACGCGCGCGGGGTCCTCGGTGAACGGGCTGGCCGCGGCGTGGGCAGCGGTGCCGGCGCCGTGCGCCTGCATGGCCACCGGCGTGACCTGCGCCGGCGCGGCGCCGGCGGCGGCAGGGCCGGCCGCGCAGGCGGCCAGCAGGGCGCGGGCCAGGCGGCGGGCCAGGCAGCGGGCATTACGGCAATTCGGTTTCATCTGGACTTCCCGGCAAGGACGGTGCGCCGCCCCGTGACTGGCCGCGCGCGCCGTATACATCTGGTATCGGGGCCCATTGTAGGCAGCGCCTCGCGCGCGGGCGGGCCGAAATGCGCGGATTTCCCGTCCTTATTCATCCGATTGGCGTGACAGCTCCCCGCCTAAGATGCCAACCCTGAAGAAGGCAGGTTCGCTCCGTTCTCGGGAGCGCATGGTCAGCAGGGAGATCCCAGATGATTGACAGACTCGACGCGGCGCTACGCTTCCAGCAGGAAGCGCTGAGCCTGCGCAACCAGCGGCAGTCGGTGATTGCCTCGAACATCGCGCACGCGGATACGCCCGGCTACAAGGCGCGCGACTTTGATTTTTCCAGCACGCTGGCGCAGACCGTCGAGCGCGGCCACCGCAACGAGGGCATGTCGCTGTCGACCACGTCGGTGCGCCACCTGCCCGCGCAGGCGCCGGGACGCGAGGAATTCGACCTGGCCTACCGCATCCCGCTGCAGTCCAGCGTCGACGGCAACACCGTGGAAATGGACACCGAACGCGTGGCCTTCGCCGACAACGCCGTGCACTTCGAGTCCGGGCTGACGGTGATGAATTCCAAGATCAAGACCATGCTGGCCGCGATCCAGCAGTAACCGCAAGAGCGAACCCATGCCGGCAATGAACATCTTCGACGTCGCGGGCTCGGCAATGGCCGCGCAGTCGCAACGCATGAACGTGACCGCGTCCAACCTGGCCAACGCCGACAGCGTGGTCAGCCCCGACGGGCAAGCCTACCGCGCCAAGCAGGTGGTGTTCGGCATGGCGCCCACGCCGGGCCAGACCGATATCGGCGGCGTGCAGGTGCGGGGCGTCAGCGAAGACCCGTCGCCCCCGCGCATGGTGCACAACCCCACGCATCCGATGGCCAATGCGCAGGGCTACGTGGTGATGCCCAACGTCAACCCGGTGGAGGAGATGGTCAACATGATCTCGGCCTCGCGCTCCTACCAGGCCAACGTGGAAGTGCTCAACACCGCCAAGAACATGATGCTCAAGACGCTGACGATCGGCCAGTGACACGCCCCGGCCCACACCGGCAACGCCTCCACCCGCACGCAGACCAACACAAGACATGACCACCACCTCCGCGGTAGGCAGCAACACGCAAGGCATCAACGACGCCCTGAAAAGCGGCAGCGCCAGCGCGTCCGAGCTGCAGAACAACTTCCTGACCATGCTCGTCACGCAGATGAACAACCAGGATCCGCTCAACCCGATGGACAACGCGCAGCTGACCTCGCAGCTGGCGCAGATCAGCACGGTCAGCGGCATGCAGACCATGAACGCCACGTTGTCGCAGCTGCTGTCGCAGGTCAGCGCCAGCCGCGCGATGGATTCGGCCGCGCTGATCGGCCGTACCGTGATGGTGCCGGGCAAGCTGGTGTCGGTCGAAGGCGGCGTGCCGGGCAAGATCGGCGTGGACCTGCCGTCGACCGCGGAGGCGGTCACCGTCGACGTGCTCGACAAGGACGGCAACGTGGTGCGCACCATCGACATGAAGGGCCAGACCGCGGGCGTGCACAACGTCGAATGGGACGGCAAGAACAACGCCGGCGTGGTCGTGGCCGATGGCGACTACACCTTCAAGGTCACCGCCACCGCCAACGGCACCTCGGTGCAGCCGGTGGCGCTGGTCTACGGCAAGGTGCAGAGCATCAGCGGCGACGCCAGCGGCGTGCTGGTGGACCTGGGCGACGGCCAGACCGCCAACGTCGACGACGTGCGCCGCATTCTCTAATACGCAGATACGCAGGTGCCGGCAGCGCGCACGCGCGGGCCGGCTTCAACCACAGCCTAGTCAAAAGGAAGCAATCATGGGTTTCGGTCAAGGGGTAAGCGGCCTGAACGCCGCCGCGTCCAACCTGGACGTGATCGGCAACAACATCGCCAACGCCAACACGGTTGGCTACAAGCAATCGGCCGCGCAGTTCGCCGATGTCTACGCCGGCACCAAAATCGGCCTGGGCGTGCGCGTGAACTCGGTGGTGCAGTCGTTCAACCAGGGCAATATCGAGGCCTCGGGCCGCTCGCTGGACGTGGCCATCACCAACGGCAACGGCTTCTTCCGCCTGACCAGCCCGGAAGGCGCGGTCTACTACTCGCGCAACGGCCAGTTCCAGCGCCAGGAAGACGGCCGCATCACCAATATGCAGGGCCTGCAGGTGACGGGCTATCCGGCGGGCGTGGCCGGCGGCGCGGGCGTGCAGCCGCAGCCGCTGGTGATCAGCAACGCGCAGATGGAGCCGCGCGCCACCAGCAGCATCACCGCCCAGTTCCAGCTGGATTCGCGCGCCACCGTGCCGACGCAGGCGTTTGCCAGCTCGGCCGGCGTGCCGCCGACCAGCAATATGTTCAACTACAGCACGGCGATCAACGTCTATGACTCGCTGGGCAACAAGCAGCAGCTGATGGCGTACTTCGCCAAGTCGGCTGGTGCGCCGACCGTCGCGGGCGGCACCGACTGGCAGATGTACGTGACCGATGTCAACGGCAACGCGGTTGGCGGTGCGCCGGTCACGCTGTCGTTCGACAACGCCGGCGCAATGCAGGCGCCGGGTGCGGGCGCGGTCACGCTGACCCAGCCGGCGGCCAACGGTGCGCAGGCCATGGCCATGCGCCTGGACCTGACCGGCACCACCCAGTTCGGCGCCGACAACGACGTCAAGCAGCTCAGCCAGAACGGCTACACCTCGGGCAGCCTGCTGGGCTTCTCGGTCAATGGCGACGGCACCATCACCGGCAACTACTCCAACGAGCAGACCAAGCCGCTGGGGCAGATCGTGATGGCCGCGTTCGGCAATGTCGAAGGCCTGAAGCCGGAGGGCGACAACGTGTGGTCCGCCACCGGCGCTTCCGGCCAGCCGCTGGTCGGCGTGGCCGGCGGCAGCATGGGCACGCTGCGCTCGAACGCGGTGGAAGCCTCCAACGTGGACCTGTCCGGCCAGCTGGTGAACCTGATCGTGGCGCAGCGCAACTACCAGGCCAACGCGCAGACCATCAAGGCGCAGGACACGGTCATGCAGACCCTGGTCAACCTGTGACCGCCACGCTGAGCTGAGCCGCCGCCATGGACCGCATGATCTACACCGCCCTGTCGGGCGCCAAGCAGATACTCGACCAGCAAGCGGCGGTATCGAACAACCTGGCCAACGTGTCGACGCCGGCCTTCCGCGCGCAGGTCAACCTGTACCGCGCGGTGCCGGTGGTCGGGCCGGAAGCGGGCACGCGCACCTTCGCGCTGGCCTCGACCCCCGGTGCCGACATGCGCGCCGGCCCGCTGACCTACACCGGCCGCACGCTCGACGTAGCGCTGCAGGGCAATGGTTGGCTGGTAGTGCAGGCGCCCGACGGCACCGAGGCCTACACCCGCGCCGGCGCGCTGCAGGTGGCGCAGGACGGCCAGGTGCAGACCCTCTCCGGCCTGCCGGTGATGGGCGACGGCGGTCCGCTGGCGGTGCCGCCGGGCTCGCAGGTGACCATCGGCACCGACGGCACCATCACCGCGCGCGGCCCCGGCGAAGCCTCGGCCGGCCTGGCGCAGGTGGGCCGGCTGCGCGTGGTCAATCCGCCCAACGACGCCATCGCCCGCGGCGATGACGGCCTGTTCCGCCTGCGCCCCGGCGCGCAGCCGCTCGAGGCCGATCCCACCGTGCGCGTGATTTCCGGCGCGCTGGAGGGAAGCAACGTCAACCCGACCGAAGCCATGGTCGAGATGATCGCCAATGCGCGCCGCTTCGAGATGCAGATGAAGATGATCCAGGGCGCCGACGGCAACGAGCAGCGCGCCAACCAGCTGCTGTCGACCAACTGAACTGAATGACCGGCCGGCACGGCGTGACCGTGCCGGCCCCGCACCCACGCAAGGACCCACATGATCCGCTCTCTCTGGATTGCCAAGACCGGCCTCGATGCGCAGCAGACGCAGATGGACGTGATCTCGAACAACCTGGCCAACGTCTCGACCAACGGCTTCAAGCGCGGCCGCGCGGTGTTCGAGGAACTGATGTACCAGACCATCCGCCAGCCCGGCGCGTTGTCGTCGGACCAGACCACGCTGCCTTCCGGCATGCAGCTGGGCACCGGCGTGCGCCCCGTGGCCACCGAGCGCATCCACACGCAAGGCAATCCGCAGCAGACCGGCAATGCCAAGGACGTGGCCATCCTGGGCCAGGGCTTCTTCCAGGTGGCGCTGCCCGACGGCACCACCGCCTACACCCGCGACGGCTCGTTCCAGGTGGACCAGAACGGCCAGCTGGTGACTTCCAGCGGCTTCGTGATCCAGCCCGCCATCACCATCCCGGCCAACACGCTGTCGCTGACGGTCGGTCGCGACGGCACGGTGTCGGTGACGCAGCCTGGCTCCAGCGCCAACGTGCAGGTGGGGCAGCTGCAGCTGGCCACCTTCATGAACCCGGCCGGCCTGGAAAGCATGGGCGAAAACCTGTACGTGCAGACCGATGCCTCGGGCGCGCCCAACACCACCGTGCCGGGCCTGAACGGCGCGGGCGTGGTGCAGCAGAACTATGTCGAGGCCTCCAACGTGAACGTGGTCGAGGAACTGGTCAGCATGATCCAGACCCAGCGCGCGTACGAGATCAACAGCAAGGCGGTGCAGGCATCGGACCAGATGCTGCAGCGCCTGGCGCAGCTGGGTTGATTGGTGTGAACATGGCCACCTTGCTTTCCCGCCTGGGCGCGCGCGCGCTGGTTTGCCTGGCCGGCGCGGCAATGCTGGCCACGAGCGGCTGCGCGCTGATGCCGCGCGAGCCGCTGGTGCAGATGCCCACGACGGCACGCGCCGAGCCGCGCCCGATGGGGCCGGCTTCCGGATCGATCTACCAGTCGTCGTACGCCGGCAATCCGCTGTTCGAGGACCGCCGCCCGCGCAACGTGGGCGACATCCTGACGATCCTGATCACCGAGAACGTCAACGCCAGCAAGAACTCCGGCACCAATACCAGCCGCACCGGCAACGCCGCGCTGGCGTTCGACGCGGTGCCGCGCGCGCTGGGCGGCCTGTTCGGCAGCAGCCAGAACGCCAATATGAACGGTGCCAACACCATGAAGGCGAGCGGCGGCGCCAGCGCGGCCAACACCTTCAACGGCACCATCACCGTGACCGTGCTGGAAGTGCTGGCCAACGGCAACCTGGTGGTCTCCGGCGAAAAGCAGATGGCGATCAACCAGGGCGCCGAGTTCATCCGCTTCTCGGGCGTGGTCAACCCCCGCACCATCACCGGCGACAACGCCGTGCTGTCGACGCAGGTCGCCGATGCGCGCATCGAATACACCGCCAAGGGCGTGATCGACGAAGCGCAGAACATGGGCTGGCTGCAGCGCTTCTTCCTCAATGTTTCTCCGTTCTGACCGCGCCATGTCTGCCCAGATGCTCGCTCGTTTCCTGTCCCGCCTGCTGCGGCTGACCATGGTCAGCCTGGCGCTGGGCGTGGCCTTCGGTGCCTTTGCCACCAGCGCCAAGGCCGAACGCCTGAAAAACCTGGCCACCTTCCAGGGCGTGCGCGAGAACCCGCTGGTCGGCTACGGCCTGGTGGTGGGGCTGGACAACACCGGCGACCAGACCATGCAGACTCCGTTCACCACGCAGAGCCTGACCAACATGCTGTCGCAGCTGGGGATCACGCTGCCGGCCGGCAAGAACATGCAGCTCAAGAACGTCGCGGCGGTGATGGTGACCGCGTCGCTGCCCGCGTTCGCGCAGCCCGGCAGCCAGCTCGACGTGGTGGTGTCGTCGATGGGCAATGCCAAGAGCCTGCGCGGCGGCACGCTGCTGATGACCCCGCTGAAGGGCGCCGACGGCCAGGTCTATGCCATCGCGCAGGGCAATATGCTGGTGGGCGGCGCGGGCGCGTCGGCCAACGGCAGCAAGGTGCAGATCAACCAGCTGGCGGTGGGGCGCATCGCCAACGGCGCCATCGTCGAGCGCGCGGTCGCGCCGTTCCAGCCCGACGGCGGCGTGCTCAACCTGGAACTGAAGGATACGGACTTCGGCACCGCCGAGCGCGTGGTCGAAGCCATCAACCGCAACATGGGCGGCGGCGTCGCCGCGGCGCTGGACGGGCGCGTGGTGCAGGTGCGCGCGCCGGCCTCGCCGGCGGCGCGCGTGGGCTTCCTGGCCCGCATCGAGAATATCGACGTGACCCCGGCCAGGGCCGCCGCCAAGGTGATCCTGAACGCCCGCACCGGTTCCATCGTGATGAACCAGGCCGTCACCGTGGATGACTGCGCGGTGGCGCACGGCAACCTGTCGGTGGTGATCAACACGCAGCCGGTGATCAGCCAGCCCGCACCGTTCAGCGGCGGCCAGACCGTGGTGGCGCCGGTGTCGCAGATCGACATGAAGCAGCAGGGCGGCTCGCTGCAGATCGTCAAGGCGGGCGCCTCGCTGGCCGCCGTGGTCAAGGGGCTGAACGCGCTGGGCGCGACCCCGGCCGACCTGCAGACCATCCTGGAAGCGATGCGCGCAGCCGGTGCGCTGCGCGCCGAGCTGGAAGTGATCTGACCATGAGCAGCGGGATCAACGGCGGCGCGCTGCCGCCGCAGGGCGCGGACCTGACCCAGCGCTTCGCGCTGGACACGCAGGGCTTCGAGGCGCTCAAGCACAGCGCGCGCGGCGGCGCCGACGCCAATACGCTGCACGCCGTCGCGAAGCAGTTCGAGGCGGTGTTCACGCAGATGGTGCTCAAGAGCATGCGCGATGCCACGCCGCAGGACGGCCTGTTCGACAACGAGCAGAGCAAGCTCTATATGTCGATGATGGACCAGCAGCTGGCGCAGCAGATGTCGTCGCGCGGGATCGGCCTGGCCGACGTGATGGTGCGCCAGCTGGCGCGCGCCACCGGCACCGCGATGCCCTCCGGCATGAACGCACTGACGCCGGCCGAGGCCGGCAAGGCCGCCGATGCCGAGCTGGCCCGGCTGCTCGACAGCCGGGGCGCCGGCGCCATGCCCGCCGACGCGGGCGAACAGGCTGACTTGCCCGCCATCGGCACTACTGTCGCTGGGCAGCACTGGAACCCCACCGCGGGCCTGCGCCAGTACCAGCCCCAGTCCTACGCGGATCGCAGCCAGGGCGAGGACCGGCTGGGCCGCCTGCCCGACGACGCCCCGGTCCACGTCAGCGCCTTCGTCGCCCGCATGGCCGGCCCCGCCGAAGCCGCTTCGCGCGCCAGCGGCGTGCCGGCACGTCTGATCGTCGGCCAGGCCGCGCTGGAATCCGGCTGGGGCCAGCGCGAAATCACGCACGCCGACGGCTCGACCACGTTCAACGTGTTCGGCATCAAGGCCGGCCCGAGCTGGAAGGGCCGCGTCGCGGAAATCACCACCACGGAATATATCGACGGCCAGCCGCAGAAGGTGCGCGCGAAGTTCCGCGCCTACGGCTCGTACGACGAAGCCTGCGCTGACTACGCGCGCCTGCTGACAAACAACCCGCGCTACGCGGGCGTGGTCAGCGCGGCATCGGCCGAAGACGCGGCGCACGGCTTGCAGCGCGCTGGGTATGCCACGGATCCGGCGTATGGGCACAAGCTGGTGAAGATCATGAAGAAGGTGGCGGCGTAGGGCGCGGGCGCTAGTTGCAGCACAGCGGCGTCATCAGCGCCTCAGGCCTTCCAATTCCCGCTTGTGTACTCCCTCTCCCGCTTGCGGGAGAGGGTCGGGGTGAGGGCGGGGAGCGTCAACGAAGCGAAGGCCATCGCAATGGCAAGCGCCGGCCCTCACCCCCGGCCCCTCTCCCGCAAGCGGGAGAGGGGAGCAAACCAGCAGCGAGATCATTGCCTCGAACTATCCAATTCCCGCTTGTGTACTCCCTCTCCCGCTTGCGGGAGAGGGTCGGGGTGAGGGCGGGGAGCATCAACGAAGTGAAGGCCATCGCAATGGCCAGCGCCGGCCCTCTCCCCCTGCCCCTCTCCCGCAAGCGGGAGAGGGGTGCAAACCAGCGCCGCAATCGAGGACAGTGCGTTTCAACCCCTCCCAGCCTAAAGTCCCGCCGCCCAACAGCCGATAACTCCCACATACCACACCGCCGCCCCGCGCGGCAGTCCAAAAATTCCGGGATCAGAGCACCATGTCTCTCTTCAGTATTGGCCTCTCCGGCCTGAACACCGCGCAGAACGCGCTGACGACGACGGGCCATAACTTTGCCAACTCGGCAACCGAAGGCTACTCGCGCCAGAACACCATCGTCGCGTCTGCCGGCGGCCAGTACACCAGCCAGGGCTTCTACGGCTTCGGCTCGAACACCACCACGGTGATCCGCGTCTATGACGAGTTCCTGACCGGCCAGCTGCGCGGCGCCACCTCGACCAGCGCGTCGCTGGCGATGTACTCCGACCAGATCAGCCAGATCGACAACCTGCTGGCCGACCAGAAGGGCGGCCTGGCGCCGCTGATGCAGAAGTTCTTTGCCGCGGTGCAGGCCGTGGCCGATACCCCGGCCGATCCGGCCGCGCGCCAGGGCATGCTGTCGGCGGGCCAGGCACTGGTGGGCCAGGTGCGCTCGGCCAGCAACTACTTCAAGCAGCTGCAGTCCGGCGTCAACGAACAGGTCGGCACCGCCGTCACGCAGGTCAACGCGTACACCAAACAGATTGCCAACCTGAACCAGGAGATCACGCGCCTGAAGGCAGCCTCCGGCGGCCAGCCGCCCAACGACCTGCTGGACCAGCGCGACCAGGCCGTGGCCGAGCTGACCAAGCTGGTCGGCGCCAAAGTGGTGGTGCAAGACAGCGGCACCTACAACGTCTTCGTCGGCAACGGCCAGCCGCTGGTGATGGGCAATGACGCCTATGAACTGAAGGCGGTGGCGTCGGCGGCCGATCCCAACCGCACCGTGGTGGCGTACACGCTGCCCACCGGCGCCGTGATCGAAAGCGAGCCGGGCGCGATCACCGGCGGCTCGCTGGGCGGCCTGCTGCAGTTCCGCACCGAAACCCTGGACCCGGCGCAAAGCGCGATCGGCCGCCTGTCGCTGGCGATCGGCGCGAGCTTCAATGCGCAGCACCAGCTCGGCATCGACCTGAACGGCGCCCCCGGCACCGACATGTTCAAGCTGGGCGGCGCCACCACCCTGCCCAACGCCAACAACACCATCAAGACCACGGTGGCCACCGCCACCATCGACAATGCCTCGGCGCTGACCACCAGCGACTACACGCTGCATTTCGACGGCACCAACTACACGCTGACGCGCCTGTCCGACAACCAGCAGGTGGCCGCGCCCGTGCCCGCCGGCGGCGCCACCTATCCGCTGCAATTCAGCGCCGACGGCTTCACCGTCGAGATCAACGCGGCGATGGGCACCAACGATTCGTTCACGATCCAGCCCACCCGCAACGCCGCCACCGGCTTCGACATGGCGATCAGCGATCCCGCGAAGATCGCGGCGGCATCGCCGGCCTACGTCGAGGCGAGCACCGGCAACAAGGGCAGCGCCACCGCGTCGCTGAGCAAGGTCGCGCCCGGGTTCTCGCCGCCGGCCGGCAAGATCACCGCAGAGTTCGACGGCACCAGCTACGTCTTCAAGGTCGGCGGCGTGGCCATGGCGCCGCCGCCGGTGGGCGTGCCCAACGGCAGCAACACCGACTTCACCCTGAACGGCCTGACCTTCAGCTTCGGCGGCACGCCCGCTGCCGGCGACAGCTTCACGCTGGGCAGCAACGCCGGCGCGGTCAAGGACAACGGCAACATGCTGGCGCTGGCCAAGCTGCAGAACGCCAAGACCATCGGTGGCGTGTCCAGCTTCAGCGAAGCCTACGCACAGCTGGTCAACGATGTCGGCACGCGCGCCAAGTCGGTCAAGATCGCGTCGGCGTCGCAGGACAGCATCACCACGCAGATCAAGACCGCGCAGCAGTCGGTGTCCGGCGTCAACATGGACGAGGAAACCGTGTCGATGCTGCGCTTCCAGCAGCTGTACCAGGCCAATGCGCGCGTGATCCAGACCGCCGGCACGCTGTTCGACACCATCATCGGCATCGGCCGCTAAGCGCCGCAGCCAACCGCGTCAGAAGAGGTAAACCAATATGCGCGTTGCAAGCTCCACCCTGTACCAGCAAGGCCTGGCTTCGATGAACTACCAGCAGGGCGCGCTGATGCATATCCAGCAGCAGCTCGGCACCGGCCGCTCCATCCTGACCCCGTCGGACGACCCCGTCGGCGCCACCCGCGCGCTGGGCGTGAGCCAGGCGCAGGCCGTCAACGGGCAGTACGCCACCTCCCGCAACCAGGCCAATATCGCGCTGGCCGCGGAAGAGAACGCGCTGCAGTCAGTCACCACCATCACGCAGAACATCCAGACCATGCTGGTGCAGGCCGGCAACGGCACCATGAGCGACGCCGACCGCGGCTCGCTGGCAACCGCGCTGGAAGGCCTGTACAACCAGCTGCTGAGCCTGGCCAACTCCGACGACGGCAACGGCCAGTTCCTGTTCGGCGGCACCCGCTCGGGCAGCGCCCCGTTCACGCAGAGCGCCGGCGCCGGCAACTACATCGGCGACAACGGCCAGCAACTGCTGCAGGTCGACGTGGCGCGCCAGATGCCCGCCGGCAACACCGGCCGCGAGGTCTTCATGAGCGTGACCGGCGGCGCCGGCTATGTGATCAAGGGCAACCCCGCCAATACCGGCACCGCCACCTTCGGCACGGTCTCCACCACCGACCCGAGCGACCCGCTGTTCGGCCACGCGCTGCAGATGTCGTTCACCGCCAACGCCGGCGGCCAGATCGAATACACCATCACCGACACCTCGGTCACCCCCGCACCGGTGGTGACCGGCCCGTTGCCCTACACCTCGCCGGCGCAGATCGAAGTCGCGGGCATCACCTTCAACGTCACCGGCGCCCCCAAGGCCGGCGACACCCTGACCATGCAGCCCGCCAGCGAGGCCGGCACCGACATGTTCGCCAACCTGCAGACCGTGATCGACACGCTGCGCAAGCCCGCCGCGACCGAGAACGACCGCGCCAACCTGGGCAACGTGCTGTCGACCGCGGTGCGCCAGTTCTCCAACTCGCTCGACAACGTGCTGACCGTGCGCGCGTCGGTGGGTTCGCGCATGAATGAGCTGGATGCGCTGGATGACGTGGGGACGAACCGGGACCTGACGTATTCGCAGACGTTGTCGGGGCTGCAGGACCTGGATTACGCGAAGGCGATCACCGAGTATTACCAGCGGCAGATGGCGCTGCAGGGGGCGCAGCAGTCGTTTATGCAGATTCAGGGGATGAATCTGTTTAAGTATCTGTAAGGGGGGTGAGGGCGGAAGCCGGGGACTGATTCTTCGGCTTACGGGCGCTCCCGCGAACAGCATCTGCCAGGCGGCCTGATTGCCGCCCGATCTCGACCAAGCCCGGCCCCGCTCAGCGCAGCACCCGATAAGCCGACTGCACCAGCCCCGACGGAAAGTGCCGGCTGGATTCAAGCTTCAGGCTCACGTCGCGCGGGAGCGCACCGAACAGAGGACGGCCCGCACCAATCAGCACCGGCACCGTCGTGACCACCATGTCGGCAATCCATCCTTCGCGAAGGAACGACTGCACCACCTGCCCGCCATCGACATAAACGCGCCGCACGCCTTCCGCCTCTAGTTGCGCCAGCGCGTCCTGTGGCGTGGCGTCGGAGAAGCGCACCTTGCCCCGCAATATGTCGGGCACCGGCGTGCCGGCCAGTTGCCGGGACAGCACCAGCACCGGACGGTCGTAGGGCCAATCGCCCATCGTGACGACTTTTTCATAGCTGCCACGGCCCATCACGATCGCATCCTTGTCGGCGATGAAGTCCGTGTAGCCATGGTCTTCTGCGGGGTCATCGCGCTCCAGCAGCCAGCCGATGTCGCCATCGGGCCGGGCGATGAAGCCGTCAAGGCTGGTGGCAATGAAAACGTGTGCGGTGATCATCAATAGGTCCTGGTTCTGCCAGCGCAGCGATGGCGTGGATATTGGCGCATGCTAATCGCGATCGGGGTGGACGCACACACTGGGCGCAAAGCTGCCTTTGACCGGCGCCGGACCCCCCTTGAAATCCGCGTGCCCGCATACTATTTTATTTTTGCTCCGGCAGTCGCGACGTTGAAATCGACGCCGGTGCCGCGCGGTTAGCAATAAAAAACCAGTCCGCGCACGTGCCAGCACACGCGCATGCCGCGGCAAATCGGTTGCGCAAGGCCTTCTTGAAATCCCCGGACGCGGCCCCTATTTTCGCGGCAACGTAAGCCGGAATGGAGGCATCGATGGAGTTCGATTCTGAGTGGTTGACGCTGGGAAAACACCGGGTAAAGCTGAAGTGCGCGCGCGGTTTTCCCACCGAACGCACCCGCAGTGTCGCGGAGCTGTCCAGGATTGCCATTGAGAACAACCTCAGCGCGGGCGCGCGCCTGGTCGAGGTCACGGCGCAAGGCGAAAAAGCCTATGTGATCAGCGTCGGCACGACCTTCGAGAAGGACAAGGCGGCCGCCCCCCACCTGGAAGTGGCATTGGCCACGATGTTCGGCCTGGCGCCCGAGCAGGTCCGCATGGATGTCGTCGTGGTCAGTCAGTACGACGTCGACCGGCACTTCGGCGTTTACGAGCGGATGCTGGCCGAGAAACTGGGCGCCGTGCCGCCAATCCAGTGATGGCCTAGCCCGCGCCACTCTCCAGCGCCGCGTCATATTCCCCCAGGCAAGCCAGCCCGTTCAGCCGCGACCGCAGCAGCAGCGCCTGCTGCGCCGCCGCGGTGTTGCCTGGCTCGCCGCGCCAGGCCAGCAGCGGCGGCTCCTGCAGCGCGCGCCCGTACGAGAAGGACAGCCGCCACGGCAGCGGCGCCAGGCGGTTCATGGCGTCGAGGTTGGCGGTGGCCTCGGCCGGGGTTTGTCCGCCGGACAGGAAGAAGATGCCCGGCACCGCCGCCGGCACGGTGCGCCTGAGCACCTGCACGGTCTGCATGGCGACTTCCGACGGCGGCGCGTGGCCGGCATCCTTGCCGGGCAGCACCATGCTGGGCTTGAGCAGCATGTGTTCCAGCACCACCGCGTGGCGGTGCAGGGCGTGGAAGACTTCATGCAGCACGGCTTCGGTCACCTGGGCGCAGCGGGCCATGGTGTGGGCGCCGTCCATCAGCACTTCGGGCTCGACGATGGGCACCACGCCGGCCTGCTGGCAGATGGCCGCGTAGCGGGCCAGCGCTTCGGCATTGGCCTGCACGGCGGCGCGTCCGGGCAGCGTGTCCGACACGTTGTAGACCGCACGCCACTTGGCAAAGCGCGCGCCCTGTTGCCGGTAACCGGCCAGCCGCTTGGCCAGCCCGTCGAGGCCCTCTGTGATTTCATCGCCGGGGGCGAGCGCCAGCGCAAGCTTGCCCTTGTCGACCTTGATCCCCGGCACGATGCCCTGGCGCGCGGCCAGTTCCGGCAGGGGCGTGCCGTCGTCTGCGCGCTGCCCCAGGGTTTCTTCGTAAAGGATCACGCCGCTGATGTAGTCGCCCAGGCCCGGCGTACTCAAGAGCAGGTTGCGCCACGCGCGTCGGTTTTCTTCGCTCGATTCCACGCCGATGCGCTCGAAGCGCTTGGCGATGGTCGGGCCGCTCTCGTCGGCGGCCAACAGGCCCTTGCCCGGCTGTGCCAGGGCGTCCACGGTGGCTTGCAGTTCGCTTGATGTGTCCATGACGTAGCTCCGCGCAGGTGACATAAGCGCAAGCATTTCCCCGAATCGGCAATCGCGCAAGGGCATCGGGGGCCGGCGGCGCGCGCGCATGGTGGCCGCCCGAACATTGCGGCGGCCTGCGCGGGCGCCGCGCCGGGGGAAGATCCCGTCCGTCCGGGTGTGGGATAATTGCGGCTTTGCCCACGGCGCAGCTCAAGAGGTTGTTCGCACGGGCATGCCAGGGCCCTTATTCCCGCGGCCCGCTTCCTACCGCGATACTTCTAAAGCAAGACCATGCCCACATACCGTTCCAAAACCTCCACCGCCGGCCGCAACATGGCGGGGGCGCGCTCGCTGTGGCGCGCCACCGGCATGAAAGACGAAGATTTCTCCAAGCCCATCATTGCCGTGGTCAATTCCTTCACGCAGTTCGTGCCGGGGCACGTGCACCTGAAGGACCTGGGCCAGCTGGTCGCGCGCGAGATCGAGGCCGCGGGCGGCGTGGCCAAGGAGTTCAACACCATCGCGGTCGACGACGGCATCGCCATGGGCCATGACGGCATGCTGTATTCGCTGCCCAGCCGCGACATCATCGCCGACTCGGTCGAATACATGGTCAACGCGCACTGCGCCGACGCCATGGTGTGCATCTCCAACTGCGACAAGATCACCCCGGGCATGCTGATGGCCGCGATGCGCCTGAACATCCCGGTGATCTTCGTCTCGGGCGGGCCGATGGAAGCCGGCAAGACGCGCCTGGCCAACCCCGTCACCAAGGCCATGGAGTTCAAGAAGCTGGACCTGGTCGACGCCATGGTGATTGCCGCCGACAGCGCATACTCCGACGCCGACGTGGCCGAGGTGGAGCGTTCCGCCTGCCCGACCTGCGGCTCGTGCTCCGGCATGTTCACCGCCAATTCCATGAACTGCCTGACCGAGGCGCTGGGCCTGTCGCTGCCGGGCAACGGCACCGTGGTGGCCACGCACGCGGACCGCGAGCAGCTGTTCAAGCGGGCCGGCCGCCGCATCGTGGAACTGGCGCGCCAGTACTACGAGCAGGAAGACGCCAGCGTGCTGCCGCGCGCGGTGGGCTTCAAGGCGTTCGAGAACGCCATGACGCTGGACATCGCCATGGGCGGCTCGACCAACACCATCCTGCACCTGCTGGCGATCGCGCGCGAGGCGGAGATCGACTTCGACATGACCGACATCGACCGCCTGTCGCGGGTCGTGCCGCAGCTGTGCAAGGTCGCGCCCAACACCAACAAGTACCACATCGAGGATGTCCACCGCGCCGGCGGCATCATGGCCATCCTGGGCGAGCTGGAGCGCGCCGGCAAGCTGCACACCGACGTGCCCACGGTGCATGCCCCCACGCTCAAGGACGCGCTGGAGCAGTGGGACATCAGCCGCACCCAGGACGAAGCCGTCAAGCAGTTCTACCTGGCCGGCCCGGCCGGCGTTCCCACGCAGGTCGCGTTCAGCCAGAACACGCGCTGGCCCAGCCTGGACCTGGACCGCGCCGAGGGCTGCATCCGCTCCTACGAGCACGCCTTCTCCAAGGAAGGCGGCCTGGCGGTGCTGACCGGCAACATCGCGCTCGACGGCTGCGTGGTGAAGACCGCCGGCGTGGACGAGAGCATCCTGGTGTTCGAGGGCACCGCCCACGTCACCGAATCGCAGGACGAAGCGGTCGAGAACATCCTCAGCGACAGGGTCAAGGCCGGCGACGTGGTGATCGTGCGCTACGAAGGCCCGAAGGGCGGCCCGGGCATGCAGGAAATGCTCTACCCCACCAGCTACATCAAGTCCAAGGGCCTGGGCAAGGCCTGCGCGCTGCTGACCGACGGCCGCTTCTCCGGCGGCACCTCGGGCCTGTCCATCGGCCACTGCTCGCCCGAAGCCGCGGCCGGCGGCGCCATCGGCCTGGTGCAGGACGGCGACAAGATCCGCATCGACATTCCCAACCGCACGATCAATGTGCTGGTGTCCGATGAAGAACTGGCGCGCCGCCGCGAGTTGCAGAACGCCAAGGGCTGGAAGCCCGCGAAGCCGCGGCCGCGCAAGGTGTCGGCGGCGCTGAAGGCGTATGCGAAGCTGGTGATGTCGGCGGACAAGGGCGCGGTGCGTGACCTGTCGCTGCTGGACGACTGACCGGGGGCGGGCTGCGTGCCCGCTTGCGTGAACAGAGACCGCTCCTTGGAGCGGTTTTTTTTCGCGCTTCGAAGCATTCCGGAGGACTGCATTGCCACATTCCTGATCCTGATGGCCGCTATTGCCCGGCAGCCAGAAATGTCAATGCCATCGCCAAGCGGTTCCGCTGTGCGAAACCAAAGTTGACCGATGCGTTCGACGCAGCCACTGTTGGATGGCACCCGCAAGTCGTCGTGCTCTGGCCGGGGCACGACCCCCGGCAGAAAAAACACAACGGAGGAGACCAGGGATGTTTGGAATCGTGGCAGGAAAGCTCGCGGCCGGCATGACGCTGGCCCTTGCGGCGCTTGGTGCGCAGGCTGAGGCCGCGTATCCGTCGCGGCCCATCACCATCGTCGTGACCTTCCAGGCTGGCGGCTTGCTCGACGCGCACATGCGCGGCACCGCGCGGCTGGCAGAGAAGGAACTCGGGCAGTCGGTCGTCATCGACAACCGGCCCGGCGGCATGTCGATGATCGGTGCGCGGGCGGTGGCGAATGCTGCGCCGGACGGCTACACCCTGCTCCAGGCGAGCCAGAACCTGTTGCGCGTACCGTATCTGATGAAAGGCAAGATCGATCCGGTGGGCGATTTCACCTACGTGATCGGATTGGCGGACGCGGAGCATGTGGTCGCGGTGCCGGCCGGGTCGCCATGGCACTCGCTCAAGGACATGATCGACGCGGCGCGAGCCAGGCCGGGCACGGTGTCGTACGGGACGACCGGAATGGGCGGCACGCCGCATCTGGCGATGACCGAACTCACCCGCCAGGCCGGCGTGCGGATGGTGCACGTGCCGTTCAAGGGCGCGCCGGATGCTACCGTCAGCCTGCTCAACACGGGCGGCATCGACGCTGCCTGCCTGCCGTATTCGGAAGTCGCCAAGCTCGACGGCAAGGCGCGCATCCTGAGCGTACTCAGCGCGCAGCGCATGAAGCTCGATCCGGGCGTGCCGACCGCCATCGAGGCCGGATACCAGGTCACCGCGCCGTCCTACATCGGCATCGTCGGGCCAAAGGGTATGGACCCCGCAGTAGTCGAGCGCGTCCAGAGCGCCTTCCGCAAGGTGATGCAGAGCACAGAGTATGACGCGCTGACGACCCGTCTCGGGATGTATGCACTGTACAGGTCAGCGGCGGACTACCGCCAGTGGGCGCAGGCGCGCACGCTGGTGGAGAAGCAACTGGTGCAGACGGCCGGTTTGTCAGTGACCGAATGACGACGATTTCGAGCCAGCCGTTCTTCGCGGCACACCTCATCTTCCAGTGAACATGTCCATCTCTCTCCCCCTGCAAGGATTGCGCGTCATCGAGTTCGGGCAGTACATCGCGGCTCCCGCGGCTGCCCAAACGCTCGCCGACCTGGGCGCCAGCGTGGTCAAGATCGAGCCGCCAGGCGGCGACGCAAGTCGTCATGCGGGCTGGTCTGCCGACGACTGCGGCCCGATGTTCTGCGCGTTCAACCGCGGCAAGCAATCCGTCGTGCTCGACCTGCGCAATCCGGCCGACCTGGCCGCGGCGCGCGAACTGTCGCTGTTGGCCGACATCGTGCTGCAGAACGCGCGTCCCGGTGTCATGGAGAAGTTCGGCCTGGGCGCCGAGCAGTTGCGCGCGGTGCAGCCACGTCTGATCTATGCGTCCGTCAATGGATTCGGCGATGCCGGCGCGGACGCCACGCGCCCCGGGCTGGACGTCGCGGCGCAGGCCGAGAGCGGAATCATGGCACTGAACGGCGACGCGCACGCAGATCCGACGCGGGTCGGGTTTACGGTGGTCGATCTGATGGCGGCGCGCACGCTGACCACGGCCGTGCTTGCCGCGCTCGTGCAGCGCGGGATCAGCGGCAACGGTGCGCACATCCGCATCTCGCTGATCGACGTCGCCATGGACATGCTCGCCCACCCCTGGGCCGAATACCAGCTCACGGCAGAGGCGCCGTCGCGCTGCGGCAACGGGCAGGCCACGATGGCACCGGCCGCGGATGTGCTCGATACCGGCGAAGGCAAGCTCGTCATCTCGGCCTATGTCCAGGACCACTTTGCGCGGCTCTGCCATTGCCTGGACCGCCCCGACATGCCGAGCGACCCGCGCTTTTGCGACAACGCCGCGCGCGTGGCCAACCGGGGGGCGCTGCGCGAGGCGCTGACCGAGGCGCTCGCCGGCATGAGTGCCGACGCCGCTTGCGCGAAGCTGACCAGCGCGGGCGTGGTTTGCGGCGTGGTGCGCAGCGTCGACGGTGCGGTGGAGTACGCCCGCACCAATATGCCCGAGCGCCTCGTCACCGCGACAACGCCCGGCGGCCACGAACTGTGCTTTCCCGCGTTGCCGATCAGCATCGATCAGATGCCAAGGCCGGGCGGCGCGCTGCCGGCGCTCGGCGAGCACACGGCGATGGTCATCGAGTCGCTGGCCAGGGCTTGCAGCAAGGCCGCCTGAGCGGTCCGCTTCCGGTGAGGTCTGATCCCGCGACAGATCGATCGATGCAAGACAGACCTGGCGCCCGCGCGAAGACCCCAGCGCCTGTCGTTGCGCGCCCGCGCTTGCTGCAGCTGGCCGCGGAGGACGACCATCCGACGCACTTCTTTGATGTCCTGCTGACCGCGCTGAAGAAGGTGGATCCCGTGCTGGTGAAGGACGCCGCTGTGCTCGCCAGCCGTAGCGGCCAGGAAGGGATGGTCGAGGCGCTGGTGATTTCCCTGGTGCGTGCGCTTGCCGCGCACCCGAGGGAGATGGTGATCATCCTGGATGACGCGCATCATCTCTGGCGCGCTGGGGTGCTGAAGGGCCTGCAATTGCTGCTGGAGTACGCCCCGCAGAACCTGCAATGCGCGCTGGCCACGCGTAGTGTTCCTGGGGGCGGCACGGTCGGGTGGGTGCAGGATGCGTGGACAACTCCAGGAGACGGCCCATGAACCTGCCCCGCTTGACCCTCGCCTGCGCCATGCGCGCCTGCGCCTTGTTGCTGGCGCTCGCGCCGCTGGCCAGCGCCCCTGCATTCGCCGGGTATCCGGAGCGTCCGGTAAGGATGATGGTTGGCTTGCAAGCCGGCGCCAGCACTGACATTCTGGCCCGAAAGCTCGCCAGCAGGCTGGGCGAGCGCCTGGGCAAGCCTTTCGTCGTCGAGAACAGGCCTGGTGCGGGCACGCGGATCGCGATGGAAGCGGTGATCCGTGCGCCTGCCGACGGCTACACGCTGGGCGTCGCCAACGCCGTGACGGCTGCCTTTCCAATGATGTTCGACAACTTCGGATTCGTGCCGGGCCAGGACTTTGTGCCGATCGCCGTATTGGGGCGCGCGCCTTCCTATCTGGCGGTGCGCGCCACGCTTCCCGTGAAGAACGTGCAGGAGTTCGTGGCTTATGCCAGGGCGAACAGCGGCAAACTGAGTTTCGGCCAGGGCAGCACCGGCAGCAATCCGCACCTGTCGGCGCTGGCCCTGATGCGCTCGCTTGGCGTTCAGGCTGTGGACGTGCCCTACAAGGGCAACGCGCCCACGGCGGTGGCATTGGCCGCCGGGGAGATCGATTTTGCGATGCTCGAATACCCCTCGGTCCGCCCGCTGGTGGAGCGGGGCAATGTGCGCTTGCTGGCGGTGATCGAGCCAAAGCGCATGGCGCTGATGCCTGACGTACCCACCGGCGGGGAGCAGGGCCTGACGCGCGAGATCGACGGCCTGACGCCCTGGTTCATGCTGGTGGCGCCGGCGGGGACGCCGCCGGCGGTGGTTGCGCTGCTCAACAAGCAGGTCAACGAAGCGCTGAAGGCGCCGGATGTGAAGCAGTCCCTGCTGGAACTGGGCATCGAGACCGAAGGCGGTACCGCGGCCGAGGCGCTGGCGTACTTCACGCAGCAGCGCGAGCGCGTGGAACGGCTGGCGCGCGAACTGAAGGTCGTGCTGAAGACCGGAGGGCGATAGTGGCTGAAGCCATCCATTTCGACGAGTCGTCGCTGCGCATCGATGGGCCGGTCGCCGGGTTCGACCCCCTGTCACACCGAGGCCGCCGCGCGCTTTGCCAGGGGCGAGCCGCCCGCCTGCGACTGGGGCAAGCCGGCCAGCGGCCAATGATCTGAATTTCGGAACGCATCCATGTCCAGACATCTTTCCTCTACCGAACTCGAATCCTTTCGCGCCGAGGTGCGTCAGTTCCTCGGACGAGCCGTGCCCGAAGACATCCAGGCCGCGGTGCGCGCCCACTGCCTGGTCACGCGCGAACAGGCCATGCGCTGGCAGCGCATCCTGCACGAGCAGGGCTGGGCCGCACCCGGCTGGCCGCGAGAGCACGGTGGCCCCGGCTGGACTCTGGCGCAGCAGGCGGTGTTCCGTGAAGAACTCGCGGCGTGCGATGCCCCGCGCTTCGAAAACCTGGGCATCGACACCATCGGGCCGACGATCATGCGCCACGGCACGGCCGAGCAGCAGGCCCGCTTCCTGCCGCGCATGCTGTCCTTTGACGACTTCTGGGCCCAGGGCTACTCCGAGCCGGACGCCGGCTCGGACCTCGCGTCGTTGCGTACCACGGCGTACCGCGACGGCGACTGCTTCGTGCTGAGCGGCACCAAGATCTGGCAGAGCTACGGCCATTGGGCCAACTGGGTGCTGGTGCTGGCGCGCACGGAATCGAACACCCAGCGCAAGCAGGACGGCATTTCCGTGCTGCTTGTCGAGCTGGCATCGCCCGGCGTCACGGTGCGGCCGATCCGCTTCATGCATGGTGGCGTGCTGCACGTGCAGATGTTCTTCGACGAGGTGTGGGTGCCGGTGGCCAACCTGGTGGGCGCGGAAAACGCGGGCTGGTCAGTGGCCAAGGGCCTGCTCGTCACGGAGCGCCTGTTCGTGGCGCGCGTGGCGGAATGCCGGGCCGAACTGGAGCAGACACGCCAGATGGTCGACGGCAGGGAGCGGGCAGTTACGTCGTTGCCTACGCAGGACGTCTACGCTCGCCGGCTGGCCGAGCTCGACATCCGCGTCCGCGCGCTGGAAGCGGCGTGGTGGCCCGCCGTGCATGCGGTGGAGCAGGGACAGGAGCCGGCGCTGGAGTCCTCGTTGCTGAAGCTCCAGGGCAATGAGGTCCTGCAGGACCTGCACCAGCTGCAGCTGGACCTGTTGGGGAGCGACGCGCTGGTGTTCGACCCGCAAGCGGTGCAAGGCATCCCCAGCGACCCGCCACTGGCGCCCGGGCACGCCGGCAATCTTGCCATGCAAGTCTGGCGCTACCGGGGCATTACGCTCGGCGGCGGCACCTCGGAAGTGCAGCGTGGCATCGTCGCCAAGGCCATCTTTGGCGGACAGACCGAGCTGGAACTGCCGCAGTCCGCGTGCCTCGATGCGCAGCAGGTCATGCTCGACGATGGCCTGCGCCGGCTGCTCGCGCAATGCTACGGCTTCGAGCGGCGCCGCGAGATCCTCGCCGCGCCTGGCGGCACCGATGACGCGTTCTGGCGCGGCTTTGGCGAGATGGGGTTGCGCCGGCTACTGCTGCCCGAGCGCGATGGCGGTTTCGGCGGCACGCTGCATGACCTGCTGCCGGTAATGAGCGCGCTGGGCGAGGCGCTGGTGCTGGACCCGGTGTTGTGGGCGTCGGTGCTGCCAATGCAGCTGCTGCTCGATGCCACCGGCTTCGAAGGCCGCTCCCGCACGCTCGAGGCGCTGGCGCAAGGGGCGCGCATTGCCTTTGCCGGCACGGATCGCGGGGCACCGGCAACGGCGGTCCGCGACGGCGATGGCTGGCGCCTGCGCGGCAACAAGATGCTTGTGCTGGGCGGCGACAGCGCCGACCGCGCGCTGGTGAGCGCGCGTCTGGAGGCCGGCGGCATCGCCCTGTTCGATTGTGCCGTCGGCGATCAAGGCGTCACCGTGCAACGCTATCGCCTGCACGACGGGCGCGGTGCCGCGGACCTGTTGCTGCAGGATGTGCGCCTGCCGCACGCGGCGCGCGTGGCTGGCCCGGAGCGGGCAAGCTCGATCATCGAGCAGGCGCTGGCCTGCGTCACGATCGGCCTGTGCGCGGAAAGCACGGGCGCGATGCGCAAGGCGCTGGCACTTACCGTGGACTACATGCGTACCCGCAAGCAGTTCGGACGTAGCCTGGCCGACAACCAGGCGTTGCAGCACCGTGTGGTGGAGCATTTCCGCAACTGGATCCATGCCCGCGCATTGGTTCAGCAGGCTGCCGCTGGCTGGCTTACGGCATCGCCGGCGGAGCGCGGCAAGCGCATCAGCGCCGCGAAGTGGATGGCTGGCCGCGCGGGCCGCGCCATCGCGCTGGATGCCCTGCAGTTGCATGGCGCGGTGGGTCTCCAGGATGAAACCGCGATCAGCCACTATGCGCGTCGCCTGGTCGCCAACGATGTCCTGCTCGGCGACATGACGTTCCACCTGGGGCGGTTCGTGGCCATCGACAGCCAGTCAGCACCAGGAAGAACCCTTGCCGAAGCATGACGATCGTCAAGTACGCACCGCCATGTCCCGCTTCGCCGTTTGATCAGGCGTGGTCATGGCGGTGCCCCCGCAAGCAAACCATCCCTCCTCCCCACCCCTACCCCCGCAACATCCGCACCACCAGCGCAAACGCTGGCGACGGCTGCCGCCTGCTCGGATAGTACAAATGGTAGCCATTGAACTTCGGGCACCAGTCCTCCAGCACGCGCACCAGCCGGCCGGCTTCGATATGCGGCAGCAGCTCATCCTCGGGCAGCAGTGCGATGCCCAGCCCGGCCAGTGCGGCGTCCACCTGCGGCTGCGTGGTGTTGAAGATCAGCGGCCCGTCCACGCGCACGTTCACCTGGCGGCCGCGCCGCTCGAAGTTCCACACGTACAGCCCGCCCGAGGTGGGCATGCGCTGGTTGATGCAGCGGTGCGCCATCAGGTCTTGCGGGGTCTTCGGCGGCGGGTGGGCGGCGAAGTAGGTGGGCGATGCCACCACGGCCATGCGCAGCGGCGGGCCGATGGGCACGGCGATCATGTCCTTGTCGATGGTGTTGCCCAGGCGCACGCCGGCGTCGAAGCGGTCGGCGACGATGTCGCGGAAGCCGTAGTTGACGTCGAACTCGAGCTTGATGTCCGGATATTCGTGCAGCAGCGGTGCGAGCTTGGGCAGCAGGATGGTGTGCAGCACGTTGTCGCCGCAGGTGATGCGCACCGTGCCGGCGGGTTTGTCGCGCAAGGCGGTCAGGGCATCGAGCTCGGCCTCGATTTCGTCGAAGCGGTGGCCGATGGCCTGCATCAGCCGTTCGCCGGCCGCGGTGGGCGAGACGCTGCGCGTGGTGCGCGTCAGCAGCCGGATCCGCAGCCGTTCCTCGAGGCCGCGCACGGCCTGGCTCAGCGCTGACTGCGTCACGCCCAGCGAGGCGGCGGCGCGCGTGAAGCTGCCTTCGCGCGCCACCGTCACGAAGGCGAGCAGGTCGTTGAGATTGCGTCGGACCATGGGTCGGTCTCCATCGGCACATTGATTAGCGCTACTTATATCCTCTTTAAGTACTCATTAGCTAGTCTCGCGCGCCGCCACGCGCGATGATGGCAGGGACGAAGAGGCCGGGACCGGGCCTCGCCATCGCCGACTCCGGCACATTTTCATTGCTCACTGCGCCTGCGACACGCCGCTCCGGACGATACCGGCGCGGTGTGGCTGGCGCATTCCGACCTTCCCGCACTGCATGACAACCCGACTCTGTGACGCCCCCATGGGCGCGACCATCCCTTCACACGACGCCGAACGCCAGCCCGCCCGCTGGGGCGGCGTCTTTGCGATGACGCTGTGCGTGTTCGCGCTGATCGCCTCGGAATTCATGCCGGTCAGCCTGCTGACGCCCATGGCCGCCGACCTGCATGTATCAGAAGGCATGGCCGGCCAGGGCATCGCGATCTCCGGCGCCTTTGCCGTGGTGACCAGCCTGTTTGTCGCCACGCTGGCCGGCGGCATGAACCGCAAGACGCTGCTGCTGGCGCTGACGGCGCTGATGGCGGTCTCCGGTGCGGTGATCGCGCTGGCGCCCAACTACCTGACCTACATGGCGGGCCGTGCGCTGATCGGCGTGGTGGTCGGCGGCTTCTGGTCGATGTCGGCGGCAACGGCGATGCGGCTGGTGCCGGCCGGCCAGGTGCCGCGCGCGCTGGCGATCTTCAACGGCGGCAACGCGCTGGCGACGGTGGTGGCGGCACCGTTGGGCAGTTATCTCGGCGCGGTGATCGGCTGGCGCGGCGCGTTCTTCTGCCTGGTGCCGGTGGCGCTGGTCGCCTTCGCGTGGCAGTGGGTCAGCCTGCCGGCGATGCCGGTGGCTGCGCGCCGCAGCGGTTCGGGCAACGGCTTGCGGCTGTTGCGCCAGCCGCTGGTGGTGCTGGGCATGCTGGGTGCCAGCGTGTTCTTCATGGGGCAGTTCACGCTGTTCACCTATGTGCGGCCGTTTCTCGAGACGGTGACGCGGGTGGATGTGTCGGCGCTGTCGCTGATCCTGCTGCTGATCGGGGTCACGGGCTTTATCGGCACCATGGCCATCGGCGCGGCGCTCAGGCGCGGTTTCTACGCGACCATGATCGCCATACCGGTGTTGATGGCCGGGATTGCGCTGGCGCTGGTTGCCTTCGGCGGCCAGGCTGCCGCGGCGGTCGCGCTGCTGGGGATGTGGGGCCTGGTTGCCACCGCCGCTCCCGTGGGCTGGTGGGCGTGGATCGCCCGGACCTTCCCGGATGACGCCGAGGCCGGCGGCGGACTGCTGGTGGCGGTGGTCCAGCTTGCCATCGCGCTGGGTTCTACCGTGGGTGGCCTGCTGTTCGACCACAGCGGTTACCAAAGCACCTTCGTCGCCAGCGCGGCGCTGCTGGCGATCGCGGCATGGCTGACGTGGCTCACTGCGCGCGCCGCGGCGACGCGGGCACCCTGACGCGCTGTGCGCAAAGGCGCCGCGACCCTGGCCGCGGCGCCTTCCCTATGCCACCTTGCGCACCGGCAGGCTGCGCACGCGCTTGCCGGTGGCGGCGAAGATCGCGTTGCACAACGCGGGTGCGACGGGCGGCACCGGCGGCTCGCCCACGCCGCCCGGCGGCAAATCGTGGTTGTCGTTGACCAGGTGGGTGCGGATCACGCGCGGTGAGGCATGGTGGCGCAGCACTTCGTAGTCGTGGAAGTTGCTCTGCACCACGCGGCCCTTGTCGAAGGCGATCTCGCTCGCCAGCGCCAGGCTCAGGCCCATGACGGCGCCGCCTTCCATCTGCGCGCGGATGCGGTCGGGGTGGATCTGCGGGCCGCAGTCCATCGCCATGTCCACTGACACCACGCGCACCTCGCCCTTCGCATCGACGGCCACCTCGACCACCGTGGCGGTGTAGCTCATGAAGCTGTAGCAGAACGCCAGCCCCAGCCCGTGCCCCTTGGGCAGTTTGCGGCCCCAGCCCGCGCCGCGCGTGGCGGCCTCGATCACGCCGCGCAGGCGGCCGGTGTCATACGGATAGCGTTCGGGCGATTCGGTGTAGTTCCAGGTATCGGCCAGCGTGCCGGGGTCGATCTTGCGCGCGGGTCCGATCAGGTCCAGCGCAAACTGCCGGTGGTCCTTGCCGGCGCGGTGCGCCAGCTCGGCGATAAAGCACTGCGCCGCGAACGCGTGCGGGATATTGGCCACCGAGCGGAACCAGCCGATGCGCGCATGCGCCGGCACTTCGGCGGTTTCCACGCGCACGTTGTCGATGCGGTAGGGCATGTTGATTGCCGACATGGCCGACTCGAACATCTGCTGGCCCTTCGCGCCCTCGGTGAACAGCGAGGCGATGGTCGGCGCGGCGCTGCGGTGCAGCCAGGACCTGACCTGTCCCTGCTTGTCGATGACGGCCTCGAGCCGCTCGGCCGAGACGGTGTGCAGGTAGTCGTGGTGAATGTCGTCGTCGCGCGTCCATACCAGCTTGACCGGCGTGCCCTCGGGCATTGCCTGCGCGACGATGGCGGCCTCGTCGACAAAGTCCGGCTTGGACTTGCGGCCAAAGCCGCCGCCGAGCAGCAGCACGTTGACCCTGACGTTGCCGGGTTTGAGTTCCAGGCGCCTGGCCACGGCGGTCTGCGCGGCAACCGGGTTCTGGATCGAGGTCCAGACTTCGGCGCTGCCGCCACGGATGCGCACGGTCGCCACCGGCGGCTCCATCGATGCATGGGCCAGGTGCGGCACGTAGTAGTCGGCGGCAAGGCGCTCGGCCGGCGGCGCCTTGTCCCAGGCCTGCTGCGCATCACCGTGGTTGCGCATCATTTTGCCCGGCACGCGCGAAGCCGCCTCGAGCGTTTGGCGATACGCCGCGGAATCGTAGCTGCCGTTGGGGCCGTCGTCCCATTCGATCTCCAGCGCGGCGCGGCCCTGCATGGCCGCCCAGGTATTGCGCGCGACCACCGCGACGCCGCCCAGCGGCTGGAATGCCGGCGCGCCCTGGAAGGCGGGAATCTCCACCACCTTCAAAACACCCGGCAGCGCCAGCGCCTTGCGGCTGTCCAGCCGGCGCAGCTTGCCGCCTACCACGGGCGGGCGCGCCACCACGGCGTAGACCATGCCCGGCAGGCGCAGGTCCATGCCGTAGACGGCGCGGCCGGTGCCGATGGCTTGCTGGTCGACCGGCCGCACCGCGTTCTTGCCGATATAGCGGAAGCCGCTGCGGGGCTTGAGCTTCAGTGCTTCGCCCTTGGGTACCGGCTGCCGGGCCGCGTCGGCCGCCAGTTCGCCATAGCCCAGGCGGCGCCCGCTGGGCTGGTGCACCACTGCGTGATCGATGGCCCTGACTTCGGACACGGGCACCGACCAGCGCGCCGCGGCAGCGGCCTCCAGCATCTGGCGGGCCGCCGCTCCGACGCGCCGCATCGGCATCAGGAAATGCCGCACGCTGCGCGAGCCGTCGACGTTCTGGTTGCCGTAGCGGGTCTCGTCGGCCTCGGCCTGAACCACCTTGACGCGCTCCCAGCGCGCCTCCATCTCGTCGGCCACCACCATCGGCAGGCTGGTGCGCACGCCGGTGCCCATCTCGGCGCGATGGGCGACGATGGTGACGGTACCGTCGGCGGCGATCGAGACGAATGCCAGCGGATCGTCGACGGTCCCGCCTGGCATGGAGTCGGCGCCGAATTTTTTTGGCGTCGGATCGGCGGCCCGGGCCATGGTCACCAGGCCACCGCTGGTCACGGCCAGTGTCATCAGGCCAAGGCTGCCGCGCAGGAAGCCGCGGCGCGAAAGCTGAGCGATCCCGGTCATTTACTTGCCTCCCTGCGCCAGGCGGCTGGCCGCCTGCCGGATCGCGGCGCGGATGCGCGGATAGGTGCCGCAGCGGCAGATGTTGCCGCTCATGGCTTCATCGATCTGCCGCTCGCTCGGCGCCGGCGTGGTCTTGAGCAGGCTGACCGCCGCCATGATCTGCCCGGCCTGGCAGTAGCCGCACTGGGCCACGTTATGCTGGATCCACGCCTGCTGCACCGCCTGGCCCACGCGGTCAGCTTCCATGCCTTCGATGGTTGCGACGGAGCGCCCCGTGACGGCGGACACCGGTGTCACGCAGGCGCGGATCGCGGTGCCGTCGACATGTACCGTGCAGGCGCCGCACAGCGCCATGCCGCAGCCGAACTTGGTGCCGGTCATGCCGAGTTCATCGCGCAATGCCCACAGCAGCGGCATCTCGTCGGGAACGTCGACGTCCCTGGGCTGGCCATTGAGCTGGAATTTTGTCATGGGGGACTCCTTGTGAAGACCATGGCACGGGGCGCATGCCAATGCGCGCGCATTCGCGGCGCGGGTCATAAGGCCATCATTGTCGTCAAGTTTGCCGTGCCTGATTGATTAGTGCAGCTTATAAGCCCATTAAGCTTGCCCGCGTGATGCGCCGGCGCTGTCCTGCTGATGCGCCACCACCCGGTTGCGGCCGTTGGCTTTGGCTTCATACAGGCGCTGGTCAGCGGCCCTCAGCAATGCATCGAGGTTGCCCGGAGCACCTGGTTCGATTCCGGCCACGCCGAACGAGGCGGTAAAGCGAATCGGCTCGTTACTGCCCGCATCGGGCGCCGGTTCGCAACTCAGGGTTTCCAGCCGCTGCCGCAGGTGCTCGGCCACCGCGGCGGCATCGTCGACGCCGGTGCCAGGCAGCAATACCGCGAACTCCTCGCCGCCGAGCCGCGCGGGCAGGTCGTCCTTGCGCACGCCGCTGCGCAGCGCGGCAGCCACCGCGCGCAGCACCACGTCGCCGCTGGCATGGCCCCAGCGATCGTTGATGGACTTGAAGTGGTCGATGTCCAGCATGACCACGGCGATCGGCCGTGGCTCCGCGGTGCAGCGCGCGGACTCCGCCGCGAACCGCGCGGCAAAGACGCGGCGGTTGGCCAGGCCGGTCAGTGCGTCGGTCTCGGCGAGCGTGCGCAGCGCCTCGCCACGCGCCAGATAGTGCCGGAACAGGCTGTGGACCACGGCAAGCGTGGCACAGAGCAGAATGCCCAGCGCCGCCGCGCCCGCGCCAATGACCCCGCTCAGCCGTGCCGCGCTGGCCAGCCACAACTGGTTCACCGGAATCTCGTCGACCATCGCGAGGCCGCCCTCGCGCAGGCGGCGGAACATCAGGTCGCTGCCGCCCGCGTCGTTCAGCAGGCCGGCTTCGGCGTGGAAGACCGCGTCCAGCGTGGCGGCGGGCCAGGGCCCGGAGAGCGCCGCCTGCATGGTTTCGCCGGCACGCACGTTGCGCGCGCTGGCGCCGATCAGCCGGCCTTCGCGATCGACCAGGTAGCTGCTGGCCTCGTGGAAGGGCGCGCTGCTGAGCTGGTCGTCGAGCGTGCGCTGGGGCAGCTCGAGTATCGCTACGCCCCGGACATCCCCGTCGGCATAGACCGGCACGCTCAGGAACAGAGAGACCTGGTTGCGCTCGGCACTGGCCGGGGCGATGCGCCATTGCACGCGCCGGCCGGGATTGCGCGAGGGCAGGCTGTCATGGAAGTAGGGCGCGGCCGCCAGGCGCTGCACGGCGGACACGACGTTCGCTTCCGGGATCGAAGGGTAGGCCGCCAGCACGCCGTTGCGCGAGACATAGGCCATGCGCCGCCGTATCCCGGAATCCTGCGGCGCCGCGCTTAGCAGATGGCTGAGCGCGCGCGCCACGACCACGTCGGCCTCGAGCCGCGCTGGGTTCCGGGCGAAGCCGTCCAGGCCGCGCAGCGCCGCGGCGCTGACGCCGTAGACCGCGGCCGCGTCATGCGCGGGCACCGGCCACACCGGCTCGTCGCGGCGCGCCAGCGCGGCACGCAGGCCTGCATCCGGCTTGCCAGGCGCCGTCGCCTGGATTTGCAGCAGGTGCTCGGCGACGTTTCGCACGCCGAGCAGGCGCTCGGCCTCGCGTTGCAGCAACGCATCGATGCTTTGCGCGCGCACCGCCTGCATATGCCGCAGCGATTCGATCTCGCGGCCCTGCGACAGCTGAAGCCCGCGCCAGAGCAGCAGCAACAGCAGCATGACGGACAGCGAGAACGACACCAGCACGAAGCGGTGCGGCCGCCTGGCAAGCAGCCGCCAGGCCTGGCCGGACCAGCGATGCAGCGTCGGGAACCGTTGGGTCATGATGGCGGGTCCCCGTCTACAGCAACGTCATCAGCAGCTTGCCCAGCGTGGACTTCAGCGGCAGTTGCGACGACGCCAGCATCAGCATCGGCAGCGCCGCGGGCAGCGCGGTGGCCAGTAGCGCGCGCTTGTCGACCAGCGAGCTGCGCATGCCGGCCACGGCAGCGTAGATGGCATGCGTGTCCGCGACCGGCCCCAGTTCCGGCGCATCCAGCAGCGGATCGTCGGCCTGCCCGGGTTCGCCGTGGATCCAGCGGCGGTCCACCTTGCGGTTGTGCTCGGCCAGCAGCGCGCCGTAGTCCAGCAAGGCCCATTTGCGCGTCCTGGCCAGCAGCGGCACGAAGCCGAACATGGGCAGCAGCGTGACCAGCGTCAGCACCAGCACCAGCGTGCCCATCTGCGGGTAGAGCGACGGAATGGCGACGCCGTGGTACATCACCTCGTGCGCCCAGGCCGCGGCCATCACCGCGGACACCGCAAACGAGAACGGCGCGAAGATGAACTGGACCCGGTTCAGGAACGACAGGCCGCCGACCCGGTCGGGATGGGTGGGGACCAGGCGCAGCGGCAGCCGGGCAATGCGCGTCAGCACGATGGCGGTCAGCAGCAGCCGCCACAGCCATGCCAGCAGCAGCACGTTGAAGAGCGGCCGCGACACCAGCAGGAACCACCACGTCGCAAAGCCCGTGGCGCCGCCAAGGTCGCCCCAGCCGATCTCGTCGCGATTGGGCGCTACCGATACCGCCAGGGTCCAGCCGAGCACCAGCCCGCCGATGATGACCCACGGGTAGGTGCGATCGCGCAGCTTGGCGGCCCCCTCGACGATTTCGCGGAAGCGCGGGGCCAGCGCCTCGTCGACCAGCCCGCTGCGCGTGAACTGCCGCAGGCACAGCGGCACCACACCGTGTGCGATGCCCTCGGCGAGGATCAGCAGCGGAATGCCGATGAGGCAGCGCACATGGATGGCGTAATGGCCGAACAGGGATTCGCCCCCCTGCCCGGTAACGCGGCCATGGACGACGGCCCAGACCACCAGCGGCAGCCACGCGACCATGCTGTAGCACAGCGCGCGCCTGGCCACGCCAAGGCCGCCGGCGGGGATCAGCCCGAGGCGCCGTTGCAGCCGGTACAGCACGTCGTCGCGCACCAGCGAGAAGCCCTCGGCATGGGTCTCGCGGCCGATGCCAGCATCCTCTGCATTGCGGTATGCCCGGTTCATGACCGCTCCTTGGTGATTGCGGGCATGGCCCGCACCGATGCGTGTTCGCCGCGGCGCGCGGGCGCTTCAGCCGGCGCTGCGCTGCTGCGCGGGGGGCGTGGCGGGCGGCGCATGCCATTGCTCGGTCGGCACCGTCACCGGTTCTTTCGGCTGCAGCACGAAATGCGGCGACATGATCTGCACGTTGTGGCGATTGAACTCGTCCTGGATCGCGGCGTGCAGGGTGGACAGCGCGAAGAAGCGGCGCCGCGGGTCTTCGATGGCGAAGAACAGCTCGTATTCGACGTAGAAGTCCGACAGCCCGCGCTGCAGCACGAAGGGCGCCGTCTCCTGGTTCAGTCCGGGTACCTGGCGCGCGGCATTGAGCAGCATCGCATGGACCTGGCGCCAGGGCGTGTCATAGCCGATCGTCACCGCCGACGACAGCAGGGCCGCGCTGCCCTGGTTGATGTCGCCTGAGCGGGAATAGTTGTGCACGGCGCTGCCGACCACCACGGCGTTCGGCAGCGTGACCTGCTCCTGGCGCAGGTTGACCAGCCTGACCGACAGCGGGCCCAGGCTTTCGACCCATCCCACGGTATCGCCGATGCTGACCATGTCGCCCACGCGCAAGGCGCGCGAGTACACCAGCACCATGCCGCTCATCAGCTGGTTCACGACATTGGCCGAGCCCAGCGTCAGCATGAAGCCGAGCAGCACGGAGACGCCCTTGAACACGTCGCTCTGCGAGCCGGGGATGTAGGGGTAGGCAAAGGTGAAGCCAAGCGCCCACACCAGCACCGTGGCCAGGCGCCGCGTTGCCGGCACCGTCTCCGGATGCAGTCCTGGCACCGTGAGCTTGCCGCGCTCGGTGGCTGCGAACACGCTCGAGACCACGGCCTGCACGCCGCGCGTAATGAACACGATGATGCCGACCACCAGCAAGCCCGGGATCGCGCCGACCACGGCGGCGCCGATCCCTTCCAGCAGGCGCCACAGGTACACGCCCATGCGCTCGCCGAGCGGATGCGTCAGCGGAAACTGCAGCAGAGCGAATTCCAGCCAGACAAAGGCGACCAGCGCGAACAGCGCCACCGCCAGGATGCGTACGATGCGGTCGGTCAGCTGGTAGAGCGCGGCGGTCCAGTCGAAGCCGTTGGCGGTGCGCGCCTTCAGGTGCCGCTGCAATGAGACGTCCACCACGCGCCCCAGCAAGCGCCGGGTCTTGGTCAACCCCCAGCAGAGCAATACCGCGACGACCAGCGTGCCCCCCGCGCGCAATGCGCCGCGAATCAGCGTGGGCCAGTGCTGCTGCTGGCGGCGGGCGGCCACGGCCTGGCTGACGTTGGCAACGGTCTGCCGGACCAGTGTCTCGAGCGGGGCCTTGTCCTCGGGATCGCGGTCGCCTTCGGCCACGGCCATCAGCAGGCGCTCGCCGACATAGATTGCTTCCCCATGCTGGCCGGCGAGCTCGCCGGGGCTGGTTCGGACGGGTTGCAGCAGGTCGGACGGCGTCAGTGCTTCGAAACGGTCCCGCACGCGGCGGGCGCGCGCTTCAGGCGTGACGCCGGCCAGCGTTGTGCGCAGCACCACGATCGGGCGGTTCATCAGGCGGACTTCGACCGGCGCGGCCTGCGCTTCGGCATCGGGATCCGGCGCGGCCTGGACCGCGGCGACACCGAGCCACAGCAGGACGGCCAGCGCGAAAAGCCGCCGCATCAGCAAGTACACCATGGTCATCCGTCGCTCGCGTCATGTTGGGAAACGGCAGTGCCACCGCCGCGCGCGCTCCCCATCCATGCGGGCCGGGGACAGAGTTGGGTGCATGGTTACAGCTTGCGATTTATCGCGGAAGTGAAACTTTTTGGCGGCGAGCTTAGAAAAATCGGTGTTTTGGCGCTGCGGCGGGTGCGGCAACTGCGCGGCGTTAGGAGCTGTCGTGGTTCGAAGTCGGATTGCTGCTAAGCAAACGCGTGAAACGGCCGCCGGAACCCGTCCGTTGCTGCCTCCGGCTCAGGCCGGGTTTGCGCCGCGAGCGGCAGATCCAGCAGCGCGCGCACGTCGCGTTCGATGGTGGCGACCGAGGCGGACCGGCACAGCGTGCGGGCGAAGCGTGCATCCAGGCCGGGCGGCAGGCGCAGCCACATGTTGTCCGAGATCAGCAGCAGGCGCCGCGGCCGCAGCACCAGGCTGGCCAGGCGCAGCTGGTTCCAGCCCTGGGCAAGGTCCGCGGGCATGCCGAACACCAGCAGTGCCGGCGCGGGCAGGCGCAGGTTGCGCGCCGCCAGGGCATCCGTTTCCACCGGTTCCACCCGGCCGATGCCCGGCATCTCGCCAAGCAGGCGCGTGATGCCGTGCCGGTACATCGGCAGGTCGTCGATGACCACGGCATGTGCCTCGCGGCCGATCCCCGCAACCTGCGCCGGGGCCGGCGCTCCATGGTGAGTCCAGTTCATCCCTTCCTCCGTTTGTCCGGCATTGGCTCCATGACCAATGCTTCTGGCCGGAATCAGCAAGGGGGATGCCAGCTTGGGGCATGCGCTGCCGTGCCACCGTGCTGCGGGCGCCGGAGCTTGGCGGGGCGCGGGTTTCGGCAGGGCGGCACACGCCTGCAGGCCTGCGCGGAGGGCTGGTATCTGCGCTGGGGGGCGTTACGTGTCACGTAACGTGTTACGTTGCCGGGCGGGGGGCTTGGCAAGGGGATGGCAGCTGATGCAGGCGTCCGCGCGCGATACCGCCAGCGCACCCCGTATCTCCTCCCCGAAGGCCAGGTCGATGCAGGTCCAGCCCGCCATGGCGGTGCCATGGTGCCAGGCCCGCCAGTGACCCGCGCCGCGCTGCCGGTCGTCTTCCGTCGTGTACACGGTGGGATCGCCCGACAGGCCCGTGCCGAGCGCCTTCAGCAGCGCTTCCTTGCGCGTCCAGAGGCGTAGCAGCGTATCGGCCGAACCGTGCCGCGCGTGCGCGAGCGCCTGCATCTCCCGCGCGGAAAATATGCCGCGACCCAGTCCCGGCACGTCCAGCCCGCCGGCACGCCGCTCCACGTCCACGCCGAGCCGGCAATCCCGGGCGAAGGCCAGCAGCGCCATGCCGTCGGTGTGCGACACGCTGAAAGCCAGCGCTGCCTGCGGCCATTGCAGGACCGGCTTGCCGAATGCCGAAGCGGTAAGGCGCAGCGCTTCGGGCTGGCAGTGCAGATAGCCGCCGATCAGCCAGCGCAGCAGCCCGCGCCGCGCGATATAGCCCTGGCAGTGCCTGGCGTGACGGTAGGCCAGCGCGCGCGCGCGCTCGCCTGGCGCCAGCGTATGGCCCAGCTGCGCGCAGGCCGGGCCGACCTGCCCGTCGTCCAGCACCCATAGCTGGACGGTGCCGTCCGGCAAGGCCAGGCGCGCCGGTTCCGGCAGCACGAACGGCGTCACGTGCCCGCGAGCCCTTCGTCCAGGATCGCCGCCACCGCCTGCAGGTTCGGTTCCTGCACCAGGTCGAAATGGCTGCACGGCACCTCGGCTATGGTCAGGCCGCGCAGTGCCACGCGCCGCCACAGCGTCAGCGGGTCGCCGCGCTGCTGCCTGACCGCGGCGCGCAGATAGAGCACCGGGCCGCCGTGGTACGGCCGCGGGTGATAGGTCGTCATGGCGCGTCCGATGGTTTCGCGCACCTGCCGCAGCGCCGGCGGCAGCGATTCGGTGAACGCGTCGGGCCGGCACGTGAGCCGGCCGCGGCGCATGCCGACGCCTTCGGCGGCGCGGCTCAGCGCGTACCTTAGGTAGCGCAGGCGCTGTGCCGCCGGCACCGCGCGCAGCTTGCGCCACTGCCAGCCCGGATAGTTCCAGCAATAGTGCATCCAGGTGCGCCACGGCAGGAACTGCTCGCCGACATAGGTGTCGAGCAGGCACAGCAGCTCGACCTGCTCGCCGGCGCGGGTCAGCTGTTGCGCCATCTCGAACACGACCAGCCCGCCGAACGAGTAGCCGGCCAGCGCGTACGGGCCGCCCGGCTGCAAGGTGCGTATCTGTTCGATGTAGCTGGCCGCCATATCCTCGACGCGCCGCTGCGTCGGCTGCTCGCCGTCGAGGCCGCGCGCCTGCAGCCCGTAGACCGGGCGCGTGGTCCGCAGCGCGTTGACCATGCCCCAGCACTCCATCACCGAGCCGCTGGCCCCGTGCACCAGGAACAGCGGCGCGCCGGTGCCGCCGCGCACGGGCACCAGGTTGGGCGCCAGCCGCGGCGAGGCAGCCTCGTCGATCGCCGCGGCCAGGCCGGCAATGGTCGGTGTGAACAGCAGCGTGGCGAGCGGAATCGTGCGTCCGGTCGACTGGTGCACGTCGGCCAGCAGCCGCGCGGCCAGCAGCGAATGCCCGCCGAGGTCGAAGAAGTTGTCGTCGCGCCCGATCGGGGCGAAGTCGAACAATCGCTCCCACAGCGCCTGCAAATGGCGCTCCAGCTGCTCGCGCGACGAGCCGGGGGCCGGCAGTTCGCGCGCGGCCAGGTTCAGGGCCGGATGATTGCGGATGGCGTCGAGGCATTCCGGGTTGCGCAACGCCGCGGCATTGCCCACCGGCAGGCCGTTGACCGCATTGCGCGCCGCCGCTTCGGAGAGCTTGCCGTTATGCGTGGCCGGCAGCGCCGGCACGGCGAGGATACGGTCCGGCACATGCGTGGGCGAGGCGCGCCGCGCCAGGTCGCGGCGCACGCGCGCGGCCAGCGCGCCAGTGAGCGCGACCCCGTCCTGCAGCACCAGCAGCAGCACCATGCGCTGCTCGTACCGTTCCGCATGGGTGCGGTCGGGCGGTGCCGTGCGCGCGCGCTGCTCGACCACCATCGCCTCGCGGATCTCGGGGATATCGCGCAGCACGCGGTAGATCTCGCCCGGACCGACATTGATGCCGCGCACATTGAGCACGCCGTCGGAGCGGCCATGCAGCCGCGCCGTGCCTTCGGGCGGAAACTCGATGCGGTCGCCGTGGGTCCAGACCCCCGCGTTGGCGGAAAAGTAGGCCTTGTGGAACGCCTCGCCGTTCGCGTCGCCATAGAAGCCCAGCGGACGCGACGGGAACGGATTCGTGCACACCAGGTCGCCGATGCCGCTGGTCGGCGCGCCGTGTTCCCACGCCTGCACCCCGAGCGCCAGGCTCTTGCACTGCGCTTCGCCCGCATAGACCGGCAGGTTGGGGTTGCCCAGCACGAAGCAGCCCAGGATGTCGGTGCCGCCGGAGATCGACTGCAGCGGCAGCGCCTTGACGTGGTCGCGCACCCATTCGAACTGCGCGTCGAACAGCACCGATCCGGTCGACATCATCGCGCGCAGTGCGCCCAGGTCGAACTGCTGCCCGGGCACCAGGCCGGCGTCTTCGCACATCTTCAGGTAGGCGGGGCTGGTGCCGAACACCGTGACGCGCTCGTCGGCGACCAGTCGCCACAATGCGTCGACCGTGGCGATCGGGCCGTCATAGGTCACGATCTCGGTCCCGGACGCAAGCGCCGACAGCTGCCAGTTCCACATCATCCACGCGCAGGTGGTGTGGAAATACATGCGGTCGCCGGGGCGCAGGTCGCTGTGCAGGCGGTGCTCCTTCAGGTGCTCCAGCAGGGTGCCGCCGGCGCCGTGCACGATGCACTTGGGCTTGCCGGTGGTGCCCGACGAAAACATGATGAAGAGTGGATGGTTGAACGGAAAACGCTGGAAAGAGAATTGCTGCGCATCGCCACGGCCGATCAGGTCCGCCAGCGTATGGACCGGCTGGCTGACCGAGGCGGGCAAGCCGCCGTCGTCGAGCTGGATGATGCCCTGCAGCGACGGCAGCGCGGCGGCCAGCTTTGCGACGTTGTCCGCCAGCGGGATGCCGGTGTCGAAGGCGCGCTGCGTGGTGTGCGCGAGCAGCAGCCGCGGCGCCAGCGGCGCGAAGCGGTCGAGCAGCGTTTCGACGCTCATCTCGGCTGCGGCGGTCGACAGCGTCGCGCCGAGCGCGGTCACGGCCAGCGCGGCGACGATGGCCTCCGCATCGTTGCGCATCACGGCGACCACGCGGTCCCCTTCGCGCAGCCCCAGTTGCGACAAGGCGTGGGCCGTGCGCGCCACGCGCTCGCGCAGTTCGCCGCGAGTCAGGTGTTCAGGCCGGCCATCGGCGTGGCAGGCGGTCAGCGCAGGGGCGTCGGGCCCGGCGACCTCAAGCCCCAGCAGGTTGTCTGCGTAGTTCAGCAGCAGGTTCGGGAAGAAGCGCGCATGCTCGCAATCGTCGCCAACGCAGACGGGATCGGGGCTGCCCGACCACGCCAGCCCCTGCGACCACTGCAGGAAGCAGCGCCAGAAGGTCCGGTACTCGCGTACCGAGAAATCATGCAGCGCGTCGTAGCGATGGAAGGATCGTCCGGCGCACGTCTGCAGGGCCGCGGTAAACGCGGTCATCTGCGACGCCACGGCGCGCTCGGGCGAGCTGCTGAAGATAGGATTGCGACCCTGGTTGACGCTCGGGCAGAACGAGGCGTCCAACAAATAAAATCTATCCATCCGATGCTCCTGAGAGACCGGTGCACGCCGTTCGAATTGACGGCGTGTTCATGGGATCGAGATTAGTCGCTGGCAGATTCTGGTCTGTGCGTCATCGCACGCATGACCGGCAGACTGGTGTGGAAAAG
Source organism: Cupriavidus taiwanensis (assembly GCF_900249755.1). Lineage (NCBI taxonomy): Bacteria > Pseudomonadati > Pseudomonadota > Betaproteobacteria > Burkholderiales > Burkholderiaceae > Cupriavidus > Cupriavidus taiwanensis. The sequence continues at coordinate 157,493 of NZ_LT976854.1, forward strand.
CCGGCGTCTGGCGCTACTGCCGTTCAGTTAACGACCGTCGTTCCCGCGCAGGCGGGAACCCAGTGACTTTATCCCCGAAGGGGACGTGAAAGACGCTGGATTCCCGCCTGCGCGGGAATGACGGTAGTGTTTGATACCTTAACTGAACGGCATTGGGCGCCTGGCGCGCCATTTGAGGCTTATCGGGCCCCCGCCTCATACCAATGCTGCGAGCGGTTGACGATGGCGACGACCAGCAGCATCACCGGCACCTCGATCAGCACGCCCACCACGGTGGCCAGCGCCGCGCCGGACTCGAAGCCGAACAGGCTGATGGCGGTGGCCACCGCCAGTTCAAAGAAGTTGCTGGCGCCGATCAGGCTGGACGGACCGGCGACGCAATGCGCCACGCCGAGCCTGCGGTTCAGCAGGTACGCCAGCCCCGAGTTGAAAAAGACCTGGATCAGGATCGGCACCGCCAGCAGCGCAATCACCAGCGGCTGCTCGAGGATGGCCCGGCCCTGGAACGCGAACAGCAAGACTAGCGTCAGCAGCAGCGCGGCGATGGAGCAAGGGCCCAGGCGCCGCACCACGCGCTGGAAATGCGCCACGCCGCGGCGCAGCATCAGCTTGCGCAGCGCTTGCGCAAGCATCACCGGCACCACGATGTAGAGCGCCACCGAGGTGAGCAGCGTATCCCACGGCACCGTGATCGCCGACAGGCCCAGCAGCAGCGCCACCACCGGCGCGAAGGCGACCACCATGATGGCATCGTTCAGCGCCACCTGCGACAGCGTGAAGTACGGGTCGCCCTTGCACAGCTGGCTCCAGACGAACACCATTGCCGTGCAGGGCGCGGCGGCCAGCAGGATCAGGCCGGCCACATAGCTGTCGATCTGCTCCGCCGGCAGCAGCGGCGCGAACAGATGGCGCACGAAGATCCAGCCCAGCAGCGCCATCGAAAACGGCTTGACCGCCCAGTTGATGAACAGCGTCACGCCGATGCCGCGCCAGTGCGACTTCACCTGCGCCAGCGCGCCGAAATCGATCTTGACCAGCATCGGGATGATCATCACCCAGATCAGCAAGCCGACCGGCAGGTTGACCTGCGCGTACTCCATGCGCCCGATCGCCTGGAATGCGCCGGGCAGCACCTGCCCCAGCGCGATGCCGGCGACGATGCACAGCGCCACCCAGACGGTCAGGTAGCGCTCGAAGAAGCTGATGGCTGGCGCGGCGGCGGGCGGGGTCGATGCGGCGACGTTCTGGCTGGTCATGGCTCAGCTCCGCGCCAGGCGCCGCAGCGCTGTTTCAAGTTCAGCGTCGCTCATGTCGTCGAGCGGCAGCAGCAACAGCTGCAGCATGCGGTAGGCGATGGCCTGCCGGGTCAGCTCGAAGGCCTGGCGCTTGTCGTCGTCGCTGCCTTGCGTGCGGGACGGATCGGGATAGCCCCAGTGCACTTTCACCGGGCTGCCGGGCCAGTACGGGCAGGCTTCCTGCGCCGCGCTGTCGCACACGGTGATCACGATACGCATGGGCGGGGCGTCCTCGCCGGCGAATTCATCCCAGCTCTTGCTGCGGATATCGCTGACATCGACGCCGGCGTTGCCGAGCGCTTCGATGGCGAAGGGGTTGACCCTTCCGCTGGGCGCGCTGCCCGCGCTATAGGCGCGCACGTCGCGGCCTGCGCGCCTGGCCAGGTGGTTCAGCATCCCTTCGCCCAGCACGCTGCGCGCGGAGTTATGGGTACATAGGATCAGTACGTTGGTGGTCATGGAGCCGGGGCAAGATTGAGGGAAGTCTGAGGAAGCCGCGCCTGCGCGTGCCGGCGCGCCGGACCGCATTGCGCAGCGTCAGGATTCCGAGGCGGCAGGACAGGGCGACACCGGCGAACACGGATTGCCGCCGCAGCAGTTCTGCGTCAGGTAAGCCAGCAGGCCGTTCATGGTGTCGAAATGCGCCATGTAGATGATCGAGCGGCCGTCCTGGCGGCTGGTCAGCAAGCCGGCGCGATGCAGTTCCTTCAGGTGGAACGACAGCGAGGACGCGGGAATCTCCATCACTTCGGCGATCCGCCCCGCGGGCAAGCCGGCCGGGCCTGCCTGCACCAGCAGCCTGAACACGGCAAGGCGGATCGAATGGGCCAGCGCGGCAAGCGCAGCCAGGGCGTTATCGGTTTCCATTGTTCGACTGTATTCGAAACATCGAAACCGGGCAAGCGGCGTTTATCGCTGTGGTAAGGTGGACGAATGGTTTGCAGGGACAGCCATGGGCGCGGCGCAAGCGGCCCATGCGGTGTCAGGAGAGTAAAGCAGCGTGAGTAATGGCAAGGAAGCGCCGCGGCGCGCACGGCGGACCGATCAGGTCTCCACCAGCCGGGCCTTGCGGCTGAGCGTGCCGGCGGAAGCCAGGCCCGCGCCGGTCAACCGCAGGGACTGGCTGCGGCAGCGCAAGGAAGAATTGCAGGCGGCCCGTGCCGCGGCCAGGCAACGGCGCAACCTGCTGCGCGCCGAGATCCTGTCGGCCGCGCAGGATATTGCCCGCGAGGAGCGCAGCGCCGCGCGGCTGGAGGCCGAACGCCTGAAGGCGGAAGCCAGGTCCGCGCGCACGCACGCGCGCGAAGACAAACGCGCCGCCGCCAAGTTCGAGCGCGGCCAGGCGAAGCGCCCGGCGTCCAAAGGGAAAATGCTGGCGCAGGAGAAAAGCAAGCTGGTCTCTTACGCCGAACTGCTGCGCCTGCGCAAGCGCGCCTAACGGATCCGGTCGAAGCCGCTCGCGGCCCAGCGCTCGGCGCTGTCGCGCGTCAGGCGAAAATCGGGCCGCACCTTGATGGTCGCCAGCACCTCGCCGAAAGCATCTTCGGCGCTCAGCGTGCCGAAGGGCTCGAACTCATCGGGCGTGATCGCCAGCTTCACGGTCACGCTGCCCGCTTCGGCTTCGATGCTGAGCTGCTTGTTCAACTGCGCATGCAGCTGCTGCTCATGGCGCCGGATCACTTCCGACGCGGTCTTGACCAGGGTCTGGTGGGCCGTGGCATCGAGCGGCTTGGGATCGACCTTGTTGCGCCCCATGGTCCAGGGCCCGACCAGCGCCGGCTCGGCGCTGCCGTCGCGGATCATCTCGACCGCCCAGCCTTCGCCATCCTCGTTCTTGATGACGCGGGCGGTCCAGCCCTTGTCGCGCCACAGGCGGGGTTCGTGGATGGCAGGGGAATCGTGCCCGGGCGGCGCGTCTTCGGTGTGTGGCATCAATCTCGTGGTACGGGTCTCGGGGAAGCCGCGAGGATACTATAGGGACCGGCACGTGGACTGCCTCGTCCTCGCTCATCCCGACGTGTCAACTTTCGATTGACACCGTGTCAACGATCCATGGAATTGTCGATCAAGCCTTGACAGTGCAAAATCCGGGCGAAGCCCGGGCCGACCCTTCGCGCCCGCGAACGAACACACAAGGAGATCGCCGCATGCCTGATACCAACCAATCCCCACGCCTGCCGCTGGCCGGCGTGCGCGTGCTGGACCTGTCCCGCGTGCTGGCCGGACCGATGTGCACGCAGGCGCTGGGCGACCTGGGTGCGGAGGTGATCAAGGTCGAGCACCCCGGCCGCGGCGACGATACGCGCGACTGGGGCCTGCGCGTGGGTACGCGCAACACCGCCTACTTCAACAGTGCCAACCGCAACAAGCAGTCCATCGGCATCGACCTGCAGCAGCCCGAGGGCCAGCGCATCGTGCGCGAGCTGGCGGCGAAGTGCGACGTGCTGGTGCAGAACTTCAAGTTCGGCGGCATCGACAAGATGGGGCTGGGCTACGAGGCGCTGAAGGCGGTCAACCCGGGGCTGGTGTATTGCTCCATCACCGGCTACCGCAGCAATGGCCCGGAGGCGACCCGCCCCGGCTACGACCTGGTGGTGCAGGGCGAGGCCGGCCTGATGGCGCTGAATGGCGAGGAAGGGCAGGGGCCGCTGAAGTTCGGCACGGCGGTGGTGGACATGTTCACCGGCATGTATTCGGCGCAGGCCGTGCTGGCGGCGTTGTACGACCGCCAGCGCACCGGCCAGGGCCGCCACGTGGAAATGGCGCTGTATGACTGCGGCCTGATGATCACCGCTTACTATGGGCTGGAGGCGCTGCTGATGGGCGAGGACCCGCCCAAGTACGGCAACGCCCATCCGTCGATCGTGCCTTACGGCGTGTTCGACGCGGCCGATGGCCCGCTGGTGATCACGGTCGGCAACAACGCGCAGTTCCAGCGCTTCTGCACCGAGGTGATCGAGCGTCCGGACCTGGCTGCCGACGAGCGCTTCGCCACCAACACCGGCCGCTCGGCCAACCGCCAGGCCTTGCTGCCGGAACTGCGCGCCGAACTGGCGCGCCGTCCGCGCGAGCTGCTGCTGGCGCGCCTGAGCGCCGCCGGCATCCCGTGCGGCGAGGTGCTGGGGCTGTTCGAGGCGCTGCGCTCCAGGCGCTCTGCCGAAGCCGGCCTGCTGGCCGAGCTGCCCAACCCGGAAACCGGCCGCGTCGAGGTGCTGGCGCCGCCGTACCGGCTCGATGGCCAGCGCCTGCCGGTGCGCGCCGCGCCGCCGCTGCTGTCGCAGGACACGGAGCGTGTGCTGGGCGGCCTGCTCGGCATGGATGCCGCGCAGGTGGCCGCGCTGAAGGCGGCCGGCGTAGTGTAAGGACCGGCGCAAGCCGCGCCGGTGCCAGGCCGGCGCGGGCTACGATGCCTCAGCCTGCTGCGGCTCCGGCCATTTCCCCTTGCGCGGAAAGCGCATGTCGAACTCGGTGAAGACGTGTTCCTCGGAGCGGCAGCTGATGCTCGCGCCCCAGCTGTCGAGCACTTTGTGGCAGAACGCCAGGCCGATGCCGGTGCCGCGGTGCGCAGGGTAGGAGAAGAAGGGCTGGAACATCCGCGCCAGCACCTGCGGCGGCACGCCGGTGGCGGTGTCGCGGAACATCACGTGGACGGCGTCGGGCCGGACTTCGCAGCGGATATGGATGGTGCCCTTGCCAGCGCGTCGGATCGCTTCCAGCGCGTTCTTCAGCAGGTTGGTCGTGACCAGGCCGAATAGTTGCGCGTTGCCCATCACGTAGGCGCGGCCGGGCAGGTCGAGCGTGACGCGCTCGCTATCGCCGGGCTCGAACGGAAAGCGGCCGACCGCGTCGCGGATCGCCGCGCCCACGTCGAACAGCGCCTGCGTGGCGTTTTCCGGGTTTTTGGAGTTGGCCACCAGCAGCTCGATGCTGTTGCTGATATGGGCCAGGTCGGATTCCATCCGCGCCACCGCCTGCATCAGGCCGTCGCGCTGCGGCGTGTCCTGGTCCAGCGCCGCGGGCAGCCGCGCCTTCAGTCCCCTGGCGGTCATGGCCAGGCTGGTCAGCGGCGTGCGCAGCTCATGCGCGACGGTGGCCAGCGCGGCGGCCATGCCGCGCCGCTTCTGCTCGGCCAGCAGCTGGCGGTCCATCTTGATGACCACCAGCACCGCGATCACGAAGCCGATCACCGGCAGCTGCAGCAGCACCGGCTGCCACGGGATGCCGCCCATGGAATTGCCGGCCAGCACGAACAGGGCAATCGCGGCCGCGCCGCCCGCGAACAGGGCAATGGTGGCGAAGGCGGTGTTGAAGTGATACAGGATCACCACCGCGATGATCACCGATTCCGCCCACACCATCGAACCGCCGTTCTCCAGGTAGAAGAAGATAAAGGCGAATGGCAGCCCTACCGTGATGGCAAAGAGCGCATACGGCGGCAGCCAGCGCCGGTCCGAGAACGCCGAAGCGAACAGCAGCGGCACGAACAGCGCGGTGCAGACCAGGCGCAGCCACAGGTTTTCATAAGGCTGCGGGAACACATAGGACCAGATCACGTAGTAGAGCGGGTGCCCCACCACGCCCAGCGCGCCCACCATCTGGATCCGGCGCAGGCGGATGACGCTCTCCTCGTCCAGCAGCGTGGCCCGCGCGGCGGTCTCGAACACGGCTTGCCACGCCTGGCGGGCAAGCCCGGCCAGGGTGCCGCGGCCGTCCTCCGCTTGCGCTACCTTTGCATCCATCTCCAGGACTACTCCTCGCGGATGCCTGCGATCGGCCCGCTTGTGGGATTTTCAGTGCTTGCGCCGGGCCCGGCGCGTCGAGGACCACTCTTGCAGCCGGACTTCATCGCGGATGCTGGCGAGCACGCCGACCAGGCGGTCGATTTCGGTGGCGCCAAGTTTCGCATGCAGCGTAAGCCGCATCAATGCCCGGTTCTTCGGCGTCGCCGGCGCACAGAATACCGCGCCGAAGATGCCGCGCCGCTGCAGCGCATCGCGCAGCACCTTCACCTGCGGCTCGGTGCCCGCCTCCAGCCCGATGATCTGCTCCGAGCCCTCGCTGATGTTGTAGCCCAGTTCGGCGATCGCGGCGCGGGTCTCGCGGGTAATGGCATGCAGGCGCGCCCGGCGCTGGTCCGCCGCGGCAATGAAGTCCGTCACCGCGTCGAACCAGGCAATCTCGTGGCGCAGCAGCCCGGAACTGAAAATCGCCGGCCGCGATTCCACCGCGAAGAAATCCTTGAAGGCCGTGGAGCAGGCGACATAGCCGGCGCGTCCGGCAAACGCCTTGGCCAGCGACGCGGTGCGAAAGTGCACGCGCTCCGACAGCCCCAGCGCCGGCACCAGGCCGCCGCCGCGCGGCCCATGCGTGCCCAGCGAGTGCGATTCGTCCACCACCAGCACGCAGCCTGACGCTTCCGCCAGTTCGACATAGTCCACCAGCGGCGCCACGCTGCCGGTGGTGCTGTAGACCGAATCCACCATGATCACGCCCGGGCCGAAGCGCTCCAGCTGGCGGCGCACGTGATCGCAATCGTTATGGCGCACCGGCACCGCCTGCGCGCCGGCGGCGATGATGCCTTCCCAGAGCGAGGCATGCCCGTTCATGTCGATATAGACCGGAATGCCGGGTCCGGCGATGCACTGCACCAGCCCGACGTTGGCGGCCCAGCCGGACTGGGCGATCAGCCCGTCCTCGGCCTGCATCAGGTCGGCGATCTTGCGCTCGACCCGCCGCTGCGGGGTATCGCCGTGCATGAACACCGACGACATCAGCAACTCCGGCGCGTCATCGAGAAAAGCCCGCGCCTGCGCCTGCGCCAGCGAAGCTTCGCCCAGCAGGCACAGATAGTCGTTGCTGCCCAGGTGCAGCGCGTCCGGCCCCGGCGTGAGGCCGTGCAGCAGGTGGTCCCCGCCCCAGAGCTTGCCCATGCGCTCTTCAAAATGCTGTGCCATGCGCGTGGTGATCCAGGGCGGTAGCGTCGGGGCCTTGGTGCGTGGGGCATGGTGTCTGGCGTGCGCAAGCGGGGCTTCGGAGAACATCGGTAGTCCTTCAACAGGTCGGATGAAAATCGGAGGGAACTGGCTAGGCTTGCATGGCGCTTGCGCCAAAGCCAGCCGCCCATGCGTGGGGGGTGCCGCGCGCAACGTTCCCCGTGGCGCACCGTGTGCCGGCATGCCGTGGTACGCAATTCATGTAGCGACCACTGTGCCAGTGTTATCTGGCGATTGTGACGGGACTTCCACCAATCCCAACGTCTGCTTGGAGACTAGGTTGTGTGGAAAGGAAGATCAGGGGCAACGCAGGGTTGCCGGTATTCAGGAGGGAATTTGGCACAAAATTGTGCTAGATAAAGCACGTGTGCCAGGGTGCGCGAAAGCCGGGCGCTGGATGGCCCGGGGCGCGAACGTAGGGAGGGTATGGCGGGTGGCCAGCAGGGCGCTGGTGACCGCATGGTGCGACCGGCGGCGTGCCCACGCACATGCCGCCCCGCCGTAGTGCAAGGCTGTGGCTATCAGCCCGCGCCGGCACCCTCCAGCGCCGTGCCGCGCGCTTCCAGCGTGCGGCGGGCGATATTCAGCTGGTGGATCTGCGTGGTGCCTTCATACAGCCTGAACAGCCGCACATCGCGATAGAAGCGCTCCGCCACGGTGCGGGCCATATACCCGCTGCCGCCGAACACCTGCACCGCGCGGTCCGCCACGCGGCCGGCCATCTCGGAGGCGAACAGCTTGCACATCGACGCTTCCATGGTCACGTCCTCGCCGGCATCGCGCTTGCGCGCGGTGTCGAGCACCAGCGCGCGGGCCGCGTGCAGTTCCGTGTTGCTGTCGGCAATCATCTGCTGCACCAGCTGGTAGTCGGCAATCGGCTTGCCGAACTGCCGGCGCTGCGCCGCGTAGCGGACCATCTCGTCGACCAGCCGGATGGCCGGGCCCACGCACAGTCCCGCCAGGTTGATGCGCTGCTTGTTCAGCGCCTTCATCGCCGTCTTGAAGCCGACATTGGGTTTGCCGCCGACGATGGCGCTGGCCGGCACGCGGCAGTCCTTCAGGTAGACATCGCCCACCGGCGAGCCGTGCTGGCCCATCTTGCGCTCCGGCTCGCTGGTGCTCAGGCCCGGCGTGCCGCGCTCTATCAGGAAGGCGCTGATGCCATGGGCGCCCGGTGTATCGGGATCGGTGCGGGCGAACACGGTGAACAGGTCGGCAATCGGCGCATTGGTGATAAAGCACTTGCTGCCGTTCAGCACGTAGTGGTCGCCGTCCTGCCTGGCCGTGGTCTGCAGCGCGGTGGCATCGGAGCCGGCCTCCGGCTCGGTCAGCGCGAAGCAGCCGGTGACCTTGCCGGAAGCCAGCAGCGGCAGGTAGCGCTGGCGCTGCGCTTCGGTACCGTCCGCCACCAGCGACTCGGACGCGATGCCGGTATTGCCGCCGAAGCGGGCGCGGAACACCGTGGCCGCCTGCGACACTTCGATGTTCACCTGCGCCAGCTCTTCGGTGGTCAGCCCGGCGCCGCCATAGGCTTCCGGAATGCTGTGGCCGAACAGGCCGAGGCGGCGCATCTGTTCGACCACGGGCTCGGGGATGACATCGGTGCGGTCGATCTGCGCTTCGAGCGGAATGCAGGTTTCCAGCACGAAGCGGCGGAGTTCGGCAAGCAGCGCTTGCTGGCGGGCGGAGTCGCGGATCATGGAAGGGTTCCGGTGGTGGTTTGAACGAGGTCGGGGCGTGCGCGGCGCTTACTGTGCCGTGATGCCGGCGGTCTTCAGCACGCCGGTCCATTTTTTGGTTTCGGTATCCAGGAATTGCTGGAACGCGGCGGCGGGTTGCGGCGCCAGTTCCATGCCGAGTTCGGCCAGGCGGCGCCCCGTGGCCGGGTCGGCGGTGGCGCGCACGGCGGCGTCGGCCAGCTTGCGCACCACCGCGTCCGGCGTGCCCTGCGGCGCGACCAGGCCGAACCAGCCGCCCACTTCATAGCCGGGCAGGCGCGCGGCCTCGGCCACGGTGGGCACGTCGGGCATCACGGCCGAGCGCTTTGCCGTAGTCACCGCCAGCGCGCGCAGCTTGCCGCTCTGCACCTGCTGACGGGCAATGGCCGAGGTCAGCGCCATCATCGACACGCGCCCGCCCAGCAGGTCGCTCATGGCCTCGGGCTGGCCCTTGTAGGGCACGTGGGTCAGCTTCACCTGCGTCATCTGCGCCAGCAGTTCGCCCGACAGATGGTTCGAGGTGCCGACGCCCGCGCTGGCGTAGGTCAGCGTGCCGGGCTTGCTGCGCGCGGCGTCGAGCAATTCAGGCAGCGTGCGCAGCGGCGACGCCGCCGGCACCACGATCACGTTGGGTACGGCACCGATGCCCGCCACCGCGCGGAAGTCCTTGCCGCTCTTGCCCTGGATCGACGGGTTGAGCAGCGGCCCGATCACGTAGCTGGGGCTGACCGCCAGCAGCGTATAGCCGTCGGCAGGCGAGCGCGCGACCAGATCCGCGCCGATGGCGCCGCCGGCGCCGGTCTTGTTTTCGACGATGACCGGCTGCTGCAGCACCTTGGCCATGTTCTCGGCGGTGATGCGGGTGACCGAGTCGACCACGCCGCCCGCCGAGAACGGCACGATGATCCGCACCGGGCGGTCGGGGAAGCGCGCCGCGTCGCCGGCGCCCGCCAGCGCAGCCGCGGGCGTCAGCGCGGCGCAGGCCAGCATGCCGGCAGCGAGCCGGCGCAGGGGTTGGTAGGCATCCATCTTGTCTCCTTGGTTGCCTGCGCCGGAGCGTTGCCGGGCGCAAGGTCGGTCTCATGCAGGCCTCTTGCGGGCCGCTGGCCATGGCCCTGCCGACGCCATCGCCGGCAGGCTGCGCCGCCGCGCTGTCATCAGCGCGCGCAGCTCAGTTCGATCTGCCGCACCGCTTCGCGCAGCCTGGGCGCCACCTCGCGCTCCAGCACGTTGTCGCGGTTGCGCGATGCGGCGATGGTGCAGTTCAGCGCGAACGGATCTTCGTGCAGCGACTGGCGCAACGGTGCCGCGATCGCGTGGATTTCTGGCCGCCACTCGCCGCGGCTCAGGCAATAGCCGTGCGCGCGGAAGTGTTTCTGGTCGTCCGCCCACATCTGGCGTTCAACATTGAAGCGCTCCGGATCGTCCACGCGCAGCCGGTTCAGCAGCGCCGTGCGCTCGTCCGCGCTGCACGCCAGCAGCACCGCGCGGCCGATCGCGCTGGCCAGCAGCGGGCGCGTGCTGCCGATGTCCGGCTGGTAGAGGTTGCCGGGGTCCAGCCGGCAACTGTCGACGTACACCACCGACAACCGCTCGCGCATGCCCAGGTTCACCGTGCAGCCGGTTTCCCGCGCGATCGCCTCCATGTAGGGCCGGGCCACCTGGCGGATCGCCAGCCCGGCCAGCATCGGGTAGGCCAGCGCCAGCACGCCGGCCCCCAGCCGGTACTTCTGGTTGCCGGGCACGCGGCTCAGGAAGCCGAGCAGCCCCAGCGTGTAGGTCAGCCGCGACACCGTCGCCTTGGGCAGCCCGGTGCGCGCCACGATGTCCTGGTTGCCCAGCACCGGGCTGGACGGCGTGAACGCGCGCAGCACCTCCAGCCCGCGCGCCAGGTTGGTGGCGAACTGGCGGTCGGTGGCCAGCGCGTCCTCGCTGGCCAGGCCTGGCAGGGGCAGGAGTTCCGGGTTGCGGTCCATGCTGTGCGGTGGTTGCTTGGGTTCCATGCTGGGATCCGTAAAAGGGGGCGTCAACGTTGTAGCACGACCGTTCCGCAGAGCGAAACCGTACTTGCGCGCAGCCGGGCCGCCTGCCACCTTGCAGCGGACAACCCTGCTCGCCGGAGACCCGTATGCCAGACCAACACGCCCACCCCGCATCGCCTGTATCGGCCGAATCACCCGGCGCCGGCCCGCTGGCCGGATTGCGCATCCTCGACATGGCCACCGTGGTGGCGGCGCCGTTCTCCGCCACGCTGTGCGCCGACATGGGCGCCGAAGTGGTCAAGCTGGAACTGCCCGACGGCAGCGATCCGCTGCGCGGCCTGGAGCCGGTCACCGCCGACCACGCCCTGTACTGGAAAGTGACCAACCGCGGCAAGCGCGGCATCTCGCTCGACGTGCGCACGCCGCGCGGCCGCGAGATCTTCCTGCGCCTGCTGCCGCGCTTCGACGTGCTGGTGGAGAACTTCCGCACCGGCACGCTGGCGCGCTGGGGGCTGGATCTCGACACGCTCCACGCGGCCAATCCGAAGCTGATCGTGCTGCGCCTGACCGGCTTCGGCCAGACCGGGCCCGATGCCGCGCGGCCGGGATTCGCCCGCATCTTCGAAGCCCGCAGCGGCTTCACCAACCTGGCCGGCACGGCGCAGAGCGGACCCATGCATATGAACTACCCCGTCGGAGACATGATCGCCGGCCTGTTCGGCGCCTTCGCCATCGCCACCGCGGTGGCGGAGCAGCGCGCCAAACCAGGCCAGCCCGGCCGCGAGATCGACCTCGCCGCTACCGAGGCGTTGTTCCGCCTGCTGGACCCGCTCGCCATCGAGTACGAACAGCTCGGCCAGGTACGCCAGCGCGCCGGCAACCGCACCACCTACGCCGCGCCGTCCAACATGTACCGCACCGCGGACGATACCTGGGTCACGGTGGTGGCCTCGTCCGACGCCACCTTCCGCCGGCTGGCCGAAGCCATGGATGCGCCGCAACTGGCGCAGGCACCCGAGTACGCCACCAACGCCGGGCGCGTGCGCAACATCGAAGCGCTGGACGGCAGCATTGCGGAGTGGTTCGCCGCGCAGCCCTATGCCACCGTGGCGGCCCGGCTGGAGCAGTGCCAGGTGCCCTTCAGCAAGGTGTTCAGCATTGCCGATATCGTCGACGACCCGCAGATGGTGGCGCGCCAGGCCATCGTGCGGCTACCCGATGCGGACCTGGGGACGGTGCCGGCGCCTTGTGTGGTGCCGCGGTTTTCGGGTTATGCGCCGGTGTTACCGCGGACCGGGCCGGGGGTGGGGGAGCACAATGCGGAGGTTTATGGGGAGGTGGGGATTGGGGGGGAAGAGTTGGAGCGGTTGCGGGTGGAGGGGGTGGTTTGAGGGGTTGGGCGAGTCGCCCGCCGTGACAGGAATCTGAACGTATCAAAGGGCCAACCTGCCAGCCCGAAGCGAAACTGTCTTACTTTCCGCGCCTTGTGGGCACGTGCCCTATACTGCTCGATCAGCTTCCTTATAGCCCCGTCATGGCTTCGTTACCTCTGCCTCCCGACTACGTCGATTGGCTAGCCTCGCTCAAGTCTCGTATCGGACGCGCACAGCAACGTGCGGCGAGTGCCGTCAATCACGCCTTGATTGCCCTTTACTGGGAGATCGGAAATGAGATTCTCGAGCGGCAGGCGAGGCAAGGGTGGGGCGCCAAAGTCATCGAACGGCTGGCGCAAGATCTGCGAAAGGCGTTCCCCGACATGAGCGGGCTGTCGCGCTCCAACCTGATGGCGATGCGGTCCTTTGCCGAGGCGTGGCCGGATGGGGCAATTGTCCAACAGCTTGTTGGACAATTGCCCTGGGGACACAACCAAGTGCTGTTGCAGAAACTAAAGTCGGTCGAGCAGCGTGAATGGTATGCATGGCAGGCGCTAACACATGGCTGGTCCCGGGCAGTACTGCTCGCGCAGATTGAGACGAAGCTGATCGACCGTGCCGCGCAAGCACCGAATAACTTCGCTGCTCAGTTGCCTTCCCTGCAATCGGACCTGGCGCGCGCCACGCTCAAGGACCCTTACGTTTTCGATTTTTTGAGTTTGCGTGCCGACGCGAGCGAACGAGACCTGGAAGCGGCCCTCGTCGATCATATAACTCGCTTCCTTCTCGAACTGGGAGCCGGCTTCGCTTATGTCGGCAGGCAAGTTCACCTCGAAGTTGGAGGCGATGATTTCTATCTAGATCTGCTGTTCTATCATCTCAAGCTACGCTGCTATATCGTCATTGAGCTGAAGACGGGCGCTTTTAGGCCTGAGTATGCTGGTCAAATCAGCTTCTATCTATCGGCAGTCGATGCGCAAATGAGAACCGACGACGACCATCCAACCATTGGTCTTCTGCTGTGCCAGGAGCACAATCGGCTGGTGGTCGAATATGCATTGCGCGGCATGGGCAAACCTATCGGCGTGGCCCAGTACCAATTCGTTGCCGAACTTCCGGCTGAGTTGCAGGAAAGTCTGCCAAGCGTCGAAACATTGACACAGGAACTGGCGTCGGACATCAGGCCGGGGGAAAGCGATTCAGATTGAAATTGGGCGCCCAGCTTGCAACAGGGTTTTTGCGGATGCCTGGGCTGCGCGCGGGACTGCCGCCCAGCGCCGCCACAGCGCGCCCCCACACCCCCTCAGTCAATACTGGCCCCCGACTCCCGCACCAGCTTCGCCCACTTGTCCGTATCGCGTCGGATCAGCACCGAGAACTGCTCCGGCGTCGAAGTCAGCGGCGCGGCCCCGGCCTGCACCAGCTTGTCGCGCATCGCCTTGTCCTGCGCGATGCGCGTGATTTCCTGCGACAAGCGGCTGGATACCTCAGGCGGCAATCCGCGCGGACCGACCACGCCGAACCAGACATCCGCCTCGTAGCCCGCAATGCCCGCTTCGGCCATGGTCGGCACGTCAGGCAGTGCCGGCGAGCGCGTGGCGCTGGTCACGGCCAGTGCGCGCAGCCGGCCGGCCTTCACATGCGGCAGCGAGCCCGGCAGGTTGTCGAACATCAGTTGCACCTGGTTGGCAAGCAGGTCGGCCATCGCCGGGCCGCTGCCCTTGTACGGCACGTGCACGATTTCGACCCCCGCCATTGACTTGAACAGCTCGCCCGACAGGTGGTTGGTGGTGCCGTTGCCGGCCGAGCCCATATTGAGCTTGCCGGGATTGGCCCTGGCATAGCTGACCAGCTCGCGCACGTTCTTCGCCGGCACGTTGGGATTGACCACCAGGATGTTGGGCACGCCGGCGAACAATGCCACCGGCGAGAAATCCTTCTGCGGATCGAACGGCAGCTTCTTGTAGAGGGTGGCGTTGATCGACTGCGTCCCCACCGTGCCGAACATCAGCGTGTAGCCGTCGGCCGGCGCCTTGGCCACGGCGTCGGAGCCGATGGTGCCGCCTGCGCCGGGCCGGTTGTCCACCACCACCTGCTGGCCAAGGGTTTCGGACAAGCGGGTGGCCAGTACGCGGCCGAGCAGGTCGGTGGTGCCGCCGGGCGGGAAGGGCACCACCATGCGGATGGGTTTGTCGGGGTAGGGGCCGGCCATGGCGAGGCTCGTCGCCAGCGTCAGACATGTGGCAGCCAGGGCATGTGCAATGGATTTCATGGGGGCAAGGTCTCCGCGGGACAAGGATAAGGGCAATGCCGGCTGCGATGTGCGGCGCGGCTCAGCTTTGGGATGCGAGGTGGTTGACCGAGCGCTTCAGCGCCGCGCGCGCGGCGTCGAGGCGGGACCGGGTGGCGTCGAGGTGTTCGCGCGCGTGGTGCGTGGCGGCGCGCTGGGCGGTGACGTTGTCGCGCACCAGTACCGGCGCGGGTCCACCGGCGGCCATGCGCGCGGCGACGCCTTGTTCGGGATCGAGGCAGCGGGCGACCGCGGCGGCATCCAGCCCGGCCGCGCGGCCCGCGACGCGCATCGCGGCGGCATCGACCATGTCGGCGCTGATCTCGTCGGCGGGCAAGTGCTGGTCGAGCGCGTCGCGCACCACGGCGCCGACGATGTGATGCGCCTGGCGGAACGACATGCCGGCCTCGCGCACCAGCGCATCGGCCAGGTCGGTGGCGGTGGAGAAATCGCGGCGCGCGCGCGCCAGCATGCCGGCACGTTGCGGCGTGGCGTTGGCGATCACCAGCCGCAGCAGCGACAGGCAGCGCAGGCATTCGTCGCCGGCCTCCCAGAAGCCGCGCATGCTCTCGCGGTTGCCGTCGCCAGAGTGCGTGAAATGGCTGCCCTTGAGCGCCGCCAGCGCGCCGGTCAGCAGGCCGAGCATGTGGCCGCCCTTGCCCTTCAGGTATTCCAGCACGACCGGGTTCTTCTTCTGCGGCATGATGCTGGAGGTGCCCGCGACGCTGTCCGGGAAGTCGATCAGGCCGAACTCGGGCGTGGCCCAGACATACAGGTCCTGCGCCAATCGGCCCCAGCTCACCGCGCCGATGGTGATCGCCGCCAGCATCTCCCAGGCAAAGTCGCGCGATGCCACGGCGTCGAGCGAATTCGGCGCATGGGTGGAAAACCCCAGCCAGCGTGCCGTGGCCGCGCGGTCGATCGCGAAAGCGGTGCCGGCCAGTGCGCCAGCGCCCAACGGGCAGGCATCGAGATGCGCCAGCGCCTGCTCCATGCGCGCGATATCGCGGCCGAGCGACTCGGCAAAGCCGGCGAGGTAATAGCCATAAGTAATCGGCTGAGCGGCCTGCAGGTGCGTATAGCCCGGCATCACCACCGCGGCATGGGCGTCGGCCTGCTCCAGCGCCACGGTGCGCACCGCCAGCATCGCTTCCAGGATATCGAGCGCCAGGTCGCGCGCACGCAGCCGGTCATGCGTGGCCAGGATGTCGTTGCGGCTGCGCGCGACATGCAGCCTGCCGCCAGCGTCGGCGCCGGCCATCTGCATCAGGTGCGCTTCATAGTTGAAGTAGGCGTCTTCACGCGCCGGATCCAGTTGCACGGCAGCGGGGCCTTCGGCTTCGATGCGCAGCAATGACTGCGCCAGCACCGCGGCCACGTCAACCGGTACCAGCCCGGTGCCATGCAGCATCAGCAGGTGGGCCTGGTTGATATCGGTCAGGTAGCGAAAGCCGCTGCCGAATTCGCGCATCAGGCGCGGCAGGTAGATGTGCTCGCATACCTCGGCGGCGGTGGGCTGGGTCAGGCGTCGGCTGACTTTGGATTCCATGCTGGGTGATCTCCGAAACGATGGAGCAAGTATGGAAATCCGCTGGATATATCGTCAAATCAGCATTTTGATCGGAGCTATGCGGATTTGATATGCTGCGTGGGACCCCGCCGACCCCGACCGCCCCCAGCCATGAACTACAAGCAGATCGAAGCGTTCCGCGCAGTCATGCTGACGCGCTCGATGACCGAAGCCGCCGCCCAGCTCCATACCTCGCAGCCCAACATCAGCCGCGTGATCGGGCAACTAGAGCGCGAGGCGGGCTTCAGGCTGTTCGAACGCGTCGGCAACCGGCTCACACCGACCGACGAAGCCGAGGCCTTGTTTTTAGATGTGGAGCGATCCTTCGTCGGTCTCGACAGCCTGCGCGCATCGGCCCGTTCGATCCGTGAGTCGGGCGTCGGCACTCTGCGCATCGGCACCGTGCCGTCGATCGCGATGAGCGTGATGCCGCAGGCCATCCTGGCCTTCCGCGAGCGCTATCCGGACGTGCCGATCGCCGTGCATACGAACGATTCGCCCACGGTCGCCAAATGGACCGCGGCGCGCTTCTGCGATATCGGGCTGGTGTCGTACATGGCCGATACCACCGGCACCCGCAGCAAGTTGCTGCGCCGCGAGGACGGCGTGTGCATCGTGCCGGCGACACACCGGCTGGCGCGCAAGCGCCGCATCCACGCCAGCGACCTCGATGGCGAGCGCTTTATCTCGCTGACGCATGGCGACGGCACCCGCACCACGGTAGATGCCGCGTTCGTGCCGGATGACCGGCGCGTGCTGACGCTGGAGACGCCTTACGCGGCCACCATCTGCACGATGGTGGGCATGGGGCTGGGGGTCAGCGTGGTCAACCCGCTGGTGGTGCGCAGCCTGAAGCCGGCGGGTGTCAAGGCGATTCCGTTCGAGCCGGTCATCGCTTTCGAGAGCCACATCCTGTTCAATCCGCAGCGGCCGGTGCCGGCGCTGGCGCAGTGGTTCCTGGAATGCCTGCGGAAGGTTACCGGATAAACGGCTAGCAGCCGGCGTCTGGATCTGATTGGCAATTCATGGATCGGGTCCTTGCGACCCATCGCGGACCGTGGCAGCAATGATATGTACGTCCGTCGAGCGCCCAGAAAGCGGACATTGACGTTGCCAAAGAGAAGCGCGACGGGACCACTTTGACGCTGACGCACAGCTTCGCGAGACGCGCTCATGTGGCAATATATTGAATCGACATTCCCGTTTGCGACTCGTCATGCTCCACAAGGCAGCACCCGCGCGCCCGGACTGGGTGATGCGCGCCCAGCCAATAGAAGGCATCGAGCGCATCGAGGCCTGGTTTCAGGGCAAAGCGTATGCCATGCATCGCCACGATACGTACGCGATCGGCCGCACGCTCGCGGGGGTGCAGAGTTTCAGCTATCGGCGCAGCCGGCGCGACAGCCTGCCGGGTAATACCATCGTGCTGCATCCCGACGAAGCGCACGATGGCCAGGCGGGTACGGGCGAGGGGTTCCGCTACCGCATGATTTACGTGGCGCCTGCGCTCTTTCAGGACGTGCTGGGCGGCGGCGCGCTGCCGTTCCTCGAGGGCGGTGTGACAACCAATCCGCGTATCGCCGCGGCCACGGAAACCTTGCTGCAACGCGTCGGCGATACGCTCGAGCCGCTCGAACAAAGCGATGCGCTAGCCGAGCTTGCGCATGCGCTTGCTGCCGCCGCGGGCATGCCGCGTGCGCGAGGGAACGGCGATTATCTCGCGGCACGCCGGGCGCGCGACTATCTGCATGCGAATTTCACGAGAGTGGTCACGCTCAAAGAAGTGGAAATCGCGACAGGCCGGGACCGCTGGAGCCTCTCGCACGATTTCCGCACCTTCTACGGAACAAGTCCATATCGCTATTTGACAATGCGGCGCCTCGATGCCGTGCGGCGCATGCTGCTTTCTGGCATCTCGCTCGCGAGCGCGGCGGCAGACGCGGGCTTCGCCGATCAGAGTCACATGACGCGTCATTTCCTGAAGACCTTCGGCTTCACGCCGGGACGCTGGCTCCAGATCGTGGGCGACGTGTCCCGCGACTGAACGCTCACCCACGATCGTTCAATACGGCCCCCTGGCGGCTGCGTATTCTTGACCGTGCGTCCACACCCGAACGGAGAAAACGATGTCTGCATCAAGAAATTCCAGCACTGTGCCCGCAACGCGCGGCCAATGCGAGGCTATCGACCTGGCTGGCAAGATTGCACTGATCGACGGCCACTGGCAGCCCCGCGTAGTCGCGGAGATGAACGATTATCAGTTCAAGGTCGTTAAGGTCAAGGGCGAATTCGTTTGGCACAATCACAGTGATACTGACGAGACCTTCATCGTGCTCGACGGCGAATTGCGAATCGATTTTCGCGATGGACCATCGGGCGACGGCTCGATAGTGCTGCGTGCCGGTCAGATGGCCGTCGTGCCGAAAGGCGTCGAGCACAAGCCCTCAGCGCATGACGAAGTGAAACTGCTGCTGATCGAGCCGCGCGGTGTAGTGAACACCGGTGACGGTGCAACAAGCGAACGCACTGTTGTGAACGACCAGTGGATTTAAGGCCTGCCGCCTGGCGATCCTGGCGCAGTTATCGCCGCCGGCTGATGCGGTGCCGGATACGCCCGGCGCCAACTCCAGATACCTCGCCTGTCACGGCGTTGCCGATGCTAATATTCGCACGCGAACAAAAAAGTTTTTCTGCGTTCCCATTTGCTTGAGCGCAGTAGATCCAGAGGCGAAAAATGGAGCATCGGCTTGTCTACCTGCTGAATGTGGGCCAACGGCGCCTGCATCGGTGGTCGCAGGCGCGGACGGTCGCTGGTGGCGTTACCGCAGCGCAGGCTGGCCTGCTGTTCTTTCTGGGAAAGAACGACGGGGCCCTCACGAATGAAGCGGCGGCAGCGCTTGATCTCAAGGCGCCGGGAATGAGCGGCCTGGTGGACCGGGCCGAACGGGCTGGCCTCATCGAACGCCGTGCGGACGAGTTCGACCGACGTGCGACGCGGCTATGGCTGACGGCAGACGGACGCGCCGCACTCAAGCGGTCGAAATCAGGTCTCACCGAGTTGAATGCCCGCATCACGGAGGGTTTTACGGCGTCCGAGATCGACGTGGTAGCGCGCTGGCTGACAAGCCTGCAGGAGAAGTTCCCCGCCAATGACGATGACTCGGCTTAGCGCCGAGATGGGAACCGAGGGCACCGACGGCGCCCTGCAGTGCTCGACTGTGCGTACCGTTCCTATTGACGAGCGATCTTCGTGAAGTCCGGCTGGCGCTTCTGGGCAAATGCCATGAAGGCTTCCTTCGCTTCGGCACTTGCGAGTCGCTCCACGAACGTGGTGCTTTCGCAATCCATCTGAGCCACCAGCTTCTCCGCGTCTCGCATCAGTCGCTTCATCGCTGTCAGCGATCCGAGCGGCTTGGTGGCAATTTTCTCGGCGACACGGCGGGCTTCAGCGCGCAGTTCCCCGGCGGGAGCCAATTTGTTCGCGATGCCCCATGTCACGGCGAGATCTGCGGGAACCGGCTCACCGAGAGCGAACATCTCGAACGCCCTGGCATGTCCAATCCGCAAGGGAAGCAGAAGGCTTGAGGCGGCTTCCGGAACCAGGGCCAGGTTCACGAAGGGGGTGATCAATTGCGCCTCTTCGGACAGAATGACATAGTCACAATGGAGCAGCATCGTCGTTCCCACTCCGACGGCCTTGCCCTGGACTGCGGCGACGATCGGGACGGTAGCGTTCGCCAGGCCTCGCAGAAAGCGAACGACGTGGCGTTCCTTGGGGCCGTTGCCCGTTGCCTGCGCCGCGAATTCCATCACATCGTTGCCGGCCGTGAAGGTGTCGCCATCGGCCTGGATCAACAGTACCCGAACCTCGCCATCGGTATTTGCCCGTTCGATCGCGTCCGCCAGAGCGCCATACATCTCGTTGGTAAGGGCGTTCTTCTTGTCCAGTCGCGACATCGTCACGGCCAGTACGCCACCTGCAAGTTCTACTTCAATTCCAGCGGTCATTGCGTTGCCTCGTAAGATTGTTGGGAAGCGCCCTGCGCAGGTGCGCCAAATGGGGGAACGCCAGCACGAAACGTTCGCATGCGAAGTATATACATTTCGCATGCGAAGTAAACTGTCTGTGCCGTCTGCGCGGGCTTGGGAAGCGCCGTCGTTCCGCATCAACCCAGAAATCGATGACGCCTGAAAATGCGCCCGCGGGCCTGCTAGCCCGCTTTATCCCGGCAGTTTCAGGCCAGGACCGGCGCCAGGGACGGCCTTACCGCAGTGCCGCGCGCAATTGCGCTTCGGCCTTACGGACTTCTTCCAGCACCAGGCCGGCCACCCAGGTTCGGCGGGTCTTGTTCATGCGGGACACCACCGAGGCCACGCTCAGCGCAGCGTAGTGCCCCTGGCTGATCTCGAACGCGGCGCCAACCCCGCCGGCGCCCGCGGTCACCAGGTTCTCGCTTTCGGAATAGCCCTGGCGGCGCGTGCGTTCCACCAGTTCGAGCAGGCGCAGCCGCGTCAGTCCTGCCGCGTCGTACTCGTCGCGGTGGCGCCGATACAGCGCTTCGATTTCCGCATCCGCCAGCCTGGCCAGCAAGGCCAGGCCGGCAGTGCCGATGCCCAGCAGGCGCAGGCTGCCGACCATCAGCGTATGAGCCTTGATCGGGTAGCTGCCCTCTTCCATATGCAGGCAGTGCCCGTAGTCGCCGTTGCGGATGACCAGGAACACGGTGTCCTCGGTCTGGCGCGCCAGCGACTGCAGCATCGGACGGCAACTGACCAGCACCGGCGCGCGGCTCATCGCGGTCAGGCCCAGTTGCATGGATTCGATGCCGAGACGGTACTTTTTGGTGTCCGCCTCACGTTCGACAAATCCGGCATGCACCAGCCCCGACACCAGGCGGAATGCCGTGCTGCGGTCCAGTCCGGTGGCTGCAAGCAACTCCGCCAGTTCAATGCCGCGTTCATGGGCGGCGCCGATGCACTTGAGCAACGTCAGCGCGCGTGACAGGCTTTGCGTGCCTGCCACCCCGGGTTCCTGCGGCCCTTTAGCCGCCTGTTTGCTGGTGGTGATCACAATGTAATCAATTGTAGGAAAAGTGCTTGTAGTGTAATCGACGTTCCGCTGGAATAAAAAACAGAGACCAGGGCCTGCATCCGGCAGCGCCGCATGGCGCGCCCATGACCACCATTCCAGAGGAGACCACATGACCCCGTACAAGTACGTGCACGCCCCCCATGCCCGGCCGGTGGAAGGCGCCGCGAGCGAGCGCTCGGCGCGCTGGCAGCAGCGCCCGGAACAGTCCAACTGGGGCGATTTCGGGCCCGATGACCAGCTCGGCCGCCTCAACCTGATTACGCCGGAGAAGGTCAGGCAGGGCGCGGCCGAGGTCAGGGAAGGGCTGCGCTTCTGCCTGAGCCTGCCGCTGGACTTCCCCGGCGGCAATGCGCTGAACCCGCGCCGCCACCCGCCCGTGATCAGGCCGACGCCGCGCGCGCTGGGGCTGGGCATGAACTTCGCGCTGGCGCGCGAGAACGCGGACCTTACCGACGTGGTGTGCGACGACTACGTGCACATGTACCTGCAGTACTCGACCCAATGGGATGCGCTGGCGCACGTGGGCGGGCATTTCGATGCCGACGGCGATGGCGTCAGCGAGATGGTCTACTACAACGGTTTCCGCGCCGGCGTCGACGTGCAGGGACCGGACGATGATCCGGCGCTGGACGGCCAGTCGCGGGCGCTGGCGCTTGGCATCGAGAAGATTGCCGAGCATGGCGTGCAGGGCCGCGCGGTGATGGTGGACCTGCACGCGCACCTGGGCGACGGCCATGTCCGCGTCGGCTACCGGCAACTGGCGCAGATCATGCGCGACGACGGCGTGACGGTGGAGCCGGGCGACATCCTTTGCCTGCATACGGGCTTTGCGCAGCTGCTGCTGGGACGCAACCGCCAGCCCGAGCCGGACATGGCCGAGCGCTTCGGCGCGGCGCTCGACGGGCGCGACCCGGAACTGCACCAGTGGATCATCGACAGCGGCATAGCTGCCATCGTGGCCGACAACTACGGCGTGGAAGCCATCCCCGCGCGCCCGCAGGCGGGCCCCTGCGCCTTCCTGCCGCTGCATGAGCTGTGCCTGTTCAAGCTGGGCATGCCGTTCGGCGAGCTCTGGTACCTGACGCCGCTGGCGCAATGGCTGCGTGCCAACGGGCGCAACCGCTTCCTGCTGACGGCGCCGCCGCTGCGGCTGCCGGGCGCCGTGGGCTCTCCGGTGACGCCGGTGGGCACGGTGTGAACGGGGACGCGATGATGTCGGAACGTACCCTGTTCGACCTGCTCGACGCCGCGCCGGCCGATGCGGTAGCACTGCGCTTCGAGGGCCGCGCCGTCACGTACGGTGCGCTGCGCGAGCGCGCGTTGCGCATTGCCGGCGGCCTGCACCGGCATGGCATCGGCCGCGGCGACGTGGTCGGCCTGTGGCTGCCGAACGTGCCGGACTGGCTCGGCGTCGCCTTTGCCTGCGCCCGCATCGGCGCTGGCGTGATGAGCCTGAACATGCGCTACGGCGCAAAGGAAACCGGCGACTTTATCCGGCGTGCCCGCTGCAAGGCGCTGGTCTACATGCCGGCCTACCGGGGCAAGGACTATGACGCGCTGATGGCCGCCGTGGACCCGCACAGCCTGGCCACGCTTGAACTGGCGGTGCCATGGCCGCAGGCGCCGGCGCACGCGCCATCGGCCAGCGGCGGCGCGAGCGCGCACCCCTGGCCAACGCTGGCGTGTGCCGGCCTCGATGTCCTGGCCGGGACAGCGCCGGATGCTGCTGCCTTGGGCGAGCCAGGCGACGCCTGCATCATCCTGTCCTCGTCCGGCACCACCAGCCAGCCCAAGCTGATCGTCCACGGACAAGGCCGGGTGGCACGGCATGCTGCCGATGTGGCGGCGGCCCTGGCCATGCAAGGCAGCGGCGCGAAGCTGCTGCTGGCGATTCCGCTTTGCGGCGCCTTTGGCTACACCGTCGCCATGACCGCGCTGGCCGCACAGGCGCCGCTGACGCTGGTCGAGAACTTCGAGCCGGCCGAGACCGCGCGCCTGCTGGTGGCGGACGGGATCACGCATATGTTTGGCACCAACGACATGCTCGACAAGCTGCTGGACGCCGGCGGGCCGGGCTGGCAACCGCAGGCGCTGCGCATGTACGGGCATGCCAATTTCACCCCCGGGCTGACCGAATTGCCCCAGCGCGCGCAGCAGCGCGGCATTGCCATGCGGGGGTGCTATGGCCTGAGCGAGACCCTGGCCCTGTTCGCCAGCCAGCCGGCACAAGCCCCGCTGGCGCGGCGCGAGCAATCGGGCGGCGTGCCGCTGGCGCCGGCCGCGCGCGTGCGGGTGCGATCGCTGGAGACCGGCGTATGCCTGCCGCCCGGCGAACCGGGCGAACTCGAACTGCTTACGCCCGACGTCATGCTCGGCTATCTCGATGACGCCGCGGCCACCGCCGCCGCCTTTACCGATGACGGCTATCTGCGTACCGGCGATCTGGCCATGCTGAACGACGACGGCGGCTTCACGCACCTGTCGCGCATCGGGGATGTGCTGCGCATCGGCGGCTACCTGGTCAACCCGCTCGAGATCGAAGAGGTGGTGCTGGCCGCCAGTGGCGCGGCCGCGTGCCAGGTGGTCGCGGTCGAGGCCCACGGCAGCGCGCGGCCGGTTGCCTTTGTTGTCGGCGGCAGCGGCGATATCCATGCCGAAGCCGAGGTGCTGGCCGCGTGCAAGGCGCAACTGGCGGTGTTCAAGGTGCCGCTGCGCGTGTTCCGGCTCGAAGCCTTTCCGGTAACCCCGAGCCCGAACGGCGAAAAGGTCCGCAAGAACGAACTGCGCGCGATGGCCCGGCAGATGCTGGCGGCCGAGGAGACTGCACGATGCTGAAATGGAGCCCCTGGGATCTTCCCTTTTTCGACGCCCGCCATGCCGAGCTGGCCCGCGAGCTCGATCACTGGCAGCAGCGCCAGGCCGCGCTCGCGCCCGAACTGGAGACGCTGCCGCTGCCGGACCAATGCCGCCGCCTGGCGGCGGAACTGGGCCAGGCCGGACTGCTGCGCTACGCGGTGCCGACGCAGCAGGGCGATGCCAGCCCCGGCCTGGACCTGCGCTCGGCGTGCATGGTGCGTGAGGCCTTGTCGTACGGCTCGGCGCTGGCGGACTTCGTGTTCTCGATGCAGGGCATCGGCGCCGCGCCGCTGTGGCTGCATGGCAGCGCCGCGCTGCGTGAGCGCTATCTCGACGACTGCCGGCTGGGCCGGCAGATCGCGGCGTTCGCGCTGACCGAGCCCGAGGGCGGCTCGGATGTGGCCGCCACCGCGACCACTGCTACCCGGCGCGGCGACGTCTATGTGCTGGACGGTGCCAAGACTTATATCTCCAACGGTGGCATTGCCGATTACTACGTGGTCGTGGCGCGCTCGGAACAGGCGCCCGGCGCCAGGGGGCTGTCGGCGTTCCTGGTCGAGGCCGGCACCCCGGGCCTGGTGATCGATACCAGCCTGGAGATTGTGGCGCCGCACCCGCTGGCGACGCTGCACCTGCGCCATTGCGAAGTCCCGGCGGCACACCTGCTGGGCGCGCCCGGCGACGGCTTCAGGGTGGCGATGTCGGTGCTGGACATCTTCCGCTCGTCGGTCGGCGCCGCCGCGGTCGGCATTGCGCGCCGCGCGCTGGACGAGACCGTGGCGCGCATGGGCAGCCGCTCGCTGTTCGGCAAGCCCATGGCCGAGATGGACACGGTGCGCATGCGCGTGGCCGACATGGCGCTGGACATGGAGGCCGCCGCGCTGCTGGTCTACCGCGCCGCGTGGCTGCGCGACGTGCGCCAGGCCACCATCACCCGCGAGGCCGCGATGGCCAAGCTGGGCGGCACCGAGGCCGCGTTCCGCGTGGTGGACAGCGCCGTGCAGTTGTTCGGGGCGCTCGGGATCACGCAGGGCTGCGTGATCGAACAGCTGTTCCGCGACGTGCGCCCGATGCGCATCTACGAAGGGGCTTCCGAAATCCAGAAGCTGATCATCGGACGCAGGGTGCTGGGCGCACAGCGCTAGCACCGCACCGGAATTTTCAATACAAGGGAGTATCGATGTCGACAAGACAACGCGTGCTGGTCACCGGCGCGAGCAAGGGCATCGGGCGCGCCACGCTGGCGCGCCTGCGCGAGGACGGCTATGACGCCATCGGCCTGGCACGGACACGGCCGGCGGATCTCGCCGACGATCCGGCCTTCCATTGCTGCGACCTGAACGACCTGGCGCAGACGCGGGCGCTGGTGTCGGCGCTGGCGGCGCAGGGGCCGTTCTACGCGCTCGTCAACAACGCGGCGATGGCACCGACCACGTCGGTGGATGACGCTTCGCTGGCGGACATGGACGACGCGATGCGCATCAACGTCAATGCGGCGCTGGTGTGCGCGCAGGTGCTGCTGCCGGGCATGCGCGCGCAGGGCAGCGGGCGCATCGTCAACCTGTCGTCGCGCGCGGCGCTGGGCAAGGTGAATCGCACGGCGTACAGCGCCAGCAAGGCCGCGGTGATCGGCATGAGCCGGACCTGGGCGCTGGAACTGGCGGCATCCGGCATCACCGTCAACGTGATCGCGCCGGGGCCGATCGCCACCGAACTGTTCCGCACGGCCAGTCCGCCGGATGACCCCAAGACGCGCGCGCTGATGGCGGCGGTGCCGCTGCAGCGCGTGGGCGCGCCGGAAGAGATCGCGCATGCGATCGCCTTTCTGCTGGATGCGCGCTCGGGGTTCATGACAGGACAGACGCTGCATATCGACGGCGGTCTTACGGTCAGCGCGGTCCGGCTCTGAGCCGGCCAGGCGCAGGGGATTTTCCGACGCCGGCATTCGAACCGCGCGCGGGCCACGCAACGAGAGGAGACACGACATGAAGGTGCTGGACGCAGAAGGACAGGTTCAAGACCGTGCCACGGCAGGTGGCGATGACGACGCGGGCGCCGCCGGCGACCCGCAGCGCAGGCGGGAGAGCGGCATGTCGGCGCGCCGGCGCAGCGTGCTGCGCGGGCTGTCGGCAGGGCTGCTGGCACCGCTCGGCTGGCACGCCGCGTCGGCGCGGGCCGCTAGCGCCGGCGCCTATCCGGTCCGCCCGGTGCGGCTGGTGGTGCCGTTCGCGCCCGGCGGCGCGACCGACACGCTTGGCCGGCTGCTCGGCCGCGCCATGGAAGCCTCGCTGGCGCAGCCGGTGGTGGTGGAAAACCGCGTCGGCGCGGCGGGCGCAATCGGTGCTACGGCCGTGGCCAAGAGTCCGGCCGACGGCTACTCCGTCCTGCTCGGGGGCGTGGGCACCAATATCGTGCTGGCCTATACGCAGCCGTCGTTGCCGTATGACCCGGTGCGGGACCTGATGCCGGCCGCCTACCTCTGCAATGTCGACTATGTGCTGACGGTGGCGGCGGGCAGCCCCTACCGCTCGCTCGACGACCTGCTCGCGGCGGCGCGCAAGCGGCCGCGGGCGGTGTCCTATATGTCGACCGGCATGCTTGGTCCGCTCCATGTCGCGCTCGAATACCTGAGCAAGCGCGCCGGCGTATCGATGGTGCACGTGCCCTACAAGGGCGAGAGCCCGGCGCTGGCCGACCTGCTGGAAGGCCGCATCGACGTCGCCGTGATGACTGTGCCGTTCACCCGTCCGCTGGTGCAGGACGGCCGCGCGCGCGTGCTGGCCACCATCAGCGCCGAGCGCACGGCCAGCATGCCGGAGGTGCCGACCGTGGCGGAGCTGGGCTTTCCCGGCTACGCCGTGCCGATCTGGAATGGCCTGTTCGTGCCCGCGGGCACACCGGTCCCGGTGGTCGAGCGCCTGCATGCGGCGGCAGCCGCAGCGACCGGCGCACCCGCGATGCGCGAGCGCATGGTCGCGCTGGGCGTCACGCCAACCGGCGGCACCATCGCCGGCTATGCCAGCTTCCTGAAGGCAGAGCGCGAGCGCTGGACCGCCATGATCCGCGACACCGGACTGGTGGGCGGCTAGCGACGCCGGCACCGCAAGAACATTCCCCTCATCGCAACCTTCGACAACGCCGCATCGTACGGCGAGGAGACAGCTATGCAACGTCAATGGCAGAGCCTGGCACGCGCGCGGCGCCTGGCCGCAAAGTGGTTGGCGGCGTGCGCCCGCATCGCGGCCTGGTCCGCGCTGGTGCTGGCGGCGCAACCGGCGCGCGCCGCCGAGACCGTCAAGATCGGCCTGATCCTGGACATGAGCGGGGTCTATGCGGACATTTCCGGCAAGGGCTCCGCCACGGCGGCGCAGCTTGCCATTGCCGACTTTGGCGGCAAGGTGCTCGGGCGCAACGTGGAACTGCTGGTGGCGGATCATCAGGGCCGCGCCGACATCGCCGCCAGCAAGGCGCGGGAATGGTTCGACGTCCGCAAGGTCGACGCCATCCATGACGTGACGGGCTCATCCACCGCGCTGGCGGTGCTCAACGTCGCCCGCGAGAAGGGCAAGGTGCTGGTGCTCAGCGGCCCGGCATCTGACCGGCTGACCGGCGACCTGTGCTCGGCGACCTCGGTGCACTATGCCTACGATTCCTATGCGCTGGCCAACTCGGTCGCGCGCACGGTGGCCAGGAATGGCGGCAAGCGCTGGTACTTCATCACCGCCGACTACGCCGGCGGCCATGACATCGTCAACGCGGCACGGACCGCGCTGGCGCAGGAAGGCGGCAGCGTCGCCGGCGAGGTGCGCCATCCCTTGGGCGCCTCCGATTTCTCGTCCGCGGTGGTGCGCGCGCAAGGCAGCGATGCTGGCGTGATCGGTCTGGCCAGCTTTGGCGGCGACCTTGTCAACGTGATCAAGTCGGCGCGCGAGTTCGGCGTGCGCGCCGGCGGCAGGCAGCAGCTCGCCAGCCTGCTGATGTATATCAACGATGTCCATGCGATCGGCCTGCAGACCGCGCAGGGCATGGTCCTGTCCGAAGCGTTCTACTGGGACATGAACGCCGAGACCAGGGCTTTTTCGCGGCGCTATTTCGACAAGGTCAGGGCCATGCCCAACATGAGCCAGGCCGCGGTCTATTCGTCCGTGCAGCACTACCTGAAGGCAGTGAAAGCCGCCGGTTCGACCGATGCCGCCGCGGTGATGCGCAAGATGCGCGAACTGCCGGTGGTGGACTTTTACACGAAGAACGGCCGCATCCGCGACGACGGGCTGATGGTGCACGACATGTACCTGTTCGAGGTAAAGCGCCCCTCCGAATCGAAATACCCGTGGGACTACTACAAGCTGATCGCCACCATTCCCGGCGACAAGGCCTTCAAGCCGCTGGCGCAATCGGGCTGCCCGCTGGTGCGGCAGTGACACGCGGCGACACCGCCAGAGGAGATCGCAATGGATGCAAACCGTGAAGGAAGCACGGCCCGCCCTGGCTGGCTGCGCGTGATGGCCGTCGCCTTGCTGGCGCTGGCGGGCAGTGTGGTGGCGCACGCCGCCGGCTACCCCGAGCGCCCGGTCACCCTGATCGTGCCCGGGCCGCCCGGCGGCAGCGGCGACATCACCGCGCGGCTGCTGGCCAAGGAACTGGCCGCCGGCTGGGGGCAGCCGGTACTGGTCGAGAACCGGCCCGGCGGCGGGGGCATCGTCGGCGCACAGGCGCTGCTGCGCGCGCCGGCGGACGGCTACACGCTGATGATGGGCAACACCGGTGTCAACGCCATCAACTACAGCCTGTACCCGAAGCTGCCGTATACGCCCGCCGACATGGCAGGCATTGCCGACGTGCTGGTGTTTTCCAACGTGCTGGTGGTCAAGGCCGACTCGCCAGCGCGCAGCGTCGCGGACCTGAAGCGGCTGGCCACCGCACGCCCGGGAGGGCTGGCCTTCAGCTCATCCGGCATCGGCCAGACCACGCATCTGTCGGGCGAGCTGTTCAAGCTGCGCACCGGCATCGAGGCCCTGCACGTGCCGTACAAGGGAGCCAATCTGGGCCTGGCGGCGGTGATGTCCGGCGAGGTGGCATTCATGTTCGACAACCTGCCGTCGGCGGAGGGCCAGTTGCGCGCGGGTACCGTCAGGGCCCTGGCCGTGACCGGCGCCGAGCGCGTCGCAGCGCTGCCGCAGGTGCCGACCATGGCGCAGGCGGGGGTGGACGACTTCGTGGTGACGGGATGGTTCGGGCTGGTGGCGCGCGCCGGCACGCCGCAGGCGGTGATCGACGCGGTCCACCAGGCGGTGGCCACCATCCTGGCGCGCAAGGAATTCGGCCAGCGGCTGCAGCAACTGGGCGGCCGGCCGGGCGTGCTGGGCCCGGCGGCCTTCGATGCCTTCATGCGCAGCGAGCGTGAACAGTGGGGAAAGGCGGTGAAGGCTTCGGGGGCAACGGCGGAGTAGGGGGAGGTTCGTATCGGACTGATACCGGCTGAACGAGGGGTGAGGGTGCCTCTTGCCAGCGGAATCGGCCTCGCTCGCGTCTCGGCGCAATCTGTAGCACTGTATGCATATACAGTGCTCGTTTTTCAACGTAAACTACGTCTTCCGCGCAAGGCACCCGACGCGCCGTTCGCAGAGCAGGCTGGCGGAAACGCTACGAAGTCGACGATACGTTCTGCGAGCTTTCCATCCGCTCCAACTGTAACCTTGTCCGGTGCCGATAGAATGTCGCGCTAACCTGAGCATGTCATCAGCAATGGGCAAAGATTCGCGCATCGAATGGACACATCACACGTTCAATCCCTGGTGGGGTTGCGTCAAGGTGTCGCCGGCCTGCGATAACTGCTATGCAGAGACCTGGGCAAAGCGGCTGGGAGAAGGACTTTGGGGTCCCGAAACTCCAAGGCGGTTCTTCAGTGAGTCTCACTGGAAGGACCCGTTGCGTTGGAATCGCGACGCCGCAAAAGATGGGGTACGCCGGCGAGTGTTTTGCGCGTCCATGGCAGACGTTTTTGAGAATCGGGACGACCTCAAGGAGCCACGCCTCCGGTTGCTAGATCTGATTGCAGAAACCCCCAATCTTGACTGGCTGCTCCTGACCAAGCGTATTCATCTGGTGCGCAAGCAGCTTCCTAAAGGCTATGAGTTTCCTCGGAATGTCTGGCTTGGAGCGACCGTAGAGAACCAAGCCTCCGCAAACAAGAGGATCAAGCACCTGCTCCAGTTCTCATCGCCGTCAGTGCGCTTCCTTTCCTGCGAGCCGTTACTCTCTGCTATTGACCTGTCAGAGTTTCTGCGCCCAAACCAACTGGGCAACCGCGTCGACTGGGTCATAGCTGGAGGGGAATCCGGCGCTCGCTCAAGACCGATGGACCCTCAGTGGCCCGCAGATATTCAGCGTCAGTGTTTCGCAGCAAAAGTACCTTTCCACTTTAAACAGTGGGGTCACTGGGCCCCGTTGGAATACGTCTCAGAGGTATTGCGAAAAAATACGCCAATAAGAGTTTTCCGGCAGGATCACTCCGAAGTGCCTGTGGCTGCGGTGGGAAAAGGGAAAACTGGGCGGGTGCTTCTCGGGCGGCACTGGGATCAGTTTCCCAAGACTTCATTCAGGTAAGCCAACACGCTGTGCGTCGGCGGCGAGCCCGACATCGTTGGCTCGCCGCCTGATATTCAATCCGGTCCGGTCCACTTCAGTGTCTCTCCTTGTCCAGCGTAGTGAAGTGGATGCCTCGTGCGCCGCGTCGCGTCTGCGGAGAGATTCGTGACTTTGCCTGCTTTGATCAGACGCATGAGCGATTCGTCCAGGTCACTTTCAAACCAGTCCGTGTCTTCAAGAATTGTCGCAAATGCATGAGTGTCGATCGTCTTTGGACCCTTCTTAAGATAGGTGTGCCAAAAGCGATCAACCTCGGCTGCACCGGCATGCCCGGCATCAGAATTAAAAAAGCTCTCCGCCCCAAACAGATCGCCCGTTCCCGTGATTTCCTGCTTCCTTGAGGCCTTATTCCTGGCGCGCACCATCTGTTGCAGCTTTTCGACTGGCTCCGAAATCAACTTGAACTCAATAACACCCCTAGGGTGCGAAGTGAGGTAGACCAAGTGATACTTGGTCCTGTTCTTCTGCGGGTCCAGCACCTGTACATGAGCGGCACGCGGCGGAAAGCGGGGATTCGAAGACGGAAGACGCAACTTGAGATTGCGACGGTAAGTCTGAACGATTCGGCTCTCCCGCTCCTTCGGACTCAACCCTTCCAGGTCAAGCGGCTCACCTAGCAGCTCTGCCATGTCGGCCTTTCGATCGCCGATCGACATCGTCCGATTCACGAAGTCGTACATGAGGTTGATCAGGAACTCTGACTTGGGTCGGCGCAAAAGGGGTTCCAACGTGGAAACCCCAACCTCTGTCCAGCCCTTTGGGTCGACGAAGAAAAAACAGAACGGGCCATTACCGACCCATCGAAGGATATCGGCTCTCAACTGCACAAAGTCTCCCTTTAAGCAGGAAGACTTGATGGTGCGGGGAGTACTTTTGTTCAGATATCGTTCGAGCCTTGCGTAAGCACTTGCATCTTGTTCGATATACAAGGCCCGCATTTTTACACGATACCCGTGCTTCTCAAGCTTCAGCCGGCAGGCTGCCAGTGTACGCAGCGAGATCGCAATCGAGGTGGACTCCATTGCTTCAGACTCGTCTTGCCAGGGGCCCGCGAAGCAGTCCACGTAACACAGTTCCACTCCCGAACGGCTCTGTGATGCAGCCCCCATGATCAACATCAGCTTCTCGAGATAGGATTGGAGCAGCGAATGCTTGACCAGGGCCTGTTCTCGAGTATGGTACGCCTGTGGGATGTTGAAGTTTTCCATCGTTCTCAGAAAGCAGTTGCTTATGGCCCCACTACACTCTTATCGGTACTGAATTCCTCAATACAAGGTGTGACAGCACAGACCCGCCATCACACCCCCCAGCCGCTATTGCAGCCGCTCCCGCTCCACCATCAGCCCATCAAGCTGCGTCTTCACCATACCAAGCAGGCAAAGCGCACTAAAGCAGCCCTCCGAGCGTTCGCTTTCATGGTCCAGCAGTACGAGGACCCCTTCAATTCCGGCGCGAACCTGCTGAAGACATTCGTTGGTGATTTCATCGATCATTGCCATAGATTCCCCACTAGTAAAAGCGCGCCACTCATTTCCACATGAGGGCGGCGGGCCAGACGGCGAGGGTGGAAAGACCGGTCGACGGTGGGGAACCGGTCAGCCTTGCGGCTGCCTCGCCCGGCCCGCCAGGGAGCCGGCTTGGTTCGTGCGAACACACAGGCGTTGCCCGCTACAAGCGCAGCACCTGTCCACCGTACACATCCGGGCTTTCCACACCCGATCATCGGTGGTTCCGATGACGCCACCAGTATTTCCTGTAGCTACCGGGGAATCGATGAGAACTGTCGCATTTCCAGGGGCGCGCGAAGTTTGAGTCCGAACAACGGATTCAGAAATCGCTGACTCTTGAAAATGCGTTTGCGTGCTAAGCCTCTTACCTCCGCAGCCTCAGGCGCGCACCGGCGCCAAAACCGCGCCCGGCACGATCGCCGGCACACTCCCCATTGCCTGGTCCACAACCCCCGCCACCATGTCCGCCGTCACCGCCGACAAGGTCCACCCCAAATGCCCGTGCCCGGTGTTGTAGAAGATGCAGGCCGCCCGCCCGCGCCCCACGCGCGGCAGCATATCGGGCATCATCGGCCGCAGCCCGGCCCATGGCACCACGCTGCGCGTGCTGACACCAGGGAAGCATTGCTGCACCCATTCCACCAGCGGGCGGATGCGGTCGGCGCGGATGTCACGGTTGGTGCCGTTGAATTCGGCGGTGCCGGCCACGCGGAAGCGGTCGTCGCCCAGGCGGCTGGTGACCAGCTTGGTTTCGTCGTCTAGCAGGCTGACCACCGGTGCGGCGGCGCGGCTGGCTGCGTCGGTCAGGTTGACCGTGATCGAATAGCCCTTGACCGGATAGATGTTGACGCGGTCGCCCAGCCCGGCGGCGAGCGCGCGGCTGGCGGTGCCGGCGCAGATCACGGCGCCGTCGAAGGTGGAGGTGGCCGTGTCGGCGCCGTCCTGCACGGTGACGGTGGCGCGCCTGCCGTCGGTCTTCACTGCCCGAACGTCCTGGCCGTACAGGCAGCGCACGCCAAGCCGATCGATGGCTGCCGCCAGGCCGCTGGTGAACTTGTGGATGTCGCCGGTGGAATCGCTCTCGGTAAAGTAACCGCCGTAGTAAGTGCCCGCCAGCGTCGGCTCGATCGCTCGCATCTCCCCGGGCGTTACGGCGCGCCGCTCCAGCCCGCCCTGCGCCAGCAGCGCGGAGACCCGGCCGGCATGCTCGAAGCCGGCCTTGTCGCGGTAGATATGGAGAATGCCCTTTTTCTTCAGGTCGAAATCAATGCCTTCCTGCGCGGCCCAGGCAAACAGGTGCTCGCGCGCCGCGATGGCCAGGCGCGCGGTCTCGATGGTGTTGCGGCGGTAGTGGGGGATCGCGGCGATGAATTCGGCGAACCACGACAGCTTGTGCCAGCCCGGCCGGGGATTGACCAGCAGCGGGGCGTCGTTGCGCAGCATCCACTTCATGCCCTTGACGATGGTCGACCAGTGGGTCCAGACCTCGGCGTTGGAGGCCGACAACTGGCCGCCGTTGGCGAACGAGGTCTCCATGGCGGCATAGCGGTGCCGTTCGAACAGCGTGACGGAGAATCCGCGCCGCGCCAGCGCGTAGGCCGTGGTGACACCCGTGATGCCACCGCCGATGACAGCGATTGATTTCATGATCTGCAGGTTCCAGGAACGTCCGGGGTGGGAGCCCGCGCGCACTATGCGTGGCGGACGCCCCCTCTGTTCTGGACCTGAGAGATTCACGACACCCGGCCGCGAGGGCGGGGCGCGCTTGCTCCTTCGGTATGCCGGCGGACGATAGCGTCCGGCATTCTTCAGAGTGCACTGACGGGTGATGCCGGTCCTTTTGCCTGAGAGTTTCCGGGGCGGTTGCTCCTTCGGCGCTGTCCGGCGGCGGGCGCCGCGACAGTCTCTCCCTGCATCACGCTGGCTTGACGCCAGTCGGGGCAATGTAGTGACAAGGACCGGCGTTGGATATGCGGGTTAACGCGAATAGGGTCGGCGAATAGGTCGGCTGGCCGCGTCGCTATGTCGCATCGGCTGGCTGCGCCAGGCCCCATAAAATGTCAGCGCTCGCTCCCAGGGAGGGCGCCTGCTGCTGCACAGGCAAGGCGAGCCACAAAAAGACGACAACAAGGTTTCCAGTGAAGAAAAATCGCATTGCGCTGGCCGTTTCGGCAGCGCTGATGGGCCCCGCCGTGGCCGCCGCGCAGGCGGTGGAGGCGCCCGCGCCGCTGCAGGAGGTGGTGGTATCGGCCCGCCCCGAGCGCGGCGAGACGCCGGCGATCCCGCCCAACACCCCGGCGCCGGCCTATGGCATCACCAGCACGCGCATGGCCGACTTCAATGTGGTCAATACCGAAGACGCGCTCAAGTACGCGCCCAACCTCGCCGTGCGCAAGCGCTTTATCGGCGATATGAACTCGATCATCTCGGTGCGCAGCACCAGTTCGCGCCAGTCGGCGCGCGGGCTGGTCTATGCCGACGGCCTGCTGCTGTCCAACCTGCTGGGCTCGGACTTCAGCTTCCCGCCGCGCTGGTCGCTGGTCAATGCCGCCGAGATCGAGCGCATGGACGTGCTGTACGGCCCGTATTCGGCGCTGTATCCCGGCAATTCTCTGGGTGCGACGGTGCTGATCACCACGCGCACGCCGGAGAAGTTCGAAGGCGATGCCAGCGTGCAGATGTTCACGCAGCGCTTCGGCCTGTATGGCACCCACGACAACTTCAACGGGGTGCATGCCAACGCCTATGTGGGCGACCGCGCCGGCGCGTTCTCGTGGCTGGTCAGCGTGGACCGGCAGGACAGCAAGAGCCAGCCGCTGAGCTTCTATACCGCGTCGCGCTCGACGCGGCCCGCTGGCGCGGCGGACACGCCGGTCTCGGGCGCGTATTTCGACCAGGACCAGAGCGGGCGCGACCGCGTGGTGATGGGCGTGAACAGCGAGGGCGTCACGCACACGGTGCAGGACCAGCTCAAGCTCAAGCTGGGCTACGACATCACCAGCACGCTGCAGGCGCAGTTCACCGCCGCATACTGGCAGCAGGACCGCTCCAACGCCACCGGCAGCTACCTGCGCGATGCCAGCGGCAACGTGGTGTCGGGCGGCCCGGTGAATATCGGCGGCAACCAGTACGTGATTCCCGCCAACGCGTTCGCGCCGGGCAATGGCGAGGACGCGCGCTGGCTCTACGGGCTGTCGCTGCGCACGCGCAACCAGAGCGGCTGGAATTTTTCCGGGGTGGCGTCGCTGTTCGATGTCAGCAAGGATGTAAGCCGCAGCGCCAGCACCGTCGGCAACGGACCGGGCACGGTGACATATGGCGACGGCACCGGCTGGCGCACGCTCGACCTGAAGGCCGACTACCGCCCGCAGCAGCTGCAGGGCGGGCACTGGGTCACCTTCGGCTACCACTATGACAACTACCGGCTGAGCAACACCACCTACAACACCTCGGACTGGCGCGCGGCCACCATCACCGCGTTCAACAACGCCTTTAGCGGCAAGACCGAGACCCAGGCGCTCTATGCGCAGGACGCCTGGTACTTCGCCGAGGACTGGAAGCTGATCCCCGGCGTGCGCTACGAGCACTGGCGCGCCTATGACGGCAGCCGCAGCCAGCCCGGCGTGGATATCGGCTATCCGGTGAGGAGCGAATCCAACTGGTCGCCCAAGCTGGCGCTGGAGAAGGCCTTCGGGCAGGACTGGCTGGGCCGGCTGTCGCTGGGCCAGGCGTATCGCTACCCGACCGTCAGCGAGCTGTTCCAGGGCCGCATCACCGGCACCGCGCTGATCAACAACGACCCCAACCTGCGGCCGGAACGATCGTTCTCGAAGGACCTGACCTTCGAGCGCACGGTGGAGGCATCGAGCTTCCGGGTATCGCTGTACGAGGACGATATCCGCGATGCGCTGGTCAGCCAGACCAACACCACGGTATTCCCCACCGTCACCAGCTTCCAGAACGTCGACCGGGTGCGCACGCGCGGCATCGAGCTGGCCTATGACGGGCGCGACGTGCTGGTGAGCGGCTTCGACCTGTCGGCCAGCGGCGCCTACAACCATTCGAAGACGCTGGAGAACGCCAACAACCCGGCTTCGGTGGGCAAGTATTTCTACCGCATCCCGAAGTGGCGCGCCAACGTGGTGGGGACGTATCGCTTCACGCCGGCATGGGCGGGCACGCTGGCGATGACCTATTCGGGCCGACAGTACAATACGCTCGACAATTCGGACACCAACCCCGACACCTTTGGCGGCACCAGCAGCTTCCTGACCTTCGACGTCAAGGTGACCTACAAGCCCGCGCGCAATGTGCGGCTCGGGCTTGGCATCGACAACCTCACCGACCAGCGCTATTACGTCTACCACCCGTATCCGGGGCGGACGTTCTATGCCGAGGCGAAACTTTCCTTCTGAGCACGTGAACACGCTGATCCCCACCATCCAAGGCGTTCGCCACGGTTTCCGCCCGCTCGTAGCCGGGCTGGTGATGGCCTGTGCCGCACTGGCCGCGAGCGCGCAAACGCACGGCGATCACAGCGGCCACGGTGGCCAGGCTGGCCAGGCCAAGGCGAAAACGAGCGAACTGGGTACCGGCGCCGCCTTCGACCGCGACGGCAAGCTGTGGATCGCCTACAAGGACGGCCCGCATGTCGCGGTGCGTTCGTCGAGGGACTACGGTCGCAGCTTTAGCGAAGCGCGGCATGTCAATGCCACGCCGGAGCCGGTCGCCGCCGATCACGAAAGCCGGCCCAAGGTGGCCACGGGGCGCGATGGCGAGATCTACATCACCTGGACCCAGCCGTTGCCCAAGCCGTGGACCGGCTTTATCCGCTTTGCACGCTCCACCGACGGCGGCCAGACCTTTGCCGAGCCGCTGACGGTGCATGCCAACCGCGACCAGATCGCGCACCGCTTCGACGCCCTCGCGGTGGACCCGGCCGGACGCGTCTTCGTCAGCTGGATCGACAAGCGCGACGTGGCCGCCGCGGAGGCGCGCCGGCAGCCGTATGCCGGCGCCGCGATCTACTACGCCGTGTCGGCCGATCACGGCAAGACCTTCCGGGGCGACTACAAGATCGCCGACCAGTCGTGCGAATGCTGCCGCATCGCGCTGACGCCCACGCCGGACGGCAAGATGCTGGCGCTGTGGCGCCATGTGTTCCCGCCCGACGCGCGCGACCATGCGCTGGCGCTGCTGGGTGCGGACGGCAAGGCCACGCCGATGCAGCGCGCCACCTTCGACGACTGGCGCATCGACGCCTGCCCGCACCACGGCCCCGGCGCTTCGGTGGCGCCCGACGGCACGGTGCACATGGTGTGGTTCAGCGTGCGCGCCGGCAAGCCGACGGTGTCGGTGGGGCGCTGGCGTGATGGCAAGCTGCAGGCGCAACGCCCGCTCGATGATGCGCGCGCGCAGCATGCCGATATCGTCGCGCTGAACGACAACGACATCGCGGTGGTGTGGAAATCGTTCGACGGCCAGCAGACGCGTTTGTCGGCGATGCTGTCGAAAGACGGCGGCAAGACCTGGCAGACGCGCAAGCTGGCCGGTACCGGGCGCGACTCCGACCAGCCGCACCTGCTGCAGCACGCCGGCCGCGCCTACGTGCTGTGGCGCACGGAGGCAGAAGGCTTCCAGGTCTTCGCGCTGGGCGAGGAGGGCGCATGATGCGATCGCGCCGCCAACTGCTCGCTGCCGCCGTTGCTGCCGCCGCCACCTGCGCGCTGATGGTCGGCACCGCCAATGCTGCCGACCGGGTGGCCGTGTTCGATTCCGCCAACGCGTCGCGCATTGCCGCCAGCCAGCGCGGCAAGCCCTTCGTGCTGGTGGTGTGGTCGCTGGATTGCGTCTATTGCAAGCGCAACTTCGACGCGCTCGGCAAGCTGCGTGCGAAGCATCCCGGGTTGCGCGTCGTTACGCTGGCGACGGACAGCGCCGAAGCCTTGCCGCAGGTGCAACAGGTGCTCGATCGCGTGAAGCTGACGAACCATGCATGGGTGTTCGGGCACGAGCCGCAGGAACGGCTGCGCTATGCGGTCGACCCGGACTGGATGGGCGAGATGCCGCGCACTTACTTCTACCGCGCCGACGGCCAGCGCCAGGGCGTGTCCGGCGTGATCAGCGAAGGCGACTGGGCCCGGCACCTGCGCTGGGCCGGCATCGCCGGCTGAGACGCCGCGCCGCCGGCGCGGCGCGGCCTTTCACCGCACCAGTCTTTTACGCATTTCCCTCAGGACAATTCCTTCGGCAGCTTGCCGCCGTTGGCCGCCAGTTCCTGCATCAGGCGCTTGTGCAGCCAGACGTTCATCGCCGCGGAGTCGTTCATGTCGCCGTCGTAGTGGAGTTCGCGCGCGAGTTCCTTGCGGTGCTCCAGGCTGCTGTCGATGCCCAGCGCCTTCATCGTATCGACGATGGACGTGCGCCAGTTCAGCGTCTGCCCGCTCTCCGTCACCTTCCGGTCCATGATGGCCTCGATATCGACGCCCGACAGCGGCGCCGCTTGCGCCCCGGCCGGCGTGCCCGTCGTGCCCTGGACGTTGCCAGCGGGCGCCGCGCCGGTGCCGGACGCTGGCGCAGTGCCGGCCGGCGCGCCTGCGGAAGTCGGCGAGGCAGCGGGCGGTGGGGTGGACGCAGTGGTCGTCGCAGAGGTGGTGGCGGCGGGCTTGTCCTTCCCCAGCAGCTTGTTGAGGATGTCCTTGAAGATGCTCATGGCTGGCTCCTGAATGGTGAATCGGGGCAGCAAGCCCTTGCAGGTTCCGGGCCACCGTTGCGGCGCGATGCCGGGGCGCACGAACGTCGGGCCATTTGTAAATGGTGCGTGTAGCGGGATCGGCTTGCGCGCAGCGCCGCTTGCCGTCGACCCCCGTATCGCGCGTCCCTTCGCGGCAGCGCACCTGAGTTGCCGTGTCCGCCTCGATCGGTAGTTTCCCCACTCGGCCTGCCTTGCCCGCAGCGCTATGATTCGCGCCAGTCGGTTCAATAAAGAAACAGATGTTCAAATATGAACATACGACGATCGGGCAAATCGAGGAGGAGACAACATGAAATTCCGCATCATTGCGACCCTGGTGACGGCCGCAATCCTCGCGGCCATGCCGCTGGCGGCGGCAGCGCAGTCCGTGACGCTCTACGGCGTCATCGATACAGGCGTGGAATTCCTGAACCACGTCGGCGCGGCCGGCAATACCGTGGTGCGACAGCCCTCGCTGGCGGCGACCGTGCCGTCGCGCTGGGGCTTGCGCGGCACTGAGGATCTCGGCAACGGGTTGAAGGGGGTGTTCGTGCTGGAATCGGGGTTTGCGCCGGATTCCGGGGTGTCGAACCAGGGCGCGCGCCTGTTCGGGCGGCAGGCCTTCGTCGGGCTGAGCGGTCCGTGGGGGCAGGTCGGGCTGGGGCGCCAGTACACCATGCTGTTCTGGGCCAGGCTGGATACCGACATCCTGACCTCCAACGTCTATGGCGTGGGCTCGATCGACAGCTATATCCCCAACACGCGCGCCGACAACGCGGTGTCGTACAAGGGCAAGTTCGGCGGCGTCACTGTCGGCGCGACGTACAGCCTGGGCCGCGATGCCGTCAATGCCGGCCCCGGACCGGCCGGCACCAACTGCGCCGGCGAGAACCCGGCGGACGCGCGCGCCTGCCGCGAATGGTCCGCCATGCTGATGTACGAGACCGACTGGTGGGGCGTGAGCGCGGCCTACGATTCGCTGCGCGGCGGCCCCGGCGCCTTTGCCGGCCTGACCCGCAGCAGCCTGAAAGACGACCGCTTCTCGCTGGGCGGCTACCTGCTGCTGCAGCGGACCAAGCTGGGCCTGGGCCTGCTGTCGCGCAACAACCAGGCGAGCGCCACCCCGCGCAGCGACCTGTGGTTCGCGGGGGTGTCCCATGACATCACGCCGGCGTTCAACCTTGCCGGCGAAATCTATTACCTGAACTACCGGCACAGCGCCAACGGCGCCTGGCTCGGCGCGATCCGCGGCACCTATGCGTTCTCGAAGCGGACTTCCGTCTATGCCACCGCCGGCTATATCGACAATCGCGGCCAGTCGGCGCTGTCGGTCAGCGGCGGCAGCCCGGGCGGCAATGCCGCGCCGGGCGGCAACCAGGCCGGCGTCATGCTGGGCATCAAGCAGATCTTCTGAGCCGTTGCAGCATTTTTCCAAGAGGTAGAACGATGAAACCATCCCGCTTGCTGTCGATGCTGACCGGCATCGTGCTGACCTGCGCCGCGGCGCTCGCGGCCGCCGCGCCGGCCCCCACCGCCAACCCCGGCGGCGCAACCAGCGCCGACCGCGCCGACCATTTCCGCGTGACGCTGCTTGGCACCGGCACGCCGGTGCCGTCGCCCACCCGCGCCGGCTACAGCACGCTGGTGGAAGCCGGTGGCCAGAAGCTGGTCTTTGATTTCGGCCGCAACGTATCGGTGCGCCTGTGGCAGTTGCGGATTCCGCTGGGCAGCATCGATGCGCATTTCCTCACCCACTTCCATTCCGATCACCTGGTGGGCCTGCCCGACCTGTGGCTGACCGGCTGGCTGCGCCCGCCCTACGGCCGCCGCGACCAGCCCATGGCGCTGTACGGCCCGGCGGGCACGCGCGCGCTGGCAGACGGCCTGCGCCAGGCCTTTGCCGCCGACATCGCGATCCGGCACAAGGACGAGGGCAGCGCGCTCGCCGGCATCACCATCGCTGCGCATGACGTGGCGCCCGGCGTCGTCTACGAGAAGGACGGCGTGCGCGTGACGGCGTTCGAGAACGACCACGGCGACAATATCCGCCCCTCGTATGGCTACCGCATCGACTATCGCGGCCGCGTGGTGGTGCTGTCGGGCGATACCCGCTTCAGCCCCGCCGTGGTGGCGCAGGCCAGGAACGCGGACGTGCTGGTGCATTGCGTCACGCTGATCCCGGACGCGCTGCTGGCTTCCAACCCGGCGTACCGCGCCATCTACGACCACCTGTCTTCGCCCGAGGATGCCGCCCGGGTGTTCCAGGCCGCGGCGCCCAAACTGGCCGTGTTCAGCCACATCGGCCTGAACGGCGATGCCACGGTCGGGCAGATCATCGAGCGCGTGCGCAAGACCTACGCCGGCGAGCTGCTGGTTGGCGAAGACCTGACCCGCGTGGAAATCGGGCTGGATGGCGGTGCCGGCAAGCCGGGCAGCATTGCGGTGTGGCAGGAGAAGCCGTGAGCCGCGCGGCGGCGCGGCCCGATGCGATCAGTCCGGCTTGATGCTGGCCCGCGCAATGATCGGCTTCCAGCGCTGCTGTTCTTGCGCGATGAAGCGCGAGAATTCCGCCGGCGTGCCGCCCACCACGATGGCCGCGTCAGCGCTCAGGCGCTCGACCGAAGTCTGGCTCTTCACGGCCTTCATGGTGGCATCCGCGAGCTTGTCGGCGGCCGCCTGGGGCAGCGATGCCGGCGCCAGCAGGCCGTACCACTGCGTCATCTCGAAGCCGGGATAGCCCTGCTCCGCCACCGTCGGCACGTCAGGCAGCTGCGCAATGCGCTGGGTGGTGCCGGTGGCGATGCAGCGCACCTTGCCCGCCTTGATGAACTGCAGGATGGCCGGCGCACCAACCGCGGCGGCATCCAGCCGGCCGGACAGCAGGTCGGTGATCTGCGGGCCGCTGCCGCGGTACGGCACGTGGGTGATGAAGGTGCCGGTGGCGGCCTTCAGGTATTCGAAGGCCAGGTGGCCGGCACTGCCGTTGCCGGCCGAACCATAGTTGAGCTTGCCGGGCTTGCTCTTGGCGAGCGCGACGAATTCCTTCAGGTTCTTCGCAGGCAGGTCGGGATGGACCACATACAGGCTCGGCACCTTGGACAGCAGCGAGATCGCGCGGAAGTCCTTGACCGGGTCGTACGGCAGCTTGGGGAAGATGAAGGGATTGACCGCCAGCGTGCCGATATGGCCGAGGATCAGCGTGTGGTTGTCATCCGCGCGCGCGACTTCGCCCATGGCGATATTGCCGGCGGCGCCTGGCTTGTTCTCCACGAACACCGACACGCCGAGCAGCTTGGTCAGCTCCGCCGCGGTCGAGCGCGCGACGATCTCCGAGCTGCCGCCCGGCGCGAACGGCACCACCAGCCGGATCGGCTTGGCCGGCCAGGCCTGCGCGCGAGCAAGCGTAGGTGCCAGCGCGCACGCGCCCAACGCGGCGCTGGCCTTGAGCAGTTGGCGGCGAAAGGGATTGGCTGCGGTCATGCTTGTCTCCTGGGTTTGCGTTAGTGGGCCGCGGGATGGCCGGGCGAATACGGGTGGTGTTATTCGGGCCTGATGTTGCCGTCGCGGATGACCCTGGCCCATAGCCGCGCCTGTGCGTCGATGAACTGCCGCGCCTCGGCCGGAGGCGCCGCCACCACCTCGCCGCCGAGCTCGGCCACGCGTTGCCGGATCTCGGCGCTGGCCATGACCTTCTGCAGCGCGGTGGAGAGCCTGGCCGCGATCGCGTCCGGGGTCGCGGCGGGGATAAAGGCCGCGTTCCATTCATACACCTCGTAGCTGGCCACGCCGGCTTCCTGCATGGTCGGCACGGCTGGCAGCGCCGGGGTGCGCGCGCGGCTGGTCACCGCCAGCGGCTTGAGCTTGCCGGCCTGGATGTGCTGCAGGCTCGAGGCCACGTTGGCAAAGAACAGCGGCACCTGGCCGGCGATGACATCGGTCATGGCCGGGCCGCCGCCCTTGTAGGGCACGTGCAGCAGGTCGACGCCCGCGCGCTGCTCGAACAGCGCGCCGGCCAGATGCTGCGCCGAGCCATTGCCCGACGAGGCAAAGGCGATGGCGCCCGGCTTCTGCCTGGCCATGGCCACGACGTCGCCGACCTTGCCCGCGGCAAAGCCTGCTGTCGCCACCAGCACATTGGGGTAACGCGCCAGCACGCCGACCGGCCGGAAGGCCTTGTCCGGATCGTAGGGCAGGCGCGGATAGAGGCTGGGATTCACGGCATAGGACGAGGCATCGACCATCACGGTGTAGCCGTCCGGCGCCGCCTTGGCGACATAGGCCGCGCCGATCTGCCCGCCGGCGCCGGGCCGGTTCTCGACCACCACGGTCTGCCCCAGCTCGCGCCCGAGGCCCGGCGCGATCAACCGCGCCATCAGGTCCGCGCCGCCGCCCGGCGGGTACGTCACCACGATGGTGATGGGGCGTGCCGGCCAGGTTGCGGCATTGTCTGCGGCCTGCGCCAGCGTGGTGGTGGCGATCATGGCCGCGACCGTGGCGGTGAGCGCATGGCGTGCGTGCATGGGTCTGTCTCCCTGGGTCAGTCGCTGGCGGACGTGCGCGGACGTCAGCGGACGTCCGCGGTATAGCGAAAGGCAAAGGCGTCGCCGCGCGTCAGCCGGTATTCGATGCAGTGGCCGGCCAGGTCAAAGGCGTGGCGGGTAACGACCGCGCACGGATGCGCATCGGGCAACGCCAGCAACGCGGCCTCGTCAGGCGCCAGCGTGCGGAAGGTCACCTCGTCGACGGCGCGCTGGACCGTGATGCCGCAGGCGCTGCCCAGCAGCGGGTAGAGCAGGTCGCCCCACTGCGCGGGCGGCAGCTGCTGCAGGCCTTCGCAGCGCGGCAGCGGCAGCCAGATCGATTCCAGCAGCCGCGGCGTCTGTTCCAGCCAGCGGCGGCGCGAGATCGCCAGCCCGCGCGCGCCGCTCGGCAGCCCGAAGCGCGCAGCCATGGCCTTGTCCAGCCGCACCGCGCGGCACGACAGGATTTCAGAGCGCGGCGCCACGGGCGCGCCATCGGCGCTGCCGAAGCGGAAAAACCGCAACAGGCTGGCGCCGCTCAGTCCCGTGCGCACAAAGGTGCCCTTGCCCTGCACGCGCTCGAGCAAGCCCTGCTGGACCAGCACGGCGATGGCCTGGCGGATGGTGCCCAGCGCAATGCCGAACTCCCTGGCCAGCGCCCCTTCGGCCGGGATGGCACTGCCTGGCGTCCAGGCGCCGGAAACGATCCTGGCCTGCAGTTCCGCGGCAATCTGGCCGTAGCGGCTCAGGCCCGCGGCGGCGGTGGTGGTCTGGAGCGGTGCGTTGTCTGGCATGCCGAAGCCGTGCTAAATTGAT
Source organism: Cupriavidus taiwanensis (assembly GCF_900249755.1). Taxonomy (NCBI): domain Bacteria; kingdom Pseudomonadati; phylum Pseudomonadota; class Betaproteobacteria; order Burkholderiales; family Burkholderiaceae; genus Cupriavidus; species Cupriavidus taiwanensis. Next base: position 201,887 of record NZ_LT976854.1, read on the forward strand.
GTCGATGCTGATGTCCTCTAGAGGACTAGAATACTGACGCGGGTTCGGACGCCATATCCGGATATACCCGCCCCATGGAGGGCTGATGATGAGCAGGCGCGCATTGCCGCTGGTGGATACCCACTTCCACGTCTTCGATACCGGCGTGGCCGCGTCTTCGGCGCGCTACCGCCCGTCCTATGCCGCCGGGCTGCAAGACTGGCACGCGGCGATCGGCAACCTGGGAGAGCAGGGAGAGTTGGGCGACCTGCGCGACCTGTATGGCGTGGTGGTGCAAGCCAGCTTTCTCGGCACCGACAATACGGCGCTGCTGGCCGCGCTGCGGACCATGCCCGGGCGCCTGCGCGGCGTGGCGGTGGTCGACCCCACCGTGACGGATCCGCAGTTGTCGGCGCTGCAGGCCGCCGGCGTGCGCGGCATCCGCCTGAACCTGTACGGCGATCCTGGCTGGCAGCGCATTGCCACCGCGCCGTGGCGCGCGCTGTTCCGCAGGATCGCCGCGCTGGGCTGGCACGTCGAACTCCATACCCACAACGGGGACGGCGGCATGGTGCTGGCGCGGCTTGACGCGGCCCTTGCTGATGCCGGCGTGCCGGTCGTGCTCGACCACTTCGGCCGGCCCGGCACCGCGGGAATCTCGGATCCGGTCTTCGATGCAGCGAGAGAAGTGCGCGCGCGCCGCCAGGTGTGGGTCAAGATCAGCGCGCCGTACCGGCTGGCAGCGCCGCAACACTGGCCGATGCTGGCGCAACGCTGGCGCGAAATCGTCGGCGATGACCGCCTGCTGTGGGGCAGCGACTGGCCATGGACCAATCACGAGGCGCCGGTCAGGCTGGACGAATGCCGCGAGCTTGCCGCGTGGCAGGGGCTGCCCGGCGAGCGCGAGTCGCCTGGTGCGGCGTGGTCCGCTGCGCTGCGATGGCGGAACGCCGCCGCGCTATACGGGTTTGCCGTGGCGGCGTAGCGTTCGGCAAGGCGGTGGACGGCTCGCTGGCCAGCTATTTGCGGGCCTTGCCGCGCGCGCCCTTCCTGGCGGCGGCGCGGGCCGCTTCCTTCTGCGCCGCGGCCGCGGCGCTCAACTGTTCCAGCCACGCCATGCCCTCGACATACGACAGGAAATGCCGCAGGTATTCCGGCGAGGTCTCGCGCATCAGCGACAGCGCGCGATGCACGAGATGGTCGGTATTGAGCGGCCCGGCGTTCTCCGGCACGCGCTCCAGCGACTCGCGGAATTGCTGCTCGACGCTGACCCTGGCCCAGGTCTCGCGGAAGTAGTCGGCCAGCGTGTCGACCAGCGGCGCGTCGGCGGCTTGCGCCGGTGCCGGTGACAGCGGACGGGGATCGTTCGAAGCCAACGGGACTGCCGGCCTGGCGCGGGCGGCGAGGTCGTGGACCAGTGCGCCGAGGGCGCCCGGTGTTTGCGTCGGTTCCGGTTCGGCATCGGGTTCGCCAACGCCATCGGCCTGGCGCTGCACGAGGTCTGCATACGCGGCAACCAGGCCCTGCAGGCGCGCATCCAGCAGGCGCCGTGCCGCACCGCCGTGCGCGGCAGCACGGCGGGCCATGGCCTGCAGCAGCTGAAAGCGCAGGGGGTCGGCGCGGTCGGCGCCGCTGGACTGCCACGCGTCCAGTTGCGCGCGAACCATGTCCAACGCGTCGCGCTCAGCCATGCGCCTTCACCGTGCCGGTGGTCACGCGCGGCACCGGCGAGATTTCCACGCGGCGGTTCCTGGCGCGGCCCGCGGCATCGGCGTTCGGGGTCACGGGCTGCTGCGAGCCGAACGCGGCCGAGAACACCGATGACGGCGGGATGCCCGCGTCGATCAGCGTGCGGGTCACGGTCAGCGCGCGCTGCGCCGACAGTTCCCAGTTGTCGGCAAAGCGCCGGTTGCCCTCGCGCACCTGCTGGTCGTCGGTAAAGCCGCTGACCATCAGGATCTCGTCGCGGCTGCGCAGGTAGGCCGACAGCGGCTGGGCCAGGCTCCTGAGCAGGTCGCGGCCTTCGGGCTGCAGCTCGGCGGAATTGAGCGCGAACAGCACGCTGCCGCTGATGCCGATGCGCCCGTTCACCAGCGTCACGCGGCCGGCGGCGAGCGGGCCGGCCAGCGCCTTTTCCAGCGTCTCGCGGCGCTGCGCTTCTTCCTGGCGCTGTTTCACCTCGGCTTCCAGCCGCGCCGACAGCTCCATCTGCACGCCGATCACGCCCAGCAGCACCAGCACGAACGCGCCCAGCAGCACCGACATCAGGTCGCCAAAGACCGCCCACGCCGGCACGGTGGGCTCGACGCCGGCGTCGAGTTCTTCTCTCATGCCGCCTCTGCGCTGGGCGCCTGCCGGGCAGCGCGTTGCTGCAGGTCTTCCAAGATCTGCTTCTGCGACAGCATGCTCAGGTCGACCACCTCGCGCGCCTGCGCCACGTAGTAGGCCAGTTGCTCGTCGCTGCGCGTCATCGACTTGTCCAGCGCGGCCTCGATGCGCTGCAGGTGCTCGATCAGCTTGCCGTTCGATTCGCTGAACAGCTGCACCGCCACGCCAAAGGCTTCGCCCAGGCTGGCCACCTCGACCGCGCTGCCGGTGACCTGCGCGGCGATGTCGGTGAGCTTGCCGGCTTCGGCTTCGACCTTGTCGGTGAAGCGGGTGCCGATGCGCTCAAGCAGGTCGGCGGTGGTGCCCACCAGCGTATCGACCGCGGTGCGCTGCTCGGTGGAGGCGTGATTCACGGCATCGAGCAGCGTGCCCAGCGTTGCCATCATGCGGCTGCGTTCTTCCAGCATGGCGTGGTCGCGCGCCATGCCCTCGGTCAGCTTCTCGCGCAGTTCTGCGATGACCTCGGCGGCGGCGCGCGGCGCTTCGCTCGCGGCCTGCAGCAGGCGCGAGACTTCGGCGACGGTGCCGCTGGCCTGGGTCTGGGCCTGCGCCGCCATGTCGCGCGCGGTCACGGCCAGCGTTTCGCAGATCTGCTGCTGGCGCGCGGTGGCGTGCGCGCTGGCCTGTTCCCATTCCTGGCGCAGCGCGGCCGCCATGGTGCCCAGCGTGTCGGTCCACGCGGCCAGCCGTTGCCCGTCCTGCGCCACCAGTTCCGCCTGCAAGGCGGTGGCGGCCTTCGGTGCCTCGGCGGCGGCCTGGACCAGGCGGTCGATTTCGGCGAGGGTGGTGCGGGCGTGCGCCTGCGTCTCGGTCGAAATCGCGTGCGCGGCCTGCGCCAGCGCATCGCAGACTTCCTGCTGGCGCGCTGCGGCGTGCGTGCTGGATTGCTCCCACTGCTGGCGCAGCGTTGCGGCGATGCTGCCCAAGGTTTCCGTCCAGCCGGCAAAGCGCGCTTCATCGCGTTCAGCCAGTTCCGCCTGCAGCGCGACCGCAGCCTTCGGCGCATCCGATGCGGCCTGCACCAGGCGGTCGATTTCCGCGAGCGTGCGGCTGGCATGCGCCTGTGTCTGCGCCGAGATCTCGCGCACGTTCTGCGCCAGCGCGGCGCTGATTTCGTCCTGGCGGCTGACCGTCTGCGCGTTCAGCTGCTGCCATTCCTGGCGCAGCGTTGCCGTGATGCTGCCCAGCGTATCGGTCCACGCGGCAAAGCGCTGTTCATCGCGCGACGCCAGTTCCGCCTGCAGCGCGATCGCGGCCTGCGGGGCTTCCGCTGCGGCCTGCACCAGGCGGTCGATCTCGGCCAGCGTGCCGCTGGCATGCGCCTGCGTCTGTGCCGAGATCTCGCGCACGTGCTGCGCCAGCGTGGCGGTGATTTCGTCGTGGCGGCTGACGGTATGCGCGTTCAGTTGTTCCAGCTGCTGGCGCAGCGTGGCGGTCATGCCGCCGAGCGTGTCGGCCCAGGCCGACAGGCGCTGCGCGTCGTGCGCGGCCAGCTGCGTCTGCAGGCTGGCATGCGAGGCGTCCACGGTGTGCACCAGCGCCGCGGCATGCTCGCCGAACGCGGCCGCGGCGGCGGCCAGCGCCTGCTGGTTGTCGCCGGCCAGTTTTTCGCCGGCCTGCTGCTGTTGCGACAGCGCTTCGCGCCAGGCGTCGGCGGTGCTGGCCGCGACGGCGTCGAGGCGGCTGGCGACATGGTCCAGCAGCCCGGCCGAGCGTTGCTCGAAGGTCTGGGTAAAGCCATCGAGCGAAGTGCGCAGGTCTGCCGCCAGGGCCTCGCTGGTGCGCTGGTGGCCGGCCAGCGCCTGGTGCCAGGTGTCGGCAATGCCGGCGGTGGCGCTTTCGAACCGGCTGGAGACGCCGTCCAGGTGCTGTTGCACTGCGTGCGTAACGGTGTCGCGCAGGGCCGTGGCTTCGCGTGCCAGGCCGGCCATGGTCGCGTCCACCGCGGGCTGGATCGCGGCACCGGCGGCGCGGGCGCTGTCGGCGATGCTGTCCTTCAGCGATTGCTCCACCGATGACGCCAGGCGCGTATAGACGGTTTCGGTATTGGCGTGGAACGCGGCCTGGCTGGCCGCGAGCCGTTCGGCCAGCGCCTCTTGCTGTTGCGCCATGGCGCGCATCATGGCCTGCATCTGCTCGGCCAGTGCCGGCATCACGTCGGCCTGGCGCTGCAGCAGCTGCAAGGCCTGGTCGCGCTGGTGGCCGCGGGAGTAGGTGCGCAGCGTGGTGGCGATGCGGGCGTCGAGCGCCTGCGCGGCCTGGATGCGCTCGCGCCGGCACAGCGCGGACAGCAGGCCCAGCATGGCCGACGTCGCCACGCCCGCGACCGAGGTGCCGAAGGCAAAGCCCAGCCCCTTGACCGGCGCCGCCAGCGAGGCGCGGATCGCCTGCAGGTCGGTCGCGCCTTCCAGCGCGATGCCGGTGCCGCGCAAGGTGGCCACCATGCCCAGGAACGTGCCGAGCATGCCCAGCAGCACCAGCAGGCCGACCAGGTACGGCGTGAGCGCCGGGCCGGGCAGCCCTACGCGCTCGCCTTCGAGGCGCAGCCGCACGCTGTCGCGCAGGCTCGGGTGCAGGCGTTCCAGCCAGCCGCCAAGGCTGGCCGGGGCTTCGGCCAGGCCGGCCAGCGCCTGCGCCAGCGTCGCGGTGGCCTGGCGATAGCGCAGCAGTTCCAGCGCGCCCGCCACGTAGAAGCCGCCGATCAGCAGGGTGACGACAAGCGCGAGGAAATTGGTGCCGGCATAGCCCGCGCCAATCCAGCAGACGACCGCCAGGCCCGCGAGGAACGCAACAATATGGGTGAGGTATCGGGTCATGATGTCCGGGTTAGCTGTCTTGCAGCGCCGCCAGCAAGCCTTCGACGGGCTGCCAGCGGATCTCGAGTTCGGCGAGCAAAACGCTCTGCATATCCTTGCGGAACACCGCCAGCCATGCGCCGGGGCGGACCGGTCCGGTTTGTCCTGCGAGTTGGGCCTGGTTCTCCAGCGCCGCGGCTTCGGCCTGGCGCAGGCGCTGGAAATGCGGCTCCAGCAGCGTTGGCACCGCGCCCAGCAGGGTCTGCTCGCGCGCGCCCAGCGTGCGTTCCATCACCGCATCGACCATCGCCAGCTTGGCCATGGCGGGCGCGCGCGCCGACAACGCCTGGCGCAGGCGCCCGCGCAGGTTGGCGATCGCGTTCTCCATGCCCTGTTGCAGCGTGAGGTAGCGCTGCCGATAGACCGCATAGTCGACCTGCGCGTCCACCGGGTCGGGCAGCGCGGACGGCCGCGACGGCCCGCGCCGCCGGCTGGCAAGCGAGGTGTCTTCCACGATGGCATGGGCCAGCGTGGCGCGCACGCGGGCGCATTCCTGCGCCTCGGTGCCGGCGGCGGCACTTGCCGCGGGTGGCATCGCCGGCGCATTGGCCTTCAGCGCCGATGACAGCGCGATCGCATCCGCCCAGCCAAGCCATTGGCTCAGCTGGCTGGAAAGCGAGCTTGCAGGAGGAGGGGCATCGGCGTCGGCCAGGCGTGCCAGCAGGCGGACGAGGGCCGGGCCGCTGAAGCCTGTGCGCCGGGGCACTTGTACCATTGCGCCGGATTTGAAAAATCCAGCAGTTTACACGTCCCGGGGCGCGCCTACCGCGGTAGGGTGCCAATCGCAGGCATTCCGATGCAACATCAGTCCCCCTGTGGAACGCGATTTCAAAGGGAAGACATGAAGACCAAACTGCATCGCCTGAAAGTCCTGAGCGCAATCCTCTGCGTGGCCCTGGCCGCATGCGGCGGAGGCGGCGACGACAATGGCGCGGGCGGCGGCGCATCCGGCGGCACTGGCAATAGCGGCAACACCAGCGGCACCGGTGGCACGGGCGGTACGGGCGGCACGGGCGGCACGGGTGGAACCGGCGGCAGCACCGCCACGCGGACGGTGATGTTCGAGGATACGCCCGTGACCGGGAGCAGCGCCGAGTTCCTGACCCAGCTGAATGGCCAGGGTGCACGGGGCTTCCGTTTCGTCAGCGGCTTCTATTTCCTCGGTAACCCTGCGGGTTCCGAGCAGAAGGGTGTCTACGTCAAGGACGCGCAGACCACCTATACCTATGAACTGCCGCAGGAACCGGGCGGCGCCGATGTCCAGGCCTGGGTCACCGCGTACGAGGCCTGGCTGAACAGCCATGGCGCGCGCGGCTTCGTCTGGGGCGGGCCCTACGTGGTGGGCGGCCAGACCCATGTGCTGATGCGCAAGGACAACGGCTCGTCGTCGACCTTCACGTACAAGGTCGTGCCGGTGGACACCAATGCCAGCCTGTCCACCTTTGTCCAGAACCAGGCCAACCCGCTGGGCGCGGACGGCTACTACCTGGCGGTCCCGGCGTACCTGGGCCCGTTCGGCGTGAGCAGCACCGTGGCCATCTTCCGCAAGGACCTGCAGGGCAGCGCCCGCTATGGCTATGAGGTCTTGCCCAATCCGGCCAGCGACGGCGATCTCCTGGCGCAGACCAATACGCAGGGTGCGCGGGGCTATCGGTTCAAGGTGCCGTTTGTCAGCGGCGGCACGCAGGTCAACCTCTACGAGAAGGACCTGTCGCAGTCCAGCACCTTCCGCTTCTACGACTTGGCGTCGCAGCAGACCAGCGCGGGCTTCCTGGCCCAGGCCAACGCCGAAGGGCAGAAGGGCTCGAGCCTGATGGGCAGCTATGTGTTGCCGAGCGGCACCATCCGGGACTTCTACTTCGCCCCGGCCAGCTGCACCGGCTTCCTGTGCGATACGCGCAGCCTGTTCGGCCTGTAAGCGCCTGGCGCCGGGAGCTTCCCCGGCGCCGGCGCGCCCGTGTGCAGTCAAGGTAATACAATCCACCTGACCAGGCGACGAGACCAGACCACAAGACCATACGCGCGAACCGGGGTGGGAATTCATGACACGAAGTCAAGGCGCCGTAGATAACAACGACAACAAGCGCGACAACGACGATGCATGCCGCAACTATGCCATCGTGGTCGATGACCACCCGTTGATGGCGCGCGGCATTGCCGGCTACCTGGCGGCGCATTGCGGGTTTGACGCGGCCTTGCATGCAGCCGATGCGCAGGCGTGCGCCGCGCTGACCGAGCGGGAGGGATGCCCGGCGCTGCTGGTGGTGGATTTCTGGCTGCCGGACGGCACTGCCGTCGGGCTGCTGCGTGAAGCCGCCACGCGCCTGCCCGCCTGCAAGCTGCTGGTCATGAGCGCGGACGACGATGCGCGCGTCTGCATCAAGGCGCGCGAGGCCGGCGCGCACGGCTTTATCCTGAAGAACGAACCCCCGGAACTGTTCGCCACGGCGGTGGCGTCGCTGCGCCAGGGGCGGCGCTGGTTCCAGCAGGCACGGCCGCCATCGGCGCGGCGCGAACTGCCGCTGGAACCCAGCGAACTGGGCCTGACGGCACGCCAGGCCGAGGTGCTGGGCATGATGCTGCGCGGCCTGCCGAACAAGCGCATTGCACTGACCTTGTCGGTGTCGGAGCAAACCGTCAAGGAGCACGTCACCGCCATCCTCGGCAAGCTCGGCGTGCGCAACCGGATCGAGGCGCTCGCCCTGCTGCACGGCCGCAGGCTGGATTCATGAGGCAGACCCTCGCCCAGCTGCTGGGCTTGTCGCACCCGGAGCCGGATGCCGGCATCAGCCCGCGCGCGCATGCGCGGCTGCTCGACATGACGTTTGGACGCCTGGTGTTCAGCGTCACCGCGATTCCGTTCGTGGGGCTGCCGTTCGTCATCTGGCTGTATGCCCTGAAGCAGGACGGCGGTGCGCTGCTGGCCTGGGCCCTGGCGTATGGCGCGGCGGCGGTGTGGATGCAGTGGCGGTTCCGGCGCTACAAGCAGCAACGGGGCGATGATGACGCCGTGGTCCGGCGCTGGCTGCCGTTTGTCCGGCGCGTGGCGCTGGTGCACGGCTTGTGCCTGTCGCTCGCCGCCGTGCTGACCGGCGGCCTGGCGGTGTTCGAGTTCAATCTGCTGCTGTATATCAGCATCGCGGCCATCGTGGCGGCCAACGCCACGCACCAGACCCCGATCCTGGGCGTATTCCAGCGCTTCTTCGTTGCTTGCTGGACCTTGCTGAGTGTCAATATCCCGCGCAGCTTTCCCGATCACTGGCAATTCGTGCTGCCGCTGGCGCTGCTGTATGCGCTGGCCATCTACCGGCACGCGCTGATTGCCAACCGCTTCTTCCGGCAGCAGGTCCGGCTGGAGGATGACGGCATCCGCCTGGCCAAGGAGGAAGCCGAGAAAGCGCTGCACGCGAAGAACCTGTTTCTCACCACCGCCAGCCACGACCTGCGCCAGCCCGTGCATGCCATGGGCTTCCTGATCGAGGCCATCGCACGGCGCAACCGCGACCCGGCGCTGATCCCGCCGCTGGAAGACCTGCGCCGCAGCGTGCGCTCGGTGCACCTGATGTTCAACTCGCTGCTCGACCTGTCCAGGATCGAAGGCGGCATTGCCAGCCCGCGCAATACCGCGGTCGCATTTGCGCCCCTGGTGGAAGAAGTGGCGTCGCTGTTCCGGGAAGAGGCGCGCAGCCGGGGCCTGGACCTGCGCGTGCGCCTGCCCGGAGGCGCCGCGGCGGTGCTGGCCGATCCCGCTTTGCTGCGCCAGTCGCTGGTCAACCTGGTGCACAATGCGCTGCGCTATACCAAGCGCGGCGGCGTGCTGGTGTCCGCGCGGCGGCGCGGCACGCACTGGCTGCTGGAGGTCTGGGACACCGGCGTGGGGATTGCGATGGAAGAGAAGGGGCGGGTCTATTCGCCGTTCTATCGCAACGAACATGCGTGGCGCATCGACAGCGCCGGCCACGGCCTGGGCCTGGCCGTGGTGGCGCGTTGCGCAACGCTGATGGGCGCCACCTACGGGCTTGACTCGGTGGAGCGACGCGGCTCCCGCTTCTGGCTGCGCCTGGCCGAAGCCAGACCGCCGGCCCCGGCGCCGCTCGGGCCGGCCTGCGAGCCAGGTGAACTGGTGGCGCATGTCCTGCTGCAGGGCGTCTGCCTGATCGTTGACGATGACCCGCTGGTGACCCGGGCCTGGACCAGCCTGATGGAGGCCTGGGGTGTGCAGGCGGCGTGCGCGGCGTCGGGGCAGGAAGCCCTGGCCCTCGTCGATGCCGGCCTGCAGCCGCAGGCGATTCTGTGCGACCAGCGCCTGCGCTCCGGCGAGAGCGGCTTCGACGTGCTCAGGGCGCTGTTCGAACGCTGCCCGGACGCAAGCGGCGCCATGGTCAGCGGCGAATTCGATTCCGAGGCGCTCCGGCAGGCCGAGCGCGAAGGCTACCTGGTCCTGCACAAGCCGCTGGAGCCGTCGCAGCTCCATGCCTTGCTGTTCCAGTGGCTGGACCCGCAGCACGCCGCCGGCGGTGGCGCGGATACGTTCGCGGCATGACCGATTTTTTTCAGATCACTTGAACAATGTTTTTAGTTCACTTTTTCCCACCTCTCGGCGACAGTCTGCCATCCGCGGATCACGTGACTGAACGAGGTACCCCATGCCTATCGCAAACCGCGCCGTCGCTGCCTGTCTGCTGGCCGCAACCATGCTGGCGGGCCTGGCCGGCTGCAGCAGCAACCCGCCTGCCGCAGCGCCGGCTGCCACGCCGCGCCCGACGCCGGGCGCATTGACGGATCAGGACATCGGCGATGCCTACATCTACCTGCTGGGCCGGCTGCTGGTGTTGCGCCAGCAGCAGATCGACTTCAGGAAGGAAGGCTTCCAGTGGAACCGGATCATTCATCGCGACGTCGGCGGTGTGTCGTGGGCCAACCCCAATCTGGACGTCGCCTACAGCGAGGCCTGGATTGCGGTCGACGAAAGAACCTGCACGGTGTTCAGGGTGCCGGCCATCAAGGGGCGCTACTACACCATCCAGTTCCTGAACGGCTGGGGCGAAACCGTAGCCAATATCAACGAGCGCAACTATCCTGACCATCCCAGCGGCGAGTTCGCGATGTGCATGAAGGGCGCCACGGCGGCACTTCCGCCCAACGCCAGGCGCATCGACCTGCCGGGCAAGACTTTCCGCGTGCTGGCCCGGGTAGAAATCGGCGCAAACAAGCAGCAGGCCATTGCCTTGCAGCATCAGATCACGACGCGCATTACCGGCACGCCGACGATTGCCCCGGTGCCCGCCACGCCCACCTTCAGCAATGACAAGCTCCCCGGGGTCGAGGCCTTTGACTCGGCAGCCGTTGCGCTGGGCTCGGAGCCGGACATCAATCCGGGCATGACGCAGATCCAGGCCGTGGTGCGCGCGGTGAGTGCCGCGGTCGCCAGCAACCCCGCCGAACGCGCGCGGGTCGACAAGATCATCCGCGAGCAGACGCTGCCGGCGTTCTTCCAGTCGTTCTCCACCCTGGGTACCGTCAGGAACGGCTGGAACCGGCCCGCAACCATCGGCAAGTACGGCAGCGACTACCGGACCCGCACCCAGATCAACTTCGGCGGGATCTGGGCCAACAGCACGGATGAGGTGGTCTATTTCAAGACGGATACGGACGGGACCGGCACCAAGCTCGACGGCGGCAACGTCTACACCGTCACCTTCCGGAAGGACGAACTGCCCGCCCGCCATGTCAAGTACTTCTGGTCGGTGATTGCGGTGGATGCCAAGAACTTCCGCGTGATCCCGAATGCGAAGAACCGGTTCCTGATCAACAAGCAGTCCAGGCTGAGCTATGGCAAGGACGGTTCGCTGACGCTGTACTTCGCGCCAACCCGGCCGAAAGACGCGCCTGACGGCAACTGGCTGCCCACGCCCAAGGGGAAGAACTATCACCTGACGTTCCGCCTCTACGGGCCCGACCAGGCGATCCTGTCCGGCGAGTGGTTCCCGGCGCCGCTGGTCAAGCGCAACTGAGCAGGCTGCGCAGGAGGCAGACCGCGCCGCTAATCCTTTTACACACACGGATTTCAGCATGAAGATAAAACTGACCGCCGCCTGCGCGACTGGCATTGCGCTCGCGATGCCCGGCGCCGTCCACGCCCAGCCCGCGGCAACCCCGCAACCCGGCACCCCCGTTCCCGTTACCGTCGACAACTTCATTCGCGCAGAGTCCGATATGTACCTGGGCGGGCTGGTCAAGCAGGGTGGCATCGGCAAGCTGATGCATCGCCGGGAACCGGCATCGATCGACCAGCAGACCGTGATCCGCCTGAACCGCGATACGCTCTATACGTCCGGCGTGTTCGACCTCGATGCCGGCCCGGTGACCATCACCATGCCGGACCCGGGCAAGCGCTTCATGGCCTTGCAGGTCATCAACGAAGACCACTACGTGCCGAACGTGTTCTACGGCAAGGGCACGCATACGCTGACGCGCGAGGGCGTCGGTACGCGTTATGTGGCCACGGCGATCCGCACGCTGGTGGATCCGAACAGCGCGGATGACATCCGGCAGGTCCATGCGCTGCAAGACGCGATCAAGGTAAGCCAGCCGTCCCCCGGGAAATTCGAGACGCCCGCGTGGGATGCGGCCAGCCAGAGGAAGATCCGCGATGCGCTGCTGGTGCTGGCCTCGACCATGCCGGACTTCAAGCGGGCGTTCGGCACCCGGGAGACGGTCGATCCGGTACGCCGCCTGATCGGTACGGCGGCGGCATGGGGCGGCAATCCTGACAAGGATGCCATCTACCTCAACGTCACCCCCGCGAAGAACGACGGCAAGACGGTCTATCGCCTCAATGTGAAGGACGTCCCCGTCGATGCGTTCTGGTCGGTCAGCGTCTACAACGCCGCCGGCTATTTCCAGAAGAATGCCGCCAATGCCTACACGGTCAACAACCTGACGGCGAAGAAGGGTGGGGATGGTGCCATTGCCATCCAGTTCGGCGGGTGCGACGGCCAGGTACCCAACTGCCTGCCGATCGTCGATGGCTGGAACTACACCGTGCGGCTGTACCGGCCGCGCGCCGAGGTGCTGAGCGGCGCCTGGAATTTCCCGCAGCCGCAGCCGGTCAACTGAGCGGGCCCGGCACCCGCGGCTTCCCGGCACAACGGGAAGCCGCGGCCTAGTCCTGCGACACCTCGCAAAACCGCAGCCGGTTCCCGAACGGGTCGGCCACCTGCAGCATCCGGCCCCAGCCCACGTCCTCCACGCCGGGCCTGGCGTAGGGATAGTCCCTGGCGGACAGCTCGCGGTGCAGCGCATCGATATCCGTCACCGGCACGAACACCGTCGATCCCGGCGTGGCATCGCCATGATGCTCGCTCAGGTGCAGCGTCAGGCCGCTGCGCCTGACCTGCGCGTACAGCGGCAAACCGTCTTCGAAGCGATGCTCCCAGTCGAGCGTGAAGCCGAGGAAGCCGAGATAGAACTCCCTGGCCTTGTCGACCGAGAAGATCCGGAGGATGGGAATGCCGGCGGACAGGTCCATGGTGTTTGGGGCGGAAGTGCGGGGGATGCTGGATGATAGCGCCGCCGCATAAGCAAGCGCGACAATCTTCGTTGGTTCTGCCGGGTTCCGCGACTAAGCTGTCGCTCCGATTTGCCTCCTGGAGCACCGCCATGACCCACACCCACGATCCTCGTCGCCGCTGGCTGCTCGCTGCCGCGGGCGCGGCCGCAGCCACTGCGCTGCCTGGTGTCGGCTGGGGGCAGGGGTCGGCGGCGCTGAGCATCGGCTATCAGAAGTCTTCCACGCTGATGATCCTGCTGAAATCGCGGCAAACGCTGGAAAAAGCGCTGGCGCCCAGGGGCGTGGCGGTGCAGTGGTATGAATTCACCTCGGGCCTGCCGCTGCTGGAAGCGCTGAACCTTGGCAACATAGACCTGAGCGCCGATGTCGCCGACGCGGTGCCGCCGTTCGCATTGGCCGCGGGCGCGGCGCTGACGTATTACGCGACCGAGACACCGTCGCCGCAGGCGCAGGCGATCGTGGTGCGCGGCGATTCGCCGATCCGCGAGGTGGCCCAGCTCAAGGGGCAGCGCGTGGCGTTTGCCAAGGGGGCGGGCGCGCACTACCTGGTGCTCGAAGCGCTGGCGCGCGCGGGACTGTCGATCCGCGATATCGAGCCGGCCTACCTGACCCCTGCCGATGCGCGCGCGGCGTTCGAGCGCGGCAGCGTGGCGGCGTGGGTGATCTGGGACCCGTTCCTGGCGGCGGTGCAGCGCCAGTCCAATGCGCGCGTGCTGCGCGACGGCGAAGGGCTGTCGAGCTATCGCCGCTTTTACCTGGCGGCGACGCCGTACGCGCGCACGCATGCCGAGGTGCTGGACGTTGTGTTCGACGCGCTGCGCGACGCCGGCGACTGGGTCAAGCGCAACCCCGCCGAAGCCGCGCGCTGGCACGCGCCGCTGATCGGCCTGGATGCCGCCACGGTCGAGGCCGCGAACGCGCGGCGCAGTTACGCCGTGCGCACCGTCGACGCAGCCGCGCTGGCCGAGCAGCAGCGCATTGCCGATGCCTTCGCCGCGCAGGGCATCCTGCCGCGCAAGGTGGCGGTGTCAGCCTCGCCGGTGTGGCGCAAGGCGTAAGCCGCCGCGCGCGGGGCTAGCCACTGGCTCCCGCGCAGGCGGGAATGACAGTAGTGTTGCCGCAGCCGCACGCTCCACAGGCGCCCCGCGCGCCGCACTGACGCTTCCCACCCCCACCCTTCTCACGCCAACGCCGGCGCCGGCCGCAAGCCCGGCGCATGGCGAACCTGCGCCCGATTTGTAGGGAATAACCCTTGTCGGCCGAAAAATATATCACGACATGATGTATTGTTCGGAACTCCCGAAGCGGACGCCGCCCGTTGGCGGCGTCCCGTCGCCCCCCGCTTCAAGGAGACTGCATGCGCATACGCAAGCAAACCGATTTTCTTTCCGGCCTGATGTTCATCATCCTTGGCCTTAGCTTTTCCTTCGTTGCCCGCGGCTATTCCATGGGAACCGCCGCCAGGATGGGACCGGGTTATTTCCCGTTCTGGCTTGGCATCGTGCTGGCGCTGCTGGGCGCCGTGGTCGCCGCCGGATCGTTGTCGCACAAGAGCGAAGCGGACCGGATGGCGCGCTGGGACGTCAAGACGCTGCTGTGGATCCTGGGCTCGGTGGTGCTGTTCGGGCTGGTGCTCAAGCCGCTCGGCATGGTGCTGTCGGTGCTGGCGCTGGTGCTGGTGTCGTCGATGGCCAGCCATGAATTCACGTGGAAGGGCGCGATCCTGAACGCCGCGGTCCTGGTGCTGATCAGCACGGTGGCGTTCGTCTACGGCATCAACCTGCAGATGCCGGTGTGGCCTGCCGCTTTCGTCAACTAGGGGATATCGGATGGAGTTGCTGAGTCATCTTGCGCTGGGGTTTTCCACCGCGCTTACATTGCAGAACCTGGCCTACGCCTTCCTGGGCTGCGTGCTGGGCACGCTGATCGGGGTGCTGCCGGGCCTGGGGCCGCTGGCCACCATCGCCATGCTGCTGCCGATCACCTATACGCTGCCGCCGGTGGCCGCGCTGATCATGCTCGCCGGCATCTATTACGGTGCGCAGTATGGCGGCTCGACCACGGCCATCCTGGTGAACCTGCCCGGTGAATCGTCGGCGGTGGTGACCACGCTGGACGGCTACCAGATGGCAAGACGAGGACGGGCAGGGGTGGCGCTGGCCACCGCCGGCCTGGGCTCGTTCTTCGCCGGCAGCGTCGCCACGCTGATCCTGGCCGCGTTCGCCACGCCGCTGTCGGAACTGGCGTTCAAGTTCGGCCCGGCCGAATACTTCTCGCTGATGGTGCTGGGCCTGATCGGCGCCGTGGTGCTGGCGTCGGGCTCGCTGGTCAAGGCCGTGGCGATGATCGTGCTGGGGCTGCTGCTCGGGCTGGTGGGTACCGACGTGAACTCGGGCGCCGCGCGCTTCTCGTTCGACGTGCCGGAGCTGACCGACGGCATCAGCATTACCGCGCTGGCGATGGGGCTGTTCGGCTTTGCCGAGATCATCGCCAACCTGGAGCAGAAGGAACACCGCGAAACCTTTACCGACCGCGTCACCAACCTGTTCCCGACCCGCGAAGACTTCAGGCGCATGATCCCGGCCGTGCTGCGCGGCACCGCGCTGGGTTCGTCGCTGGGCATCCTGCCGGGCGGCGGCGCCTCGCTGGCGTCGTTCGCGGCGTACTCGCTGGAGAAGAAGGCGTCGAAGTATCCGGAAGAATTCGGCAAGGGCGCGATCGAAGGCGTGGCCGGTCCGGAATCGGCCAACAACGCCGCGGCGCAGACCTCGTTCATCCCGCTGCTGACGCTGGGCATTCCGCCCAATGCGGTGATGGCGCTGATGGTGGGGGCGATGACCATCCACAACATCCAGCCCGGCCCGCAGGTGATGACCAGCAACCCGGCGCTGTTCTGGGGCCTGATCGCGTCGATGTGGATCGGCAACCTGATGCTGGTGGTGCTGAACCTGCCGCTGATCGGGGTGTGGGTGAAGCTGCTGACGGTGCCTTACCGCTTCCTGTACCCGGCCATCCTGGTGTTCTGCAGCATCGGCGTCTACTCGGTCAACAACACCGTGTTCGACGTCTTTGCCGCGGCCAGCTGCGGCCTGATCGGCTATGTCTTCCACAAGCTGCGCTGCGAGCCGGCGCCGCTGCTGCTGGGCTTCGTGCTGGGGCCGATGATGGAGGAGAACTTCCGCCGCACGCTGCTGCTGTCGCGGGGGGATTTCTCGGTCTTTACCACGCGTCCGTTGTCGCTGGGCCTGCTGATCGCCGCGGCGGCGCTGGTCGCCGTGGTGGCGCTGCCGTCGATCAAGGCCAAGCGCGAAGAGGCGTTCCAGGAGGAATAACGAGGGGGAGCGGGGGCAAGGCAGTCTCGCAGCAACGAGAACGACGGGCTGTTTCGTCCGTGATGGACGAAACAGCCCTGGCCTTGCGCAGGGAGCGCGGCTGCGCGCCGCGTTCTTGCTGGCGAGGCGTCAGATCACGCCCATCGCCGGATCGCTGACCGTATCCTCGCCGGTCTCCATGCGGCCGGCAAAGCGCCGCGCGAACGCCGGGCTGGCCTCGCAGGTGACGACGAAGTCGTACCAGTTGCCGCTTTCGGCCACCGGCCATTCCAGCGTTTCCACCTTGCCGCGCTTGACCCGCTGCGTCCACGGGCCGTCGTCGCGATAGGCCAGCGCCCTGACGGTGAAGCTCACGTCGGCATCGCCGTCGTTGTGCAGCTTGACCTGGATCGTCGGTTTCTTGCAGGGGTTGTAGCAGACCTGGATTTCGGCGGACGCGGTGGCGGCTTCGTGGATATCGCCGGTGAAGGCGCGGTGATAGCCGTTCGGCCCCAGCACCCACAGGTCGTACTTGCCGCCGTCGGCATTGATGTCCCACGCATCGTCCAGCGCCTTGCCGGCCTCGACCACGTAGCGGCGCGGAATGCGGTCCAGGTGCAGCTTGTCGTAGACATGAAACACCGCGCCCGCCTGGTGCGCGCTGCCGTTGGCGAACAAGAGCCGCACCGTGCGCGACGCGGCATCGACGCGCGCGCTGGTATGCAGTTCATACGGCAGCTTGCGCGACGGGCGCGAGCCGGTGGCCTGCGCCGGCAGCGCCGGCGTGGCCGGCACCGGGATGGCGGGCTGCGCCTGCTGCCATGCGGTCAGGCTGGTGGCGTCGGCGCGCGTGGTGCGCCCGGCCAGCACGGGCAGGGTCTCGGTGTTGGGGGTGGCGAAGTTGAAGGCGCTGGTCAGGTCGCCGCAGACGGCGCGGCGGTAGGCGCTGATCTGCGGCTCCATCACGCCGAAGCGCGCTTCCAGGAAGCGCAGCACCGAGGTGTGGTCGAACACCTCGGAGTTGACCCAGCCGCCGCGGCTCCACGGCGACACCACCCACAGCGGCACGCGCGGCCCCGGCCCGAACGGCTTGCCGTCCTGCGGCGGCTGCTTGGCGGTGGCGGGCGGGAAGTTGAAGTACTCGTAGGCCATCTGCGCATCGCTCAGCGTCGACTTGCCGGCCAGCGTGCCGTCCGGGTTGCGCGACGGCGCGGTCGGCGGCGGGCTGTGGTCGAAGAAGCCGTCGTTCTCGTCGAAGTTGATCAGCAGCACGGTCTTGCTCCAGACCTCGGGCGATGCCGTCAGCGCATCCAGGATGGCCTGCACGTACCAGCCGCCCTTGGCCGGGCTGGACGGGCCGGGGTGCTCGCTGAACTCGGCCGGCGGGATGATCCACGACACCTCGGCCAGCCTGCCGTTGAGCACGTCGTCGCGCAGCGACTGCAGGAAGCCGCCGTCGGGCATGGTGTTGCAGAAGCCCTTGGCCAGCGCGCTGTACTGGTCGTCGATATCCGGGTTGTAGGGCGGGTTGACGCCCGCGCCCGCGGTGTTGGACAGCTTGCGCCCGTCCGGCATCTTTTCCATCTCGGCGCGCCAGTGCCGGAAGCTCATCATCTGGTTGCAGCCGTAGTTGTCCGGCACGTTCTGGTAGACCTTCCAGCTGACCCCGGCGCCCTGCAGGCGGTCGGCGTAGGTCTTCCAGGTCCAGCCTTCGGTGGACGGGCCCACGTCGGCGCCGGCGTTGAATTCATTGATCATCACCGCGACGTTGTCGCCGGTGGGGCCGTTGCTGCCGGTCCAGTAGAACAGGCGGTTGGGGATGGTGCCGGTGTGCATCGCGCAGTGATACGCGTCGCACAGCGTGAAGGCGTCGGCCAGCGCGCGCTGGAACGGGATCTCGGCGTTGTCGTAGTAGCCCATCGACAGCGGCTTCTTGGCCACCGGCCAGCGGTCCATGCGGCCGTGGTCCCACGCGGCCTGCGCGTCGGGCCAGGTGTGCGGCGTGCCGCCGGCGCGCTGCGCGTTGCCCTGGGTTTCGTCGAGGTGGTAGGGCGTCAGCGTATTGCCGCTGGCATCGGTCTGGTAGAAGGCGTTCCTGCCGTTCGGCAGCGGGATCGCGAAGCGGTCGCCATAGCCGCGCACGCCCTTGAAGGTGCCGAAGTAATTGTCGAACGAGCGGTTCTCCAGCATCACCATGACGACGTGCTTGACGTCCTGGATGGTGCCGGTGGCGTTGTTGGCCTCGATCGCAAGCGCGCGGCGGATGCTGGGCGGAAAGCTGGCCAGCATCGCGGCGGCGGCGCCGGTGCCGAGGCTGGTCTTGAGGAATTGTCGCTTGGACGGATTGAAGGTCATGGCGTGGCTGGGGTCGGTCTGTCGCTGGGTCGGAAGGCGGCCCGCATCACGGGGCGCAACGCGTGGCGCAGTGGCCGGGCTTGCCGGACGCGTCCGGCGCCTTGTCATGGGCGGCGCCGGGCTGCAGCGTGCCGCCCTCCGCGCCCGGGGAATCGTTGCCGCCGCAGGCGGCAAGCAGTAATGCCAGGGTGATCGTGCCGGCCGCCAGCCATGGCCGGGCGGAATGCGACATCAGGGTGGGTCTCATTGGTGCAGGGCCTTTTTTGTGTTGAAGGGGATCACGGGGCCGCGCCCATGCGCCGGCAGCGGCTGCAGGCGTGTCGCGGCAGCGGGCGATTGTTGACGGATCAAATGTCAGATGTTTGACAGGGCGCACTTCCGGCACTTCGGCTTTGTAACCAAAAGTGTCCGAGGTGTCCGAAATCGGGCCTGGCAATTGCAAGCAGTCCCGGATTGCAATCCCTTCAACCGTCAATCCGACCCAGGAGACCGATATGCCCCAAACGTCCGACGACAAGGCCAGGCCGACAGCCAACGCAACCTCCGTCACCCCCGCGGCCGGCGCGCCGGCCGGCTATGGCGATGCCCAGCGCGGCACCGGCGGTGAATTGCACCAGGTTGCCGGCGGCGACCATGCGCCGTTGACCACCAACCAGGGCGCGCCCATCGCGGACAACCAGAACTCGCTGAAGGCCAATCCGCGCGGACCGACCTTGCTCGAAGATTTCATCCTGCGTGAAAAAATTACACACTTCGACCATGAACGCATCCCCGAGCGGATCGTCCATGCACGCGGCACCGCGGCGCACGGCTACTTCGAACTGACCGATTCGCTGGCGCAATACACCACTGCCCGCATCCTGACCGAGGTCGGCGTCAAGACGCCGGTGTTTGCGCGCTTTTCCACCGTGGCCGGCGGCGCCGGTTCGGTCGACACGCCGCGCGACGTGCGCGGCTTCGCGGTCAAGTTCTATACGAAGGAAGGCAACTGGGACCTGGTCGGCAACAACATCCCGGTGTTCTTCATCCAGGACGCGATGAAATTCCCCGACGTGGTCCACGCGGTCAAGATGGAGCCCGACCGCGGCTTCCCGCAATCGGCGACCGCGCACGACACCTTCTGGGACTTCATCTCGCTGACGCCGGAGTCGATGCACATGGTGATGTGGATCATGTCGGACCGCACCATCCCGCGCTCGCTGCGCATGATCGAAGGCTTCGGCGTGCACAGCTTCCGGTTGCTCGACGACCAGGGCCAATCCACCTTCGTCAAGTTCCACTGGCGCCCGAAGCTGGGGCTGCAGTCCACGGTGTGGGACGAGGCCGTCAAGATCGCCGGCGCCGATCCGGACTTCCATCGCCGCGACATGTTCAATGCGATCCAGTCCGGCAACTTCCCCGAATGGGAACTGGGCGTGCAGCTGTTCACCGAAGCCGATGCCGCCAAGTTCCCGTTCGACCATCTCGATGCGACCAAGATCATCCCGGAAGAGACCGTGCCGCTGAAGATCATCGGCCGCATGGTGCTGGACCGCTGGCCCGACAACTTCTTTGCCGAGACCGAGCAGGTGGCGTTCTGCCCCGCCAACATCGTGCGCGGCATCGATTTCTCGAATGATCCGTTGCTGCTGGGCCGGCTGTTCTCGTACCTCGACACGCAACTGCTGCGCCTGGGCGGGCCGAACTTCAACCAGATCCCTGTGAACGCGCCCAAGTGCCCGTTCGCCAACCACCAGCGCGACGGCCATATGCAGATGCAGCAGCCCAGGGGGCGCGTCGCCTACGAGCCCAACTCGCTGTCCGACGATTCGCCGCGCGAGGCCCCGGACCTCGGCTTCCGCCACGCGCAGGTGCCCGAGCAGGGCGACAAGGGCCGCATCCGCCCCGAGACCTTCGCCGACCACTACAGCCAGGCGCGCCTGTTCTACCGCAGCCAGACCCGCGCCGAGCAGGCGCATATCGCCTCGGCGCTGGTGTTCGAGCTGTCGAAGGTCGAACACGTGCATGTGCGCGAGCGCATGGTGGCCCACCTGCTCAATATCGACCCGGACCTGGGCCGGCGCGTCGCCGACGGCCTGGCGCTGGACCAGCTGCCCGAGCCGCTGCCCACCGCCGCGCCGGTGCAGGACCTGCCGCCGTCGCCGGCGCTGCAGATCATCGGCAAGATGAAGGACACGCTGCAGGGACGCGAAATCGGCATCCTGGTCGCCGACGGCTCGGATGGCGCCACGGTCGAGGCGATCCGGCAGGCGGCCACCGCCGCGGGCGCCACGGTGAAGATCGTCGCGCCCAAGGTGGGCGGCGCGGTGCTGGCCGACGGCACCAAGCTGCCCGCCGACGGGCAGCTCGCCGGCACGCCCTCGGTGATGTTCGACGCGGTGGCCGTGGTGCTGTCGGCCGACGGCGCCGCCATGCTGGTCAAGGAAAGCGCGGCGCTGGATTTCGTCTGCTTTGCCTATGCGCACCTGAAGGCGATCGCCGCCGATGCGGGCGGGGAAGTGCTGCTGGCCCACGCCAAGCTGCAGCCGGACGCCGGCATCGTTCCCGCCAGCGACCCGGCGCGCTTTGTCGCGGCGGCGAAGACGCGGCAGTGGGGACGCGAGCCGCAGGTGCGGATCCTGGCGTAGGGCGGGACGAAAGGCCGGGCGCTCTGGAGGCCCGGCCTTGTGCACACAACGGCAGCCTGTGAATACGCAGGGCAGGTTAGAATCCGCTATCCCTGTTCCTGCGTAGCTGCCGTTCATGTCCGAAGAAAAGAAGAGCCTGTCCGAAACCATCCGCGCCGCGATCGAGCAGGAGATTCTTTCCGGAAAACTACCCAGCGGCACGCAGCTGGAAGAGCAGCAGTTGCTGGCGCGCTTCGGCGTGTCGCGCACGCCGGTGCGCGAGGCGCTGATCCAGCTGGAGTCGGCCGGCCTGGTCGACCTGGTGCCGCGCCAGGGCGCGATCGTGTCGTCGATCACGCTGCGCGAGTACGTGGCGATGAACGAGATCCTGGTGCAACTGGAATCGCTGGCGGCCCGGCTGGCGGCGCGGCGCATCTCCGCGGCGCAGCGCACGGCGCTGCAGCAGGCGTTCAAAGCGTGCAGCGCGGCGGCACAGGCGGGCGATGCCGATCGCTACCGCGAAGCCAACGATGCCTTCCACGACGTCATCTACGCAGCCTGCTGCAACGACATCCTGTCGCGGCAGATCCGCACCATGCGTGCGCGCATGCGCGGCATGCGCGACCTGCGCTTCGAGAAGCCGGCGCGTATCCTGGCCTCGCTGGCCGAGCATGAGGCGGTGATGGGCGCGATCGTGCGCGGCAACGAGGACGAGGCCGCGGTGGCCATGGTGCGGCATATCGCCACCGGCGGCGACGTCTATGCCGACATGATCGCCGCCATGCCCGACGACGAAGCCGGCGGCCGGCGCGGCCGCCGCTAGTCCCAGCGCTCCGCGCGCGCGGGGCTCAGTCCAGCTTGACGCCGGCCTGCTCGATACGCGTCACCGCCGACTTGCCATCGGCTGCCGCCCATTTGCCGAACTCCGCCGGCGACTCCGAAGTCGACACCTCGCTGCCGTTGCCGGCCATCTTGGCGCGCAGTTGCGGGTCGGCCATCACCTTGGTTGCGGCGGCGAAGAGCTTGTCGCGGATGCCGTCGGGCAGTCCGGCCGGACCGAACAGTCCGAACCAGAAAGTAAAGTTGAAGCCGGGCAGGCCCATCTCCGCCAGCGCGGGCAGGCCCGGCGCCACCGCCGACGGCTTGGGCGTGGTCACGCCGATCATCTTCACCACGCCCTGCGTGCCCAGCGGCAGCACCGACGCCGCGGTGCCGAACGACAATTCCACCTCGCCCGCGGCCACTGCCTGCAGCGCCGGCGCGCCGCCCTTGTAGGGCACATGGGTCATCCTGGCCCCCGTCGCCTTTTCGAACTGCAGCGCGGCGATATGCGGCGAGCCGCCGATGCCGGACGACGAGTAGTTGAACTTGCCCGGCTGCGCGCGCGCCTTGGCCACCAGCGTCTTGAGGTCGCCGACGTTCAGGTTCTTGTTGACGGCCAGGATCAGCGGCGACACCGTCAGCCGCGTCACCGGGGTGAAGTCGGTCGCCTTGTAGCGGGCCTTGTACAGCTGCTGGTCGATGCCGTACAGCGTGGCCGTGGCCAGTCCCAGCGTATAGCCGTCCGGCGCGGCCTGCGCCAGCGCCGCGGAGGCGAGCGTGCTGCCGGCGCCGGGCTTGTTGTCCACCACCACGGTCTGGCCCAGTTCCCTGGACAGCGCTTCGCCGAACACGCGGGCGACGAAGTCGGCGGCGCCGGCCGGGGTGTAGCCCACCAGCAGCCGGATCGGCCGGGACGGGTATTCCTGCGCGCCGGCGATGCCGGGCAAGGCCGCCAGGGTGGCGAGGGCCGCGCCGATGGCGACGCGCCCGAGAGCATGGTTCATGGTTGTCTCCTTGTTGTATTCGCAGCCTTGGTTGGGTATGGCGGGCTTCAGGACGCCACGCTGGCTTCGCGCAAGGCGGCGATGCCGGCGTCGTCGTAGCCCAGCCCGCGCAGGATCTCGTCGGTGTGTTCGCCGGGATCGGGCGCGGCGCGGGCAAAGCGTTCCGGGTGCGGCGCCGCCGACAGGTTGATCGGCGAGCGCAGCAGCGCGAGCGGCCCCAGCACGGGATGCTCGGCGGGCCGGGTCATGCGCAGGTGGCGCACTTGCGCGTCCTCGAAGGCCTGGCCGATATCGAACACCGGCCCGCACGGCACGCCGGCCGCATTCAGGCGCGCGGTCAGCTCGGCGGCGGTGAACGTGGCGGTGCACTGGTTGATCGCGGCGTCCAGCCGCTGGCGCTCGGCGGCGCGGCCCGTCGCGGTCTGGAAGGCGGGGTCGTCCAGCAGCCAGCCGGCCTCGACGGTGCGGCAGAAGTTGGCCCACATGCGGTCGGTGCTGGCGGCGATATTGACCACGCCGTCGCGGCAGCGGTAGGTGCCCATCGGCACCAGCGTCGGGTGCGCGTTGCCTTGCTGGGTCGGCACTTCGCCGTCCACCGTGTAGCGGGTCGCCTGGAAATCCAGCTTGTTGAGCATGCCCTCGATCAGCGAGGTATGCACCCATTGCCCGCGGCCGGTGCGCGCGCGGTGCAGCAGCGCCAGCAGGATGCCCTGGCCCAGGAACATGCCAGCGGTGGTGTCGGAAATGGCGATGCCGACGCGCAGCGGTCCCTGGCCTGGTTCGCCGGTGACGGAACTCAGCCCCGACATGCCCTGCACGATCTGGTCGAGGCCCGGGCGCTCGCAGTAGGGCCCGTCCTGGCCGAAGCCGGAGATGCTGGCGAGGATCACGCGCGGGTTGATCGCGCTCAGGTGGTCGTAGGTCAGCCCCAGGCGCTCCTTGACCACCGAGCGGAAGTTCTCCACCACCACGTCGGCGCGCCGCACCAGCCGCGCCAGCACCTCGGCGCCCTGCGGCGTCTTCAGGTCCAGGCACAGGCTGCGCTTGTTGCGATGCAGGTTCTGCTCGTCCGAGCCACGCCGCCGGCCGGTTACCGAGCCGCGGTCCTGCGGCGGGGGCGGCTCCACGCGGATCACGTCGGCGCCCCAGTCCGACAGCAGGCGCACGGCGGCGGGCCCGGCGCGGGCGATGGACAGGTCCAGCACGGTCAGGCCCGACAGCGGCAGGTCGGCGCACGCGGCGCTGGAGCCGCCGTCAGTGCCCGATGGAAAAGACGTCATGGCAAATCCTCGACAAGGGAATCGGCTTGAGTATACAAATATTCAGTATAAAAATACGTATACGGACTTTCCATGATGCGAAGCCCCGCGGGGTCACGTAGGCTGTGAGTGATTCCTGCCGCCGAGCAGCGCGCACGGCTGCCGTAAATATGCTCATTACATCGCTTCGCAGGCGTCGCATCGGCTGACACAGCAGCCTTCCCGGAAATGAGCCCCCATTCAGTCAATCCTTCAGGATTCGTATGCTGACAGACGCTATCTGTATTAACAGGACCGGAGACCCGGACGTGCTGGAGCCATGCCGGGTAGAGGTTCCGCCGCCGGCCCCGGGCGAGATCCAGCTGCGCCAGTCAGCCATCGGCCTGAACTTCGCCGATATCTACCAGCGCAAGGGCGCGCATGGCCCGCACGCCGCAGCGCCGTTCCCGGTCACGCTGGGTTCGGTCGGCGCTGGCGAGGTCGTGGCGATCGGCCCGGGCGTGGACGGCTTCGAGGTGGGCCAGCGGGTGGCGTGCATGCATCCGGGCGCCTACCAGGTGATCCGCAACGTGCCGGCGGGGCGGCTGGTGCCCTTGCCGGATGCGATCTCCGCGGAGGTGGCCGGCGCCACGCTGCTGCGCGGCCTGACCGCCGAGTACCTGCTGCGCCGGCTCTACGCCGTGCAGCTGGGCGACGTGGTGCTGGTGCATGCGGCGGCGGGCGGCATGGGCGTGCTGCTGTCGCAATGGGCGCGCGCGCTGGGCGCGACCGTGATCGGCACCGTGGGCAGCGAGGCCAAGCGGGCGGTGGCGCTGGCACATGGTTGCCACCATGTCATCAACTACCGCGAGACCGGCTTCGTCGACGCCGTGCTGGCGCCGACCGGCGGCGCGGGCGTGGCCGTGGTCTACGACGCCGTCGGCAAGGACGTGTTCGTGCCGTCGCTGCAATGCCTGCGGCCGTGCGGCATGGCCATCAACTACGGCACCGCGTCGGGCGACGTCGAGGCCTTCGACCTGCAGCTGCTGCACGCGCGCTCGCTGATCGTGTCGCGGCCGACGTTGCGTACTTATATTGCCAGCCCGCAGGCGCTGGCCGCTGCCGCGGCGACGTTGTTCGACGCCGTCGCGGCCGGGCAGTTGCGGCTGGAAGTCACGCACCGCTACCCGCTGGCCGCCGTGCGCGATGCGCACCGCGACCTGGAAAGCCGCGCTACCACGGGTTCGGCCGTGCTGATTCCCTGAACCGCGGAGCGCAACATGAAACTGTTCCATGGCTGGTTGTCGAGCGCGTCGCGGCGGGTGCGCCTGTGCCTGGCCGAGAAGGGCATCGCCTATGACAGCGTGCCGGTCGACCTGGCGGCGCAGGAACAGCATACGCCCGCGTTCCTGGCGATGAATCCCAACGGCGTGGTGCCGGCGCTGGTGCTGGACGACGGCCGCTTCCTATATGAGAGCGGCACCATCTGCGAATACCTGGACGAGGTCCGCCCGTCGCCGCCATTGCGGCCCGACGATCCCTACCAGCGCGCGGTGATGCGCAACTTCGTGCGCTGGACCGACGAGAAAGCGCTGCCCAACCTGCTGGTGCTGAACTGGAGCCTGGCGCTGCAGCCGGTTGCCGCGCAATGGAGCGATGCCACGCTGGCCGAGCGGCTGGCGCGCATCCCCACCGCCGAGCGCCGCGAAGCATGGCTGCGCATCGCGCGCCAGCCCTATACCGACGCGGAGAAGCGCCGCACGCTCGACGCGCTGCTGTTGCTGCTGCCGAAGATGGAAGCGATGCTGGCCGATGGCGACTGGCTCTTCGGCGCGCGCTATACGCTGGCCGATATCGCCGCGACGCCTTTCATCGCGCGCATCGCCGAACTGGCGCCCGCCGCGCTGTCGTCGGCGCCGGCCGTGGCCGCGTGGTGGCTGCGCGCGCAGGCCCGGCCCGCATTTGCGCAGGCGCGGCTGGAACGCTTTGACATCGCGCTGGCCCGCCGCGGCGTGCCGGGCGCCGATGACCACTGACCCTGAAGATCCCTACTGGAGAATTGCCCATGCAGACTGATGGTTCCCTGCCCTCGCTCGACATTGCCGGTCATGTCGCCACGATCACCCTGCGCCGCCCGGAGGTGGCCAACCGTCTGGGACCGGACGACCTGGCAGAACTGCAGCGCCATGTCGAGGCAGTCAATGCCAGCGACGTGCGCGTGCTGCGCCTGCGCGGCAGCGGCAAGTACTTCTGCAGCGGCTTCGATATCGGCCGGCTCGCGGCCGGGCAGCGCGGCGCCGGTTTCGAGACGTTGGTCAACGCGCTGGAAGACTGCCGCGCCGTCACCATTGCCGAGATCCACGGCGGCGTCTACGGCGGCGGCACCGACCTGGCGCTCGCCTGCGACTTCCGGCTCGGCACCCACGCGGTCGACATGTTCATGCCCGCGGCGCGGCTGGGCCTGCATTTCTACCAGCGCGGCATGGAGCGCTATGTCAGCCGGCTGGGGCTGAACCACGCCAAGCGCCTGTTCCTGACCGCCGAGCGCATCGATGCCGACGAGATGTTCCGCTGCGGCTTCCTGACCGAACTGCTGCCCGCGGAACGGCTGCGCGAACGCGCGGAGCAACTCAGCGACACGGTGGCCGGCCTGGCGCCGCTGGCGGTGCAGGGCATGAAGCGGCACCTGAATGCCATCGGCCGCGGCGCGCTCGATGCGGCGGCGCTGGCGGCGGATATCGCCGCGGCGAACCAGTCGCAGGATATCCGCGAAGGCGCGCTGGCCTGGCAGGAGAAGCGCAAGCCGCGGTTCAGCGGTACCTGACGCACCGGCAGTTGCAGGCGGCCGCGATGACCGCCTGCGCTGCTGTCGTGACTCCCCGCGCACACCATCGTCCATGCCCCTCTCTGGTGGGGATCAGTTTGCCGCGACCCTACCGTTAGCCACCGCAACATAGAGCACGGATCAAGACCATGGCCAGGGCAATGCGCACCATGCCGGGCGAGATACCGCGCCGCCGACAGGAACGGGCGCACAGTGGCCAGGGTTAGGACCATAACAACGGAAGCGCATACGTCTTCTTGGACGGTAAGGGGAGTGATCATGAATATCAGGAGTCTGTCTATCCGCACGCGGCTGCTGGCCGGGTTCGGCACGCTGGCAGGCGTGGTGCTGGTCGTGTCGGCGTATTCGCTGCATGCGCTTGGCGAGGCGACGGCGGGTTTCAATGACTACCTGAACGGGCTCAATGCCCGGGCAGAAGTGGCATCGCAGGTGCGCAGCGCGGTCGACCGGCGTGCCATTGCGGCGCGCAACCTGGTGCTGATAACGGATGCGGCGGAGCTGGAGCGCGAGAAGGCCGACGCGCTGCGCGCGCATGCAGACGTGCAGGCCCGGCTGACGCGGCTCAGCGAGATGGTGCGCCAGCCCGGCGTCAGCGAGGAAGCGCGCAAGCTGGTCGAGGAAGTGGCCAGGGTCGAGACGCAGTATGGGCCGGTCGCCACCGGCATCGTCGGACTGGCGGTCGAGCGCAAGGTCGAGGAAGCCATCGCGCGCATCGACAAGCAATGCCGTCCGTTGCTGGCGGCGCTGATCAAGTCGACCGATGCCTACGCGGAATTCACCAGGCAGCGCCAGAAGGACATGGAGCACAGGCTCGCGGCGGACTACGAACGCCAGCGCAACCTGCTGATCCTGATTTCGCTGGTGTCCGCGGTGATTGCGCTGGCCGGCGGCGTGCTGATCACGCGTGCCATCACGCGGCCGATCCAGCGTGCCGTCGAGGTGGCCGGCACCGTTGCCAGCGGCGACCTGGGCGCGCGCATCGAGGTGGACCGCCATGACGAGACCGGCCGCCTGCTGGCGGCATTGCGCGACATGAACGAGCGCCTGACCGCCACCGTCACCCGCGTGCGCGCCGGCAGCGGCAATATCGCCATCAGCACCAGCGAGATCGCGCGCGGCAATGCCGACCTGAGCAGCCGCACCGAGGAGCAGGCGGCGTCGCTGGAGCAGACCGCGGCCAGCATGGAAGAGCTGACCGAGACCGTGCGCCAGAACACCGAGAACGCGCGCCAGGCCAGCCAGCTCGCGCGCAGCGCCGCCGATGTGGCGCATCGCGGCAGCACCACGGTGCAGCGCGTGGTCGGCACCATGCAGGACATCAGCGCCAGCTCGAGCAAGATCGCGGAGATCACCGGCATCATCGAGGGCATTGCCTTCCAGACCAATATCCTCGCGCTGAACGCGGCGGTGGAAGCGGCGCGCGCCGGCGAGCAGGGACGCGGCTTTGCCGTGGTCGCCAGCGAGGTGCGCGGTCTGGCGCAGCGCTCGTCGAGCGCGGCCAAGGAGATCAAGGAGCTGATCGAGGCGTCGGGGCGGCAGGTGCAGGATGGTTCGTCGCTGGCTACCGAGGCCGGCCAGACCATGGCCGAGGTCACCCAGGCGGTGGCGCGCGTAACCGGCATCGTCGAGGAAATCGCCACCGCGTCGGCCGAGCAGACCCGCGGCATCGAACAGGTCAACCAGGCCATCGTGCAGATCGACCAGGTGACGCAGCAGAACGCGTCGCTGGTGAGCGAGGCGGCCAACGCATCGCGCGCGCTGGAAGAGCAGGGCCGCGAGCTGAGCGAGGTGGTGGCGTTCTTCCGGCTGCCCGGCGAAGCGGCGGCCATGTCTTCAGGCACCGGCGCGCAGGCTGCGCCCCGGCGCGCGGCGCACCAGCTGGCCGCCGCGTAGCGGCAAGCCCGGGAAGGCGGCGCGGGCGGCGCGGGCGGCGCATGCCCGCGCTCAGCCTTTCGGCTCCGTTCCGGCGTCGACCCCTTGCTTGACGAAGGCCCTGACCGCCGGCGACATCTCGCGCCGGCGATAGGCCAGCGCGAGATGCACGGCCAGGCGGAAATCCGCGACCGGTTTGAAGAAGACGCCGGGCTGCGAGAAGTTCTGCATGGACTCCGGCACGATGGCGATCCCGTACCCGGCGGAAGCAAGGCTGGTGGC
This sequence comes from Cupriavidus taiwanensis, assembly GCF_900249755.1. Classification (NCBI taxonomy): domain Bacteria; kingdom Pseudomonadati; phylum Pseudomonadota; class Betaproteobacteria; order Burkholderiales; family Burkholderiaceae; genus Cupriavidus; species Cupriavidus taiwanensis. Next base: position 231,017 of record NZ_LT976854.1, read on the forward strand.
CGAAATGAAATCCTGGACGCGATACTCGAGGCGTGGCGTGAACCCGCCCGCCTTCCCCAGGGCAGTCAGCGCGAAGCCGAACCCTTCCTCGTCGGCAAACTGCGGCACGATGAACGGTTGATCGGCAAGCTCCCGGGCCGCAACCGGTCCGCGCCTGGCCAGCGGGTGGTGGCTTGCCATCGCAGTCAGCAACCGTTCTGTCTGCACGATCTTCGTCTCGATGCCCGCCGGGCAGAGTCGCCGCGGCCTGACGATCCCCACATCGATCCGGCCTTCGCTCAGCGCGTCGAGCTGGCGTGGCGTCTCCATCGGAAAGACTTCGACCCGCACCAGTTCGTGATGCTTGCGGAAGTCGCCCAGCATCCTCGACAAGAGCCCGGTGCTGACACCGGAGGCGACGTAGCCAATCCGGATAACCCCCGCCAGCCCCCTGGCAGCCAGCCGGCCGACCTGGTCGGCACGCTCGATGTGGCGCAATGCCGCTTCCGCTTCCGCGTAGAACAGCCGCCCGGCATCCGTCAGCGAGACCGGCTTGCGCTTGTTGCGGTTCAGCAGCGTGACGCCAAGGTCCTTCTCCAGCCGTTGCACCTGGGTACTCAGGCCCGACTGGGCGAGGCCCAGGCGATCGGCGGCCTTGGCAAAGTGAAGTTCCTCGGCGACCGCCAGGAAACACTGCAGCTGACGTACATCTAGCATTCGTTTAATCACAAAAGCGGAACAAATATTCCTGCATGCTAGCTGGTACGTATCAAAGATTCCAGATGAAATGAAGCCATCGAACACCGAGCGGCACGCATTTCCTGGAGAAGACAAATGAACGAGCTGTGGCACCCGCAACTGGGCGAGTCCGAATTGAAGTGGCAGCAGAAGGCGCAGGCATTGGCTGCGCAAGCGTTTGCGCCGCTGGCCGATGAAATCGACCGCGACCAGCGCTACCCGGTCGAGCATCTCCCCAGGCTGCTGGACGCGAAGATCTCCGGCATGTTCGTGCCGAAGGCATACGGCGGCGAAGGGGCGTCGCTGACTGCGGTCGTCGCCGTGGTCGAAGCCGTGGCGCAAGGGTGTGCGTCAACGTCGGCGATTCTGGCGGCGCTGGCGCTGGGCGCGTTTCCGATCCTGCTGGCCGGCAGCGAAGCGCAGAAGCAGGCGCTGCTCGGCGGGCTGGCGCAGCGCGGCGATGCGGTGAACTTTGCGCTCAGCGAACGCGAAGCGGGCTCCGACCCGTCGGCCATCCAGACCGTGGCGGTTCGCGAAGGCGATGGCTGGCGGATCCGCGGCGAGAAGTGCTGGCTGGGCAATGGCGGCCACTCGCAGCATTTCATCGTTTTTGCCCGCACCGGCGGCGCGGCAGCGCGCAAGGCGGTTTCGGCATTCGTGGTGCCGCGCGATACCGACGGTCTCGTCGTTGACTTCTACGAAGACAAGATGGGCATCCGCGGCACGACCACGACCAATCTCAAGCTCGACGTCCGGGTGCCGGCAGACAGCCTGGTCGGAGCCGAAGGCGATGGCCTGAAGCTGGCGCTGGCCACGCTGACCGTCGGCCGCGTGGTCGTGGCCGCGCAGGCCAACGGCATCGCGCTGTGCGCGTATGACTCGGCAAGGCGCTACGCGGTGACCCGCAACACCTTCGGCCATCCGCTGATCGACCACCAGGGCGTCGGCTTCAAGCTGGCCGATGCCGCCATGAACCTGTCGGCGGCGCGCATGTTCACCTACGAAGCCGCCCGCGCCTATGACCAGGGCAGAGACATCGGCACGCTCGGCGCGATGGCCAAGCTTTATGCCAGCGAGGTCTCGCACGATGTGGTGGACGACGCCGTGCAGATCCTGGGCGGGCGCGGCTACGTGAAGCCGAATGTCGTCGAGCGCTGCTATCGCGACCAGCGCATTGTCGAGATCTACGAAGGCACGTCCGAGATCCAGCGCGTCGTGCTCGCGCGCGCCGTAAAGAAGGGTGCGCTCGCCGATATCGAGGCCGCCAAATGACGCAGGCGAATCCAATGTACGCAGGCATGCCTGAAGCCAGCTCGGAAGCCAACCCGCCGCAGGCAGGCTGGCGGGCAGTCGCCGGGCTCTACCACGCCTTCTTCACCGGCATCGTCCTTTCGACCGTGACCCGCAAGGGCACGCCGGCGGCCGCGGAACTGGTCTACGAGATTTTCTGCCGCCAGCGCCAGGAGCGCTTCGTGGCCGGACTGCGCAAGCTTGGCATCGACGGGCTCCCGCCAGCGGTAGCGGCCGCGCAGTATCACTACCTGTCCAACCATATCGGCGGCGTCGCGGTTCAGTACATGTACGAGAGCGACAGGAAGGCATGGATTCGCTACAACGCCCCGCGCTGGATCTGGTCTGGCACGGCACTGTGCGGCATCCCTTCCGAGGTGTCGCGCGCCATGCTGGCGGGCTGGCATGCACAGAACGGCGTGACGCTCGGCAAGCCCCGGCTGGGCTTTGTCTGCACCAAGCAAGCGGCAGACGGCGATTCCGGCCTCGAAGGCTACTACTACGAGTACGACCACGACCTCGAACCGCATGAACGGCTGCGCTTTGCGCGGCATGAAGAGGCACCGGACTTCGACGCGGCCGCCGCACCGACGCTGCCCACGGACACCTGGCCACAGGCGCGGCTCGACAAGGCGAAACGCAACTATGCAATGGAATACGTTCGCACCGCTCTGCCCGTTGCCGTGAACCTGTGGGGCCCGCATGAAGCGGAGCGGCTCCTGCGCCTGACCGCGAAGATGATTGGCATGCAGTTCTATCACGAGACCGCGGCGCAGCTCGGCACGCCAGTCGACAAGTCCGCTGCCAGCTTCGCCAGGTTTATGCAGGCCCTGGCCAGGGCGCAGGACGACGCCTGCGAGATCGGCGGCTTCGGTACGCAGGTGTACCAGCGCGGCTGGACGCTGATGGATCCGGTGGCCGATGCACATCCCTGTGTCGCCGACGCGTGGTGTGGACTGCTCGAAGGCGCCCTTGCCGCGCATAACCATCGCCTGTCCTTGAAAACCAGCTGGCACAAGGGCAAGGACGGCTATGCCTTTGAGTGGGCAATCGAAGGGGATTGAGATGGCCGATGCAAGCAGCAATGACTCGGTCCGCGGGGCGCTGTCCGGCCTGCGCGTGGTCGATGCCTCGCGCGTGCTGGCGGGCCCGTTCTGCGGACAGATCCTTGGCGACCACGGCGCCGACGTGATCAAGATCGAAGCACCGGAAGGCGATGAGTGCAGGGGCTTCGGTCCGCCTTTCGTCGAGGGTGCCTCAGCGTACTTCCGCGCCGTCAACCGGAACAAGCGCAGCCTGGTCATCGACATGAACCTTGCGGCAGACCGGGAGGTCTTCTGGCAGCTGCTGGAGACGGCCGATGTCCTGATCGAGAACTTCAAGCCGAGCACGCTGGAGACCTGGGGCATCGACCGGCCCTCCAGCATTACCGAGCGCTTCCCGCGGCTGATTCACTGCCGGATCACCGGCTTTGGCGACGATGGCCCGCTTGGCAGGCTGCCCGGCTACGATGCCGCGGTCCAGGCCATGGCGGGCCTGATCAGCATCAACGGCGAGCCCGGGGGCAATCCGGTCCGGCTGGGCGTGCCGGTGGTTGACCTGACCACCGGCATGAATGCCGCGATGGCCGTGCTGCTGGCCTTGAATGCGCGCCACCGGACCGGGCGCGGCCAGCTTGCCGATGTCAGCCTGTACGACTCCGCCGTGTCGGTCGCGCATCCGTTCATGACGAACTTCCTGGCCTCGGGCGAGACCCCGCGGCCGACCGGAAACAGTCATCCCAATATCGTTCCGTACGACGTGTTCCAGACCGCAACCTGCCCGCTGTTCGTCGCGGTGGCCAATGACCGCCTGTTCGGCAAGCTGTGCCAGGCATTGGGTGCCGGGCACCTGCCGGACGACGAGCGCTTTGCCACCAATCGCCAGCGCGTGGCCCATCGCGAGGCGCTGACCGCCGAGTTGTCCAGGGCCTTTGCCACGGTGGACGGCGAGTCCTTCGGCAAGGCGCTGCTGGCCCGGAACGTCCCGGCGGCGCCGATCCTGAGCATCGCCGACGTTGCCGCGGCCCCCCACACCTTGCACCGGCAGATGGTGGTCCGGCATGGCGACTACATCGGTCCCGGCGTTCCGATCAAGCTCAGCGGTACGCCGGCGTCGATCCGGAGCGGCCCGCCCGCATTGGGCGGCCTGAGCGGTGCAGCCGGCGAAGCGGCATCCCTCTGGAAGCAGTAACTCGTCAGCAAGACGAGAACCATTACAGGAGACAAAAGTGAAACACGTCATTCAGGCAGTGATCTTTGGGACTGCGCTGCTGGCCAGTCCGGTGGCCTTCACCGCGGACGCGTACCCTGGCAACAAGCCCATCAAGATTGTCGCGGCGTTCTCGGCCGGCAGTGCCACCGACACCAGCGCCCGCATCCTGGCAGAAGAGCTGCGCAAAGACCTGGGCACCACGGTCGTCGTCGAGAACCGCCCCGGTGCCCAGGGTGTCATCGGCACCGAATACGCGGTCAAGTCACCGAAGGACGGCTACACGCTGACCATCTCCAGCAGTTCGATCAATTCGATCAATCCCGGGCTGATCAAGGACCTTCCGTACGATGCGACCCAAGACTTCACCCACATTGCGCGCCTCACGACGATGCCCGCGTTGCTGCTCGTTCGCCATGACAGCGATATCAAGACCGTGGCGCAACTGGTGGCGCGCGGCAAGGGCGGCAAGCTGAACTTCGGCTACGGCTCGCCGGGCGGCCAGGTGGCGGCGGAAGCGTTCAACCGGATCGCCGGCATCCAGGCCGTCGGCGTCTCCTACAAGAGCCAGCCGCCGGCGCTGACCGACCTGGCTGGCGGACAGATCGACTATGTCGTCGGCGACCTGTCGGTCGCAACGCCGCTCATGAAGGGCGGCAAGATCCGTGCGCTTGCGGTCAGCACCGATCATCGCCTGCCCGAGTGGAAGAACATCCCCACGTTCGCGGAGGCGGGCTTCAAGTCCTACGACCTGGTGTTCTGGGTCGGCCTTGCCGGCCCGGCGGGCATTCCGGCGGAAGTCGTGCAGCGCCTGAACGCGTCGGTCAACAAGGCACTGGCCAGGCCTGAAGTGCGCGAGCGCTTCATGGGCATGGGCATGGAGGTTGCGCCGAACGAGGTCGAGGCCCAGCAACGGTTCGTGCGCGCGCAGTTGCAAAGCTGGGCGGCGCGGATGAAGGAGGCGAATATCAAGCCGGAATGAAGCTGGCAATGCGACCGGTCAGGACCTGGCCAGCCAAAGGCTACACGCAAGGCCGGGCGTGCGAGGCGACGCCGGCCGCGGTCAGTGGACGGGGATGCCACGGCACTTGCCCCTGAAAGTGCTGCAGCAGGCTCTGGATGAGGAAGATGGTGACTAGCCGGAGGATACCCTTGGTAGAATGCGGTATGGCTCGCTTGACTCCTCCCTCCTCGCAGAAGTACCTGCTGCCGCGTGCTGCCGATGCTGTTGGTCCGCAGAACGAGGCGGAACGTCGTCTGTATGAGCTCATACTGGAAGGGCTCAACAGCGGCGAAGGGACCGAGTACGCGCGGGTTGACGAGTTCGCTGCCGAGTTCCGCGCCCGCCTGCAAAACCGCAAACGCTAAGCCGTGGCGCTGCGCCTGAAGCTACGGCCCGCCGCGCGCGGTGACGCCGATGCGGCCCAGGACTGGTATGACGATGCCGCGCCAGGTCTTGGCGAGGCCTTTACCGACGAACTGCTAAGCGTGCTGGCCTTCCTGGCCGAGCATCCGAGCGTTGGCTCGCGCCGCTATGCCCATCTGCTGCCGGACGAATCGCTGCGCGTCTGGTCCCTCGATCGCTTTCCCTTCCTGGTGTTTTACCGCGTGAGCGGTGCGGTGCTGGACGTCGTGCGCATTCTGCACGAACGCCGGGACATCGTGGCGAGCCTGATTGCCCATTGACGCGCCGCCGTGCGTACCGTCGGCGTCCGCCGCAGTAGGTTGGTCGAGAGGGTAGCCGCCAGGGAATCCTCGCCGGGCCGGGCTCTCTAAGCTCCAGACGTGACAACAGAGGCCAGTTCAAACATGGCGGGCAAGACGCAATACGACGTACTCGACACCGGCGCCGGCAAGCCGGTCAAGCTGTGGACGCGCGGCGTGCCGGTGGAGAGTGCCGCGCGCGAGCAGTTGGTGAATACCGCGCGGATGCCGTTTATCTTCCGCCATCTTGCGGTGATGCCGGACGTACATCTGGGCAAGGGATCGACCATCGGCTCGGTGATCCCGACGGTGGGAGCGGTCATCCCCGCGGCGGTGGGCGTGGATATCGGCTGCGGCATGATGGCGGTGAAGACCTCGCTGACCGCCGCCGACCTGCCCGACAACCTGGGCCAGCTGCGCAGCGCGATCGAACACGCCGTACCGCATGGCCGCAGCGCGCAGGGCGGGCGGCGCGACCAGGGTGCCTGGGGCAATGCGCCGGCGCACGTCGACGCGGCCTGGGCCGAGATGGCGCCGGGCTTTCGCCGCATCACCGACAAATACCCGCACCTGGCGCGCGCCAACCATCGCAACCACCTGGGCACGCTCGGCACCGGCAACCACTTCATCGAGGTGTGCCTGGACGAGGCGCAGTCGGTCTGGTTCCTGCTGCACAGCGGCTCGCGCGGCATCGGCAATGCGATCGGCACCACCTTCATCACGCTGGCGCAGCAGGACATGCGCCAGCACCTGGCCAACCTGCCGGACCGGGACCTGGCCTACCTGGTGGAAGGCTCGACGCACTACGAGGACTACATCTACGCGGTGTCGTGGGCCCAGGCCTACGCCCGCCGCAACCGCGAGCTGATGATGGAGGCGGTGCTGGCCGCGGCGCAGCGGGTGCTGCGCAAGCCGTTCCAGGCCCAACTGGAAGCGGTGAACTGCCACCACAACTACGTGCAGAAGGAACATCACTTCGGGGCTGACGTGCTGGTCACGCGCAAGGGCGCGGTCAGCGCGCGCGCCGGCGAGCTGGGCATCATCCCGGGCTCGATGGGGGCGCGCTCGTTTATCGTGCGCGGCAAGGGCAATCCGGAGTCGTTCTGCTCGTGCAGCCACGGCGCGGGCCGCACCATGAGCCGCAGCGAGGCCAAGCGCCGCTTCACCGTGGCCGACCAGAAGCAGGCCACGCAAGGCGTGGAATGCCGCAAGGACGCCGCCGTGATCGACGAGATCCCGATGGCGTACAAGGATATCGACGCGGTGATGGCGGCGCAGTCAGACCTGGTGGAGGTGGTGCATACGCTGCGGCAGGTGGTGTGCGTGAAGGGCTGATCGCCGCAGCGGATGCCACCACGCCACGCACGCCTTACCGCCCAAACTGCCCCAGCACCGTCCCCACCGACTCCAGTCCCGCCTCGATCATGTGCTGCATATAGCTGCCCATCTGCGGCATCACCAGCATCAGCACCAGCAAGCCCCCTGACAGCGTCACCGGGAAGCCCACCGCGAAGATCGACAGTTGCGGCGAGGCGCGGTTCAGGATGCCCATGGCCAGGTTCAGGATCAGCAGCGCGGCGATCATCGGCAATGCCAGCAGCAGGCCCGACGCGAACACCATGCCGCCGGCGCGGGCCACGGCCATGGCGCCGCCCGCGGACAGCGGGGTGCCACCGATAGGCAGGCTGTTGAAGCTGTCGACCAGCGCGCCCAGCATCAGCAGGTGGCCGTCGAGCGCCAGGAACAGCAGCACCGCGATGATATTGAGAAAGCGCGACAGCACCATGGTCTGGCCGCCGGCGGCGCGGTCGAAGAACGACGCGAACGACAGGCCCATCTGCAGGCCGATGATCTCGCCGGCCTGCTGCACGGTGGCAAACACCAGCCGCATGACAAAGCCGGTGGCGAGTCCGATGCCGACTTCGTTCAGGATGATCATCAGCCCGCCGAAGGAATACACCGGCACCACGGGAAGCTGGGCGATGGTGGGCGAGACCACCATGGCGATCAACGCCGACAGCGCGATCTTGGCGCGCCGCGGGATGGTCGATTCACCGAACAGCGGCGCGGTGCCGATCAGTGCCAGGATGCGGAAGAACGGCCACAGGAAAGCCGCGAGCCAGCCGTAGAGCTGGGCTGAGGTGAACTCGATCACGGCGGCGGGGCGGCGGGCAGGAAGGGTGACTAACAGGGGAAGGCAAGGAAGGCGGCGCAGGCCGCCTTCAGTGCGCCAGCGCGGGAATGCTCTGGAACACCTCGCGCATGTAGTCGACCATCGCGTTGATCATCCACGGCCCGGCCAGCACCATGGTGGCGAACAGCGCGATCAGCTTGGGGATGAAGCTCAGCGTCATCTCGTTAATCTGGGTCGCGGCCTGGAACAGGCTGACCAGCAGGCCGGCGGCCAGCGCCACCAGCAGCAGCGGCGCGGCCAGCAGCAGGGTCATCTTCATCGCCTGGGTGGCGATGGTCATTACGGTCTCTGGGGTCATGGCTCTTGCGAATAGTGGCTTGCGCGGGCGCTTGGCGTCAGCTCATGAAGCTCTGCGCCAGCGAACCCAGCAGCAGCTGCCAGCCGTCGACCAGCACGAACAGCATCAGCTTGAACGGCAGCGAGATGGTGGCCGGCGGCACCATCATCATGCCCATCGCCATCAGCACGCTGGCAACGACCAGGTCGATGATCAGGAACGGGATAAAGATGGTGAAGCCGATCTGGAACGCGGTCTTCAGCTCGCTGGTGACGAAGGCCGGCACCAGGATGCTGAGCGGCACTTCCTCCGGCCCCTGCATGTCAGGTGCCTTGGCCATCTGCGCGAACATGGCCAGGTCCTTCTCGCGGGTCTGGCGCAGCATGAAGGCCTTGAGCGGCTCGGCGGCCTTGGCCGCGGCGGCTTCGAGGCTGAGCTTGTTCTCCGACAGCGGCTTGTAGGCGTCGTTGTAGACGCGGTCGAACACCGGCGACATCACGAAGAAGGTCAGGAACAGCGACAGCCCCACCAGCACCTGATTGGGCGGCGAGGTGGCCGTGCCCAGCGCGTTGCGCAGCAGGCCCAGCACGATGATGATGCGGGTGAAGCCGGTCATCATCAGCATCGCCGCCGGCAGAAACGACAGCGAGGTCAGCAGCACCAGCGTCTGCACCGGCAGCGACCAGATCTGGCCACCGCCCGGGGCGGGCTTGCTGACCACACCGGGCAGCGACTGCGCCCAGGCAGCGGCGGGCGCGAGCGCGGCGATGGCCAGCACCAGCGCCAGCAAACACAGCAGCGGCGAGGACAGCAGCGGGGCAGGGCGCGCGGCGCGGCTTGGGCGCTGCGGCAGTCGCCACAGCGTGGCACGCGGGGAAATCATGATTTGAATTGGGCTTGCATCGAGCGCAGCAGCTTTTCGGCAAAGCTGCCGCCGGTGGGCGGTTGCAACGGTCCGGCGGCAATGTGTGCGCCGGTCTGGCCGGCGGCGGGTGTGCCTGCCGCCATGGTGTGCAGCGGACGGATTTCGCCGGGGCTGACGCCCAGCACCAGCCAGGTGTCGCCGACCTCGACCAGCACCAGGCGCTGGCGTGCGCCCAGCATGGTGCTGCCGACTACCTTCATCGCGCCGCCGGTGGCGTGGCGCACCAGGCCGGCACGCCGTGCCATCCAGGCCAGGCCCAGGATCAGCGCGATGATGGCGAACAGCCCCAGCCCGGCCTGCGCCAGGCTGGCCGCGCCGCTGATGGCGGGCGCTGGCGTGCCTTCGGCGGCCGCTGCGGCGCAGGGCAGCGCGGCAAGCGAAGCCAGCAGGGCGCGGGCGGCGGCTGTCATTTGTTCAGCTTCCGGATGCGTTCGGACGGCGTGATGATGTCGGTCAGGCGGATGCCGAACTTGTCGTTGACCACCACCACTTCGCCCTGGGCGATCAGGTAGCCGTTGACCAGCACGTCCATCGGCTCGCCGGCCAGGCCATCCAGTTCCACCACCGAGCCCTGCGCCAGCTGCAGCAGGTTCTTGATCGGCACCTTGGTGCGGCCCAGTTCCACCGTCAGCTGCACCGGGATATCGAGGATCATCTCGATGTCGTTGCGGAAGCCGCTCGGGGCTTCCTTGGCCAGCGGCGGAAACACCGTGGCCGCGGCCGGCGTGGCGGTGGCCGCCGGCGCTGCGGCAGCGGCGGGGATCTCGGCGGAAGTGGCGCTGGTCTGCTCGGCCAGCGCGCTGGCCCAGTCGTCCATCGGGTCGACCGGCTTGTCCTCGATGCCGTCAGTCATAATCGGTGTCCTCGGTATCCAGGTGGGAATCGCCGTCCTGGTGATTGATCATTCGTTCTACCCGCAGCGCGTACTGGCCATTCATGGTGCCGAAGCCGCATTGCATCACGGGCACGCCGTCCACCTTGCCGAACACCTTCTCGGGCAGCTCGATCGGCAGCACGTCGCCGGCGCGCATCGCCAGCACTTCGGCCACGGTGCTCTGCAGGTGCGCGAATTCGGCCACCAGCTCGACCTCGGCCGCGCGCAGCTGCGTCGACAGTTGCGTGACCCAGCCCTTGTCGACCTCTTTCTCGTCCTGCAGCGGATTCATCAGCAGGTCCTTGAGCGGCTCGATCATCGCGTACGGCAGGCATACGTGCAGCTGGCCGCCGACCGCGCCCAGCTCGATGTGGAAGGCGGTGGTCACCACGGCCTCGTTGTGCGTGGCGACGTTGGCAAACTTGGGGTGCATCTCCGAGCGGATGTACTCGGTGTCGATCGGATGCACGGTGCGCCAGGCATTGCCGTAGCTGTTCAGCGTCAGCTCCAGCATGCGCTGGATGATGCGCTGCTCGGTCTGGGTAAAGTCGCGGCCTTCCACGCGGGTGTGGAAGCGGCCGTCGCCGCCGAACAGGTTGTCGACCACCAGGAAGACCAGGTTGGGGTCGTAGACGAACAGCGCGGTGCCGCGCAACGGCTTCAGGTGGACCAGGTTGAGGTTGGTCGGCATCGGCAGGTTGCGCGCAAAGTCACCGAACTTCTCGATCCTGACGCTGCCCACGGAGATGTCCGCGCCGCGGCGGATAAAGTTGAACAGCGCCGTGCGCAGCGAGCGCGCAAAGCGTTCGTTGATGATTTCCAGCGTATGCAGGCGGCCGCGGATGATGCGTTCCTGCGTCGCCAGGTTGTAGGGGCGTACCCCGCCCTCGTCGGGCGCAGTCTCGCTGGCCTTGGGCGTATCGGTCTCGCCGGATACGCCCTTGAGCAGCTCGTCTACCTCGTCTTGCGAGAGGAACTTGTCGTAGGCCATCTAGTGTCCTGCCCCTTGTGCGGCGTTATGGATGAAACGTGCTGCCCTGGCTTGCGCTTACTGCACCACGAACGAGGTGAACAGCACGTCCAGCACGCGTTGCGCCGGCAGGCCGCTGGCAAACGGCTTGCTGATGGTGTCGCGGATGTCGTCGGCCAGCTTGCGCTTGCCGTCGACGGTGGCCAGCTCGGCCGGCTGCCTGGCGGAGAGCAGCAGCAGGATGCGGCTGCGCGCCTCGGGCAGGTACTGCGCCAGGCGCGCCTGGGTCTCGGCGTCAGCCACCTTCAGCGACAGGCCGGTATGCAGGAAGCGGTCGCCGTCGTCGCTGCGCAGGTTGACGGTGAACGCGTCCAGCGGCACGAAGATCGGCGGCGGAATCACCGGAGCGGCGGGCGCGGCCATCGCCGCCGGCTGGCGGTTGCTCAGCACGCTGCCCAGCACGAAGCCTCCGGCGCCCAGCGCCACGACCAGCACGCCGGCGCCGATCAGCAGTAGCCGGCCGCGCTTGCCTGTGTTGCCAGTCCGGGGAGGGGAAGCCGTGTTCGCCATGAGAAGCCTGTATCGGAATGCCTGCCATTCTTCCGGAATCGCAGGCCAGCAAAGGGCCGAAAAAAAGGGGGAAACCCTTTCAGCTTGGCCATTTGAGCGGAAAGGGAGCAGGCACGGCTACGCGAGCGGGCGCCTTTGTGTTGCGCGCCTGCAGGCTGGTTAACGCTTGTTGACCGGGGAACTTGAGGGCGCCGGCGCAGGCGGTGGCAGGGCAAGGTCGTCGCCGTCGGGTTGGGCGGGCGGCCGCGCCGGGGCCGGCGGATGCGCGGGTCGATGCATTCCCTACTACGCTACTCGGGTAGCAATCTGTGTAAATCGGCAACTCATCCATGCCGCAACCCTTTGTTTCATTTGGATTTCTGTAAAAATACTCTTATATAAGATATAAGACATTTGACCGAGGAGCCGCTTCGGACTACAATCGCGACGTACCGAGTCTTTCTAAACCTAATTACTCAGCAGGTTCCCATGCTTGAAAACTATCGCGCACATGTGGCCGAGCGCGCCGCGCTTGGCATCCCCCCTCTGCCCCTGACCGCCAAGCAGACGGCCGAGCTGATCGAACTGCTGAAGAACCCGCCCGCCGGCGAAGAACAGAACCTGGTCGAGCTGATCTCCCACCGCGTGCCGGCCGGCGTCGATGACGCGGCCAAGGTCAAGGCCTCGTACCTGGCCGCCGTGGCACTGGGCAAGGAAAAGTGCGCGCTGATCTCGCGTGCCAAGGCTACCGAGCTGCTGGGCACCATGCTGGGCGGCTACAACATCTCGCCGCTGATCGAGCTGCTGGACGACGCCGAAGTCGGCACCGTCGCCGCCGACGCGCTGAAGAAGACCCTGCTGATGTTCGACGCCTTCCACGACGTGAAGGAGAAGGCCGACAAGGGCAACGCCAATGCCAAGGCCGTGCTGCAAAGCTGGGCCGACGCCGAATGGTTCACCAGCCGTCCGGAAGTGCCGCAAAGCCTGACCATCACCGTGTTCAAGGTGCCGGGCGAAACCAACACCGACGACCTGTCGCCCGCGCCGGACGCCACCACCCGCCCGGACATCCCGATGCACGCGCTGGCGATGCTGAAGAACAAGCGCGAAGGCGCGGCGTTCCAGCCGGAAGAAGACGGCAAGCGCGGCCCGGTCAAGTTCATCGAATCGCTGAAGGAAAAGGGCCACCTGGTCGCCTATGTGGGCGACGTGGTCGGCACCGGTTCCAGTCGCAAGTCGGCCACCAACTCGGTGCTGTGGTTCACCGGCGAAGACATCCCGTTCATCCCGAACAAGCGCTTCGGCGGCGTGTGCCTGGGCAACAAGATTGCCCCGATCTTCTACAACACCATGGAAGACGCCGGCGCGCTGCCGATCGAGCTGGACGTGTCGAAGATGGAAATGGGCGACGTGGTCGAGCTGCGCCCGTACGAAGGCAAGGCGCTGAAGAACGGTGAAGTGATCGCCGAGTTCAAGGTCAAGTCCGACGTGCTGTTCGACGAAGTCCGCGCCGGCGGCCGCATCCCGCTGATCGTCGGCCGTGGCCTGACCGCCAAGGCGCGCGAGGCGCTGGGCCTGGCCCCGTCGACGCTGTTCCGCCTGCCGCAGAACCCGGCCGATACCGGCAAGGGTTTCACGCTGGCGCAGAAGATGGTCGGCCGCGCCTGCGGCCTGGAAGAAGGCAAGGGCATCCGCCCGGGCACCTACTGCGAACCGAAGATGACCTCGGTGGGCTCGCAGGACACCACCGGCCCGATGACCCGCGACGAGCTGAAGGACCTGGCCTGCCTGGGCTTCTCGGCCGACCTGGTGATGCAGTCGTTCTGCCACACCGCCGCGTATCCGAAGCCGGTCGACGTCAAGACCCACCACACGCTGCCCGAGTTCATCAGCACCCGCGGCGGCATCTCGCTGCGCCCGGGCGACGGCGTGATCCACTCGTGGCTGAACCGCATGCTGCTGCCCGACACCGTCGGCACCGGCGGCGACTCGCACACCCGCTTCCCGATCGGCATCAGCTTCCCCGCCGGCTCGGGCCTGGTGGCCTTTGCCGCCGCCACCGGCGTGATGCCGCTGGACATGCCGGAATCGGTGCTGGTTCGCTTCAAGGGCCAGATGCAGCCGGGCGTGACGCTGCGCGACCTGGTCAACGCGATCCCGCTGTACGCGATCAAGCAAGGCCTGCTGACCGTGGCCAAGCAAGGCAAGAAGAACATCTTCTCGGGCCGCATCCTGGAAATCGAAGGCCTGCCCGACCTGAAGGTCGAGCAAGCGTTCGAGCTGTCGGATGCATCGGCTGAGCGTTCGGCCGCCGGTTGCACGGTGCGCCTGAACAAGGACCCGATCATCGAATACATCAACAGCAATATCACGCTGCTGAAGTGGATGATCGCCCAGGGTTATCAAGACCCGCGCAGCCTGCAGCGCCGCATCAAGGCCATGGAAGCGTGGCTGGCCGATCCGAAGCTGCTGGAGCCGGACGCCGACGCCGAGTATGCCGCCGTGATCGAGATCGACCTGGCCGACGTGCATGAGCCGATCGTGGCCTGCCCGAACGACCCGGACGACGTGAAGACGCTGTCCGAGGTGGCCGGCGCCAAGATCGACGAAGTGTTTATCGGTTCGTGCATGACCAACATCGGCCACTTCCGCGCAGCGTCCAAGCTGCTGGAAGGCAAGCGCGACATCCCGGTCAAGCTGTGGGTGGCCCCGCCGACCAAGATGGACCAGAAGCAACTGACCGAGGAAGGCCACTACGGCGTGTTCGGCACCGCCGGTGCCCGCACCGAAATGCCGGGCTGCTCGCTGTGCATGGGCAACCAGGCACAGGTGCGCGAAGGCGCGACCGTGATGTCGACCTCGACCCGCAACTTCCCGAACCGCCTGGGCAAGAACACCAACGTGTACCTGGGTTCGGCCGAACTGGCGGCAATCTGCTCGCGCCTGGGCCGCATCCCGACCAAGGACGAGTACATGGCCGACATGGGTGTACTGAACGCCAACGGCGACAAGATCTACAAGTACATGAACTTCGACCAGATCGAGGACTTCAAGGAAGTGGCCGACGGCGTGAACGTGTAAGCCGGGCAGTCAGGCTGGCTTGAAGGAAGGGCCCCGCGTTGCGGGGCTCTTTTGTTTTTGGCTTCTGTCGGCTTACCGGGCAATTAGTGCCACTAGCAATGAGTAACCGCTTGGGTACTCCCTCTCCCGCTTGCGGGAGAGGGGAGCAAACCGGCAGCGAGATCATTGCCTCGAACGTTCCAACTCTCGCTTGTGTACTCCCTCTCCCGCGCGCGGGAGAGGGGAGCAAACCAGCAGCGAGATCATTGCCTCGAACGTTCCAACTCTCGCTTGTGTACTCCCTCTCCCGCTCGCGGGAGAGGGTTGGGGTGAGGGCGGGGCATATCAACGAAGCAAAGGCCGTCGCCATTGCCACCGCCGGCCCTCACCCCCGGCCCCTCTCCCGC
>NZ_LT976854.1:246333-377575 GCF_900249755.1 Cupriavidus taiwanensis
ATCCCGCAAGCGGGAGAGGGGAGCAAACCGGCAGCGAGATCATTGCCTCGAACGTTCCAACTCTCGCTTGTGTACTCCCTCTCCCGCAAGCGGGCGACGGGAGCAAACCGGCGGAATAGGAAAGAAATTCAGTCCAGCGGAATGCCTTGACGCGCGGCGTACGCCACCACCTCCGCGGTGTTATGCAGATCCAGCTTGCGCATCAGGTTCTCCCGATGCTTGCGCGCAGTCAGCGGGCTGATGCCCAGCTGCGCGGCAATGTCGCCCGCGGTCGCGCCGCGCGCGATCAGCATCAGGATCTGCTGTTCGCGGCGGGTCAGCGCGGCGAGGGCGTCCGCCGTAGCAGTCTCCGCGCCGCCGGCAGCAATGACGTTGCGCCCTTCTGACAGGGCCATCAGCGCGGGCACCAGCTCGCCGATATCGCCGCTCTTGATCAGATAACCGTTGGCGCCGGCCGCGATCGCCGCGTGGCCCATGCCGGCCCCCGCATTGCCGGTCAGCACCAGGATGCGCAGGGCGGGGTGCAGGGCGCGCAAGCGCTGCACGAAGGCAAGCCCATCGACGCCCGGCATGCCCAGGTCCATCACCAGCAGGTCGACGCGTTCGCGCTGCAGCAGTGCCAGCAACTGCGCGCCGTCGGCAGCTTCGCCGGCCATCACCAGGTTGCCGATGCCGGACAGCACCAGCTTGAGCCCTTCCAGCACGATGGCATGGTCGTCGGCGAGTGCCACGCGGGTCGGGACGGGAAAGCGGCTCATCGCGGCGGCATCTTGGCTGGCGAAAGGGAAAGGGAAGGTGGTATAAAGCGGCAGCCCGGCGCGCGGCCCGGGCCCATGGCGCCAGGCTGGCCATGGTGGCGCTGGCGACCCGCCGGATTATAGCTTCGCATGCCGCGCGTGCCCCACTGGCCCTCACCCTCCGCGCATGCCCATCTCCTACGCCTGCGGCGCCATCTCCGGCCGCCTTGTCCCGCTGTCATGGCCGCGCCGCCGCGCCCGGCGCAGGCATCCGTCATGAACGCGCCGGCCCGGCAGCCCGCCGACGTGGCGGCGGCGATGGTGGACCTGCTCTACCGGCAATCCAACGCGGTCTTGTTCGCCAACTTCGTGATCGCGCTGCCGGTGTGCTACGTGCTGCGTCCCAGCGTGCCGGCGCCGCTGCTGGCGGCATGGATCGCCGCGGTGTACCTGCTGACCACGTTGCGCATCGGCCTGTCGTGGCGCTATTTCCGGCGCGGCGGCAGCGCGGCGCCGCAGGCGTGGGCGCGCCGCTTCATGGTCCTGTCCTGGGTCTCCAGCCTGCTGTGGGGCGCGGTTGGCTCGTCCATCTTGCTGCCGCCCGAGCCGCAGCTGGTGGCGTTCTGCTGCATCGTGCTGGCCGGCATGTCCAGCGGCGCGATCCCGTCGCTGTCCGCGCATCCGCCGACCTACCGCGGCTCGGTCGCGGCCATGCTGCTGCCGTTCACGCTGTATTGCCTGATGCAGCAGGGGCCGATGTACGGCGTCTATGCGGGCTTTGCCGCATGCCTGCTGGGCGCCAACCTCTACTACAGCCAGGTCACCTACCGCACGCTGCGCGACGGCGTCAGGCTGCGCTTCGAGAACCTGGCGCTGATCGGCGCGCTGGAGCGCGAGCGCGATCGCGCCACCGCCGCGGACCAGGCCAAGACGCGCTTCCTGGCCGCCGCGGGCCATGACCTGCGCCAGCCCGTGTACGCGATCGGCCTGCAGGCGGCTGCGCTGACGGCGCTGGGTGAACGCGGCGACGTGCCGGCCGCCCAGGCGCATGCCGTCGGCCGCCGGCTGCGCGCCACGCTGGCACGCATGGACCACCTGCTCGACGGCCTGCTCGATGCGTCGCGGCTGGATGCGGGGCTGATGCCGGTACGGCGCCGCCCGCTGCCACTGGCGCGGCTGCTGGCCGAGGTCGGAGAAGAGTACGCCGGGCAGGCGCGCCAGCGCGGCAGCGTGCTGCGGGTCGTGCCGGCGCGCGCGTGGGTCGACAGCGACCCCGACCTGCTCAAGCGCATCCTCGACAATCTCGTCGTTAACGCGCTGCGGCATGCGCCGCGCGCCAGCATCCTGGTGGGCGCGCGCCGTCGCGCGGGCGCCATGGAAATCCAGGTGATCGACACCGGCCCCGGCATCGCGCCGGCGCATCAGGCACGCGTGTTCGACGATTATGTGCAGGTGCCGGGCACCACGCCGGCCGACGAGCAGGCCGACGAGCAGGCCGGCACCAGAGGGCTCGGACTCGGCCTTGCCATCGTGCGGCGCCTGGCGGCGCTGCTGGACCATGCGGTGACCCTGCGCTCGGCGCCCGGGCGCGGCTGCATGTTCTCGGTGCGCGTGCCGCTGGCCGATGCCGCCGCGGCGCCCGTGCTTGCCGCCGCGCCGGCCGAACCTGACGGCGAGCCGCTTTGCGTGATGCTGGTCGACGACGATCCCCAGGTGCTGGGCGCGCTGACCGAACTGCTGACGGTGTGGGGACATGTCGTCTACGGCGGCCCCAGCGTTGCCGCCGTGTGCGAGGCGCATCTTGCCGCCAGCCGCGACGGCGCGGCGCCGGTGCACCTGATCCTGGCCGACTACCGCCTGGGCGGCGGGCTGACGGGCCTCGACGCGGTCACGATGCTGCGCGCCCGCGTGGGCCACGCGGTGCCGGCGCTGATCGTCACCGGCGACACCGCGCCCGACCGCCTGCAGGCGCTCCACGACAGCGGCTTCCCGGTCCTGCACAAGCCCATTCATGGCGACGCGCTGCGCGCCGCGCTACGGCGCGCGGTGCAGCCGGCGGAGTTCGCCTGAACGCGCCTGAACGCGCCCTGCAGGCAACGCAGGCGCGGTTTATGATCGGGCTTTGCCAATGTCCCCGGCGCCTTCCCGCACCCGCGGCAGGCGCCCGAACCAGGAGCCCGTGTGCCCGATCTGTCCGCTTTCCCCATCACCCGCAAATGGCCGGCGCAGCATCCCGACCGCATCCAGCTCTATTCGCTGCCCACGCCCAACGGCGTCAAGGTGTCGATCATGCTGGAAGAGACCGGCCTGCGGTACGAGCCGCACCTGGTGCGCTTCGACACCGACGACCAGATGTCGCCGGAATTCCTGTCGCTGAACCCGAACAACAAGATCCCGGCGATCCTCGACCCCGACGGCCCGGGCGGCAAGCCGCTGGCGCTGTTCGAATCCGGAGCGATCCTGCTGTACCTGGCCGACAAGTCCGGCAAGCTGATCCCCGCCGATCCGGCGCGCCGCTACGAGACCATCCAGTGGGTGATGTTCCAGATGGGCGGCATCGGCCCGATGTTCGGCCAGCTGGGCTTCTTCCACAAATTTGCCGGCAAGGACTACGAAGACAAGCGCCCGCGCGACCGCTACGTGGCCGAGAGCCGGCGCCTGCTCAAGGTGCTCGACCAGCGCCTGGACGGCCGCGCGTGGATCATGGGCGACGAGTACTCTATCGCTGACATCGCCACCCTGCCGTGGGTGCGCAACCTGGTCGGCTTCTACGAGGCGGGCGACCTGGTCGGCTTCAAGGACTTCGTCAACGTACAGCGCGTGCTCGATGCCTTCGTGCAGCGTCCGGCGGTGGTGAAGGGGCTGGATACGCCGCATCGGGGCTGAAGCGCACCGGGCAGGGCGCCGCGCGGGCATGGGCATCGTCCTACACGGTGCCTTCCGCGGCGCCTACAGAGCGCCTGGCGCGGCGCGTCCTATAGTCCAAAGCACAGGCGCGCGGCCGTGCGCGGCCTGAGGAGCCCGGACCATGCCGAAGCCCAACTTTGCGCGCCTGTTGCGCACCGCCATGCTGGCCAGCGCCGTCCCCGTGCTGGCCACGCTCGCCGCCTGCGGCGAATCGGCCAAGCTGCCGTCCGAAGCGGGCTTCGGACCCACGCCGCAGCTGCCGCCGCCCAACCAGACCGCCATTCCCACCGTCAAGATCGCGCCGGCCATCGGCTGGGCCGCGGGCCAGCGCCCGGTGCCGGCCGAAGGCATGGCGGTGACGGCCTTCGCCGACAAGCTGGACCATCCGCGCTGGGTCTATGTGCTGCCCAACGGCGACGTGCTGGTGGCCGAGAGCAATGCCCCGCCCAAGCCCGACGACGGCAAGGGCATCAAGGGCTGGATCATGAAGATGGTGATGAAGCGCGCCGGCGCCGGCACGCCCAGCGCCAACCGCATCACGCTGCTGCGCGACAGCAACGGCGACGGCGTCGCCGACCAGCGCTCGGTGTTCCTGAAGGACGTGAATTCGCCGTTCGGCATGGCGCTGGTCGGCAACGACTTCTACGTGGCCGCCACCGATGCGCTGCTGCGCTTCCCGTACCAGCCCGGCCAGACCGAAATCAGCGCCGCGCCGCAGAAGGTGGTCGACCTGCCCGGCGGGCCGCTCAACCATCACTGGACCAAGAGCCTGATCGCCAGCCGCGATGGCAGCAAGCTGTACGTGACCGTGGGCTCGAACAGCAACGTGGGCGAGAACGGCATGGACAAGGAGGTCGGCCGCGCCGCGATCTGGGAGGTCGACCGCAGCACCGGCGCGCACCGCATCTTTGCCAGCGGGCTGCGCAATCCCAACGGCATGGCGTGGGAGCCGGTCACCGGCATGCTGTGGACCGCCGTCAACGAGCGCGACGAGATCGGCAGCGACCTGGTGCCGGACTACATCACCTCGGTGCGCGACGGCGGCTTCTATGGCTGGCCCTACAGCTACTACGGCCAGCATGTGGACCAGCGCGTGAAGCCGCCGGCACCGGAGCTGGTGGCCAGGGCGATCGTTCCCGACTACGCCGTGGGCGCACACACCGCCGCGCTGGGCCTGGCCGCGGCCGGCGGCAACAGCCTGCCGGCGCGTTTCAGCGAAGGCATGTTCGTCGGCCTGCATGGTTCGTGGAACCGCCGCCCGCTGGCGGGCTACAAGGTGATCTTCGTGCCGTTCAGCCAGGGCCGGCCGCAGGGCGCGCCGTTCGACGTGCTGACCGGGTTTGTCGACGACGACGGCAAGGCGCGCGGGCGGCCGGTGGGCGTGGCGATCGACAAGCGCGGCGGCTTGCTGGTGGCCGACGATGTCGGCAATACGGTCTGGCGGGTCAGCGGCGCCAGGTGAGGCCGCCCCGGCGCGCGGCGTGTCGCACGGCACACCGGCGCGGCTAGAATGGCGCGATCCCGCGCCGTCCATACGCGCCGCCCCCGCCGCCGCCCATGTCGCTCACCGTCTTCGCCGTCGTCCTGCTTGCCGCCTTCCTGCATGCCGCGTGGAATGCCGTGGTCAAGGGCGGCGGCGACAAGATGCTGTCCACCGTGATGGTGGCGGTGACCGCGGGCCTGATGGCCGCGCTGGCGCTGCCGGCGCTGCCGCAGCCGGCGCCCGCCAGCTGGCCCTTCATCGCCGCGTCCGTGGGCGTGCACGTGGTGTACTTTGCGCTGGTCGCGCGCATCTACCGCAGCGCGGACATGAGCCTGACCTACCCGCTGATGCGGGGGTCCGCGCCGTTGCTGGTGGCGCTGGCCAGCGTCGGCTGGCTGGGTGAGCACCTGTCGGCACTGGCGTGGGCCGGCATTGCCGTGATCAGCCTTGGCATCCTGGCCATGGCGGGCGGTGCGCGCGGCGCCCGCGGCGGGCAAGGCAGCCGCGAGGGCGTGTGGCTGGCGCTGCTGAACGCGCTGGTGATCGCCGCCTATACGCTGATCGACGGCACCGGCGTGCGGCGCTCGGGCGCGCCGGTGGCATATGCCTTCTGGATCTTCGTGCTGACCGCGGTGCCGCTGGCGGCGTGGGCACTGGCGACGCGCCGGCCGGAACTGCGCGCCTACGTGCGCCGCAACCTGGTGTTCGCGCTGGTGGGCGGCGGCGGCACGCTGGCGTCCTACGGGCTGTCGCTGTGGGCGATGACGCGCGCGCCGGTGGCGCCGGTGGCAGCCCTGCGCGAGTCTTCGATCCTGTTCGGCGCGCTGATCTCCGCGCTGCTGCTCAAGGAGCGCGTCGGCGCCGCGCGCCTGGGCGCGGCCTGCCTGATCGCCGCCGGCGTAGCCACGCTGCGCTTCGCCTGAACGGGTGAAAGCGTGCGGCAAGGCGGGCCGGGTGCCGGCCTGGGCGCCTGGCCGCTGCCAGGCCGCGGCGCTGTCTATACTTGGCTTGACCGGGTTCCCTGGATGCCGCCGCACGGCATCCGCACACCAATATCACGAACACACGCCCGCCCGCCTGGACATCGACGCCGAGGAGTAGGCATGGACCGCACCGCAGATTCGTTTCGCGCCTTTGAGCTGGCCGGCTGGGAAGACCCGGAGGTGGTCAGCCGGTACCAGGAACACCTGTCGCACGTGACCCGGCAATCGGTCGAGTCCCTGCTGGACGCGGCCCATGTGACCAGCGGGCAGCGCGTGCTGGATGTGGCTTCCGGCTCCGGCTACGTCGCGGCCGGGGCGGTGCAGCGCGGGGCCGATTCCGTCGGCATCGATTTCGCGCTGGCGCAGGTGCAACTGGCGCGCAAGCTCCATCCCGAGGTCCAGTATGAACAGGCCGACGCGCAGGCGCTGCCGTTCGGCGATGCCAGCTTCGACGCCGTGGTCAATGGCTTTGGCCTGTGCCATATGTCCGACCCGGACGCGGCGCTGGCCGAGGCCTTCCGCGTGCTGCGCCCGGGCGGGCGCATCGCCTTCACCGTCTGGGACACGCCGGAGCGCGCCGTCGGCTTCGGCGCGGTCTATGCCGCGATCCGCGCCTATGGCTCGATGGACGTCGACATCCCGGTCGGACCGAATTTCTTCCTGTTCAGCGATCCCGGCCATTGCCGCAGCGCCTTGCAGCAGGCCGGCTTCGTCATGCCGACCTGCCGCAGCGTGCCGCAGGTCTGGCGCTTCTCCACGCCCGACCAGCTGTTCGACGCGCTCGCCCAGGGCACCGTGCGCGCCGCCGCCACGCTGCGCGCGCAGACCCCCAAGGCCCGCGATGAAATCCGCGCCGTGCTGCGCGGCACCGTTGCCGGGTACATGCGCGGCAGCGGGTTTGAGGTGCCGATGCCGGCGGTGCTGGCGGCGGCGGTGAAGCCTTGACGCGGCGGCGCTCAGGCGCCGGCCTTGGGGTGCTCTGGCAAGCCGCAAGCCGGATTGTCAGCGCTCGGCCTGCTCTTGCTCCGGCCTTCCGGCTTCCATGAAGTCTCGCGGGAAGGCCGCGAACAGATCGAGCAGGCCGGCCAGGCTTCGGCGTACCGGCGCGGCAGCGTTGGGCAACGAGTCCGAAGCGATGCCTGCAGAACCTGC
The DNA here is from genome assembly GCF_900249755.1 of Cupriavidus taiwanensis. Classification (NCBI taxonomy): domain Bacteria; kingdom Pseudomonadati; phylum Pseudomonadota; class Betaproteobacteria; order Burkholderiales; family Burkholderiaceae; genus Cupriavidus; species Cupriavidus taiwanensis. The sequence goes on from NZ_LT976854.1 coordinate 253,596, forward strand.
AGAAGGTTGGGCAGCATCCTTGTTGCCGGATGCGGGCAGCGGACGGTCAGGCATGGTGGCTTTGTCCTTGGTCTGGCGTTGTCCTTGGTCTGGAATCAGGAGCTTACTTCCAGGCACCGCCGGGGTGAGTGGTGGGACCGCCATTGCGGAAGATCCATGCCGCATTGCCTACAATTCGCCACACCGTGTCGGAATTTCCACTCCATGGACATCGAACTCGCCCGCACCTTCCTCCAAGTCGTGCGCGACGGCAGCCTGCTGGCAGCCGCCGACAAGCTGCATGTCACGCAGACCGCCGTCACCGCGCGCATCAAGAGCCTGGAGGCGCAGCTGAACTGTCGCCTGTTCGAGCGCAACAAGGCGGGGGCGCGGCTGACGCCGGACGGGCAGCGTTTTCTCGGCTATGCCAGCCAGCTGGTGCAGACCTGGGAGGCGGCGTGCCGCGAGCTGCCGCTGCCGGCGGGGCTGGCCAGCCTGTTTCGCTATGGCACGGAAATCAGTCTGGGCAACCCGCTGGTGCTGCTATGGGCGACGCGGCTGCGGCAGCGGATGCCGGCGCAGGCGGTGCGCGCGGAGGTGGGTGACGGGGCGGAGCTGCAGCGCCGGCTGCAATCGGGCGCGCTGGATGCGGCGCTGGTGTACCAGCCGGAGTACGCGCCCGGCATGCATGTGGAAGCGCTGATGGAGGAGAAGCTGGTCCTGATCCGCTCGACGCAGCGCGACGGCGGCTATGTCTATGTCGACTGGGGTCCGGAGTTCCGCCGCCAGCATGACAGCGCGTTGCCGGAATATGCGCGGGCGTCGCTGTACTTCAACCTGGGGCCGCTGGCGCTGCAGTACATCCTGCAGTTCGGCGGCAGCGGCTACTTCCGCACGCGCGTGGTGCAGAGCTACCTGGACAGCGGGGCGCTGGCGCGCGTTGCCGGCGCGCCGGAGTTCTCGTATCCCGTGTTCCTGGTCCGTGCCAAGCCGCCCGCGGGACCGGCGCGGGAAGCCGTGGAGATCCTGCGCGACATCGTGCGGGAAGAATCGGACTGGTCGCAGCGCTGGGACTTCCCGCAGTAGCGCAGGCCGTCAGATCCGCACCGGCACCAGTTGTCCCGACGGGGCCGGCACGGCCACCAGGCGCCATTGCCGCACGCGCCGCATCCGGCCGCCGCCGCCACCACGGCGCGGCGGTCGTGGTTCCAGGCCGTTGAAGCGCCCGTGCCGCTGCGCGCGCGCAAACACCGGTTCCGGCACCCGCGTGCCGATCAGCCAGGTGACGGCACCCCCCGCCGCCACCAGTGCCAGCGCCACTCCAGCCCAGAGGATGGCTTCCATGTTCCCGCTCCGTCGAATCGTTATCTGTGGTTCCAGTATTGGCACAAAGCGTGCCGGCGGGTAAATGAAAGTTATTTGCACTTCATATCAATAAAATTGCATTCAACTGGCTTTTCGGTACAGGGCGGGCCGTTTCGCGACGGCAGGAAAAATCATCTGTTCCGACGAATCTCATCGGCGTTGCCAGGCAGACACTGACCCGGTCTATCTCAAAACACCTGGAGACCTCCGATGCAACGCCTGATCTTCGAAGCCGAACACGACGCCTTCCGCGAATCCGCCCGCCGCTTCTACCAGCGCGAGGTCGGCCCGCACGGCGAGCGCTGGCGCGAACAGGGCTGCGTCGACCGCGAGGTGTTCCGCAAGGCCGGCGAGCAGGGCTACCTGCTGATGTGGGCCGACGAGCAATACGGCGGCGCCGGCGTCCAGGACTTTCGCTACGAGCAGATCCTGATCGAGGAAAACGCGCGCCACGGCGACTCCGGCTTCTTCGGCACGCTGCACTCGCGCCTGGTGGCGCCTTACATCGGCCGCATCGGCAACGAAGAACAACGCCAGCGCCTGCTGCCCGCGGCGGCGCGCGGCGAGTCGATCTTCGCCATTGCCATGACCGAGCCGCAGACCGGTTCGGACCTGGCCGGCATCCGCACCCGCGCCGAGGACCATGGCGACCACTGGGTGCTGAACGGCGCCAAGACCTATATCTCGAACGGCCAGCTGGCCGACGTGGTGGTGGTGGTCGCCCGCACCGACCCGGAACGCAGCCACGGCCTGACGCTCTTCATCGTCGAACGCGGCATGCCCGGCTTCGAGCGCGGGCGCAAGTTGCGCAAGCTGGGCCTGCACTCGCAGGACACTTCGGAACTGTTCTTCGACAACGTCAAGGTGCCCAAGGCCAACGTGCTGGGCGAGCCCGGCCAGGCCTTCCGCTACCTGACGCGCCACCTCGCCGAAGAGCGCCTGATCGGGGCCTGCGGCTACATGGCGTCGGCGCAGGTGGCGTTCGATATCACGCTGGACTACGTGCGCGAGCGCAAGGCTTTCGGGCGCGCCATCGGCACGTTCCAGAACTCGCGCTTCAAGCTGGCCGAGCTGCGTGCGCAACTGGACGCGCTGCAGACCTTCGTCGACCAGTGCGTGCTGCAACACAACGCCGGTACGCTGACGGTGGAGACCGCGGCATCGGCCAAGCTGCTGACTTCCGAGCTGCAGGGGCGCATGGTCGACGAGGGCGTGCAGTTGCACGGCGGCGCGGGGTATATGGAGGAGTACCGCATCTGCCGCATGTATGCCGACGCGCGCATCTCGCGCATCTATGCCGGCAGCAGCGAGATCATGAAGGAGATCATCGGCCGCGGCCTGGGGCTGGATGACCGCGTGAAGGGATAGGGTTGAAAGCATAAGCGCAGTTAGGAAAGTTCCGACGGCACGGCTGGCAACGGCCGTGCCGTTCGTCGTTTTTTCCAACGGTTCAGCAAATTCGCGCAGCTAAAGGTGTTTGTCAGGTGAATGAAAGCCGTTTGTAAAGCGGTTCGGTTTGAATGCGTGCGGGAGATCGTGTCCGGGTGGCAGGCAGCATCAGGGCGGCGGGCGAGGGCGCAACAAGACAGCCACGCTGCGCAATCGCATCGCGGGCCGTGGCGCAGGATGATTTTCTTGCGCCGCAGGTGAACCGTTTGGCGGGCACGGTCGTTTAACCGCAGACCGTTTTCGAACCGAGCCTGACTGACCGTGCCTTTTGTCTTATCCCGTGTTGCCGTAGGTTCCCTGCTGGTATTGGCGGTCGTGGCGAAGCCTGCGGCGAGCCTTGCCGCCGAACGTCCTGCCGATCCAGTTTCTTCCGCTGATTCCGCGCCCGCCGCACCCGCCGCACCCGCCGATGGCCCCTGCGCTTCGCCGCCGGCAAACGCTGCGCTGACCCTGGCCCAGGTGCGCCTCGACGCGTTGCGCTGCAACCGCACCATCCTCGCCGCGCGCCGCGGCGTGGAAGCCAGCCAGGCCGATGTCCAGATCGCGGCGCAGCGTCCCAACCCCGTGCTGAGCCTGGGCGTCGAGAACATCAACCCGCATCTCGGTGTCGGCCCGGGCAACCTGCGCAGCAAGACGGTGGATTCCACCGTGCGCGTCGACCAGCTGATCGAGACGGCCAACAAGGGCAACCTGCGCGTCGATGCCGCGCGCAAGGCCAGCGCCGCCGCCGGCGAAGCGGTGCAGGCGGTGGTGGCGCAACAGGCCGGCATGGTGGAGCAGGCCTTCTTCGACGCGCTGGCCAGCCAGGAACGCGTGGCCGTATTGCGGGAAACACTGGCGCTGTACGAGCGCACCCGCCAGGCCACCGAGACGCGGCTGAAGGCGGGCGACGTGGCGCGCGCCGACGTGACCAGGCTGCAGCTCGACGCGCTGCGTGCGCAGAACGACCTGCGCCAGGCCATCACCGACCATTCCCGCGACAAGGCCGCGCTGGCGCAGGCGATGGGCGTGCCCGGCACGCTGGCGGACAACCGGCTGGTGCCCGACTGGCCCGCGCCCGATGCCGCCGTGCCGGCGCCGGACCCGGACACGCTGCGGCGCCGCCCCGACGTGACCGCCGCCGAGGCGCGCCTGGCCGCCGCCGAGGCGTCGCGCGATCTCGCTCGTGCGGGTCGCGTGCCGGATGTGACCATTGGCGCGCAGGCCGAGCACTATCCGACCTCATCAGGCAACAGCTCCGGCTCCGGCAACAGCTTCGGCGTGTTCCTGTCGGTGCCGCTGCCGGTGCGCCACAGCAACGGCGGCGAGGCGCGCCGCGCCGAAGTCGACTACTACGCCGCGCTGGACGACCGCAACCGCGTGATGCTGGAGGCCGGCAACGAGATCGACCGTTTGCGCAGCCAGCTCGAGAGCGCGCGCCAGGCGCTGCGGCAGATGCGTGACGAGGTGCTGCCCGCGGCGGACAGCGTCGCCGGCAGCGCTGAATTCGCCTACCGCAAGGGGGCCACCGGCGTGCTGGATCTGCTCGATGCACGCCGCGCGTTGCGCCAGACCCGGCTCGATGCCGTCCAGGCGCAGGCCGACTACGCCAAGGCGCTGTCGGCGTACCGCGCTGCGCTGCAGACCTCTACCACCGCTTCGCCCGCCCACACTGCCGCCGCCGCGCGTCCCTGAACCGCCGTTCCCCGCGATCTCCTCATGTCTTTCCTGTCACGCATGTCCCGTCGCATGTCATCTTCTTACGCCGCCTTGCCGGCGCGTGTTGCCGTTGTGTTCGCCATGTCGTTGTGCGCACTGGCGCTGGCCGCGTGTGGCAAGCCTGAAGCCCCGAAGGCCGATGACGATCCCAGGGTCAGCGGCAACACCATCCAGTTCCCGGCCAGCGTGAAGACGCTGCCCGGCATCGCCGTCGAGCCCGCCACCACCGGCGGCGAGCGCATGCTCAGCCTGCCCGGCCGGCTGGTGTGGAACGAAGACAAGACCGTGCGCGTGGCGACGCCGTTCGCCGGGCGCGTGACCGAGGTGCTGGTGCAGCCCGGCGCCACCGTCAAGGCGGGCCAGGCGCTGGCGAACCTGACTTCGCCGGACTTCGGCGTGGCCCAGGCCGATGCGCGCAAGGCCGCTGCCGACAACGCGGTCGCGGCCAGGGCGCTGGCGCGTCAGCGCGAGTTGTATGGAGCCGGCATCATCGCGCAGAAGGAACTGGAGCAGACGCAGGCCGACGCCGCGCGCGCCGCGGCGGACCTGCAGCGCACCCAGGCGGCGCTGAGCCAGTACGGCGCGGCCGCGGCCGGGGGGGGCGGCGTCAACCAGCGCTATGCGCTGCGCAGCCCGATCGACGGCCTGGTGGTCGAGCGCAACCTCAACCTCGGCATGGAGCTGCGCCCCGACCAGCCCCCCGCCGCGCCGCTGTTCCTCGTGACGGATCCAACCACGCTGTGGGCGCAGGTCGATGCGGGCGAGGCCGACCTGAAGCTGTTCAAGCCCGGCGTGCCGGTGCAGCTGATCACCGCCGCGTGGCCCGGCGAGACCTTTGCCGGCACCGTGGTCAAGATTGCCGACTATGTCGACCCCGCCGCGCGCAGCATCAAGGTGCGGCTGGATGTGCCCAACCCGGAGCGCCGCCTGAAAGCGGAGATGTTCGTCACCGCCAAGCTGCCGGCAGCCTCGTTCCAGGGCATCGCGGTGCCGTCCACGGCCGTGTTCCTGGCCGACAACCGCAACTATGTGTTCGTGCGCACCGCGCCCAATACCTTCGAGCGCCGCCAGGTGCGCGTGGGCGTGACGCTGCCCGGCACCACCGAACTGCTGCAAGGCGTGAAGGCCGGCGAGACCGTGGTCAGCGAAGGCAACCTCTACCTGCAGGACATCCTGCGCGATGCCACCGCGGTGAACGCGGCGCGCGCAGCAGAAAAACACTGAGGACGATCGCCCCATGATCTCGCGCATCGTCAGCTTTGCCCTGCACCAGAAGCTCTTTGTCTGGCTGGGCCTGATCCTCTTCGTCGGGGGCGGCATCGCCGCGTTCAAGAACCTGCCGATCGAAGCCTTCCCGGATGTGTCCGACATCCAGGTCAACGTCATCACGCTGTACCCGGGGCGCGCCGCAGAAGAAGTGGAGCGCCAGGTCACGATCCCGATCGAGACCGCGCTGGCGGGCACGCCCAACGCAGTGCGGGTGTTTTCGCACACGCAGTTCGGGCTGTCGTTCATGATGGTGACCTTCAACGACAAGGCTACCGACGTGGCCGCGCGCCAGCAGATCCTGGAGCGGCTGCGCAGCGTCGACCTGCCCGACGGCGTGCATCCGGACCTGGCGCCGCTGTCCACCGCGATCGGCGAGATCTACCGCTTCCGGCTGACCGGCAAGGGCTATACGCCGCAGGAACTGCGCACGCTGCAGGACTGGGTGGTCGAGAAAAACCTGCGCCAGGTGCCGGGCGTGGCCGACCTGGTCACCATCGGCGGCACCATCAAGCAGTATGAGGTCAACCCCAACCTGGCGCGCATGCGCGATGCCCGGATCTCGCTGTCGCAGCTGTTCACCGCGCTGCAGCGCGCCAACTCGAATGCCGGCGGCGGCGCGGTGGCGCATGGGCGCCAGCAGTTCCTGCTGCGCTCGCTGGGCAGCTTCCGCACGTCGGCCGATATCGCCAACGTGGTGGTGGCTGAGAACAACGGCACGCCCATCCTGGTCAAGGACATCGCCGAGGTGAAGGTCGGCAGCGCGCCGCCGCAAGGCCTGATGGGCCAGGACGATGAAGACGACATCGTCTCGGGCATCGTGGTGATGCGCAAGGGCGAGAACCCGTCGCTGGTGCTGGACGCGCTGAAACAGAAGATCGCGCTGCTCGACGAGCAGATCCTGCCCAAGGGCGTGAAGATCGTGCCGTACTACGACCGCTCCACGCTGATCGACAAGACTTTGCACACGGTGTTCGGCAACCTGGTGGAGGGCGCGCTGCTGGTGATGGCGGTGCTGTACCTGTTCCTCGCCAACGTACGCGCCGCGGCGATCGTCGCGCTGATCATCCCGCTGGCGCTGCTGTCGACCTTCATCGGCCTGACCTGGGTGGGGATTCCGGCCAACCTGCTGTCGCTGGGCGCGATGGACTTCGGCATCATCGTCGACGGCGCGGTGATCGTGGTCGAGAACATCTTCAAGCGGCTGGGCGAGCTCAAGGCGCAGCAGATCCAGGACAGCCGCGCGCGCCTGCACGCGATCCTGCAGGCCACCACCGAGGTGGGCCGCCCGACCGTGTTCTCGATGGTCATCATCATCGCGGCGCACATCCCGATCTTTACGCTGCAGCGGCACGAGGGCAAGATCTTCGCGCCGATGGCGTACACGGTGACGGGCGCGCTGATCGGTTCGCTGATCCTGTCGCTGACGCTGGTGCCTTTGCTGTGCCACCTGCTGCTGAAGAAGAATATCGCGCACGACGACAACTTCCTGGTGCGCCACTGCAAGCGGCTCTACGCGCCGATGCTGGCGTGGGCGCTGGACCACAAGAAGCTGGTGGTGGGCGCGGCGCTGGGCCTGCTGGTGGCTACGGTCGGCGCGGGCAAGTTCCTTGGCAGCGAATTCCTGCCCGAACTGGACGAGGGCTCGATGTGGGTCAGCTTCGACCTGCCGGCGTCGGTCTCGGTCGACGAGGCGCGCGACCAGGCGCGCCGGCTGCGCAGCGTGATCCGCCAGACGCCGGAGGTCAACACCACCATCTCCAAGGTGGGTCGCCCCGACGACGGCACCGATCCCAAGCTGATCAACACCGTCGAGATCCTGGTCGACCTCAAGCCCGAGAAACAATGGCGCGCCGGCCTCGACAAGCGCGCCATCATCGGCGAGATCGACCGCAACCTGCGCCGGCTGCCCGGCATCGAGCCCAATTTCTCGCAGCCGGTGCGCGACAACATCCTGGAGAGCATCTCGCAGATCAAGGGCCAGATCGTGATCAAGGTGCAGAGCGACAGCCTGGAGCAGAACAAGAAGGTTGCCGACCAGATCCTGGCCAACGTGCAGTCGGTCAAGGGGGTGATGCGCGCCTTTATCGACCGCGACGGCGAGCTGCCGCAATACGTGCTGGAGTTCGACCGCGCCCAGGCCGCGCGCTACGGCATCAATGTGGCCGACGTGCAGGAGCTGATGGAAACCGCGCTGGCCGGCAAGGCCGCGACCGAGCTGTGGGAAGGCGAGAAGCACTTCAGCGTGGCGGTGCGGCTCAAGCCGTCGGAACGCGCGCTGCCGAACCTGCCCAACATCTTCATGCAGACCGCCGACGGCGCGCAGGTGCCGCTGTCGCAGCTGGTGACGTTCCGCGCCGCGTCCGGCGCGATGAACATCAGCCGCGAGAACGGCCAGCGCACCACCTCGATCGGCATCTTCATCCATGACCGCGACATGGGCAGCGTGGTCAAGGACATGCAGAGGCTGGTGGCGAAGAACGTCAGGGCCGACGACGTCAAGATCGGCTGGTCGGGCGAGTTCGAGAACCAGGAACGCGCCATGGCGCGGCTGTCGATCGTGGTGCCGCTGTCGGTGCTGGTGATCTTCCTGCTGCTGTTCAATGCGTTCAAGTCGTTCAAGAGCGCCACGCTGATCATCTCCAACATCCCGTTCGCGCTGATCGGCGGCGTGTTCGCGCTGCTGCTGACCGGCATCCCGCTGTCGGTGTCGGCGGCGATCGGCTTTATCGCGCTGTTCGGCCAGGCCGTGCTCAACGGCGTGGTGATGGTGACCTACTTCAACCAGCTTCGCGACGAAGGCATGCCGGTGCGCCAGGCGGTGCTGACCGGTTCGATGGACCGGCTGCGCACGGTGCTGATGACGGCGCTGCTGGCCATGCTGGGTTTGTTCCCGATGGCCATCTCGCGTGCCATCGGTTCGGAGACGCAGCGGCCGCTGGCCATCGTCATCATCGGCGGGCTGATCACGGCGACCGTGCTGACGCTGATCGTGCTGCCGACCTTGTATGAATGGATGGTGGGACGCAACTGGCCGGACGAGGAGGGGGCGGCGGCCGAGGGGAACCGGTTGACGGCTTCGATTGCGGAGTAGCGCTGGGCCCCGATTCACTGCTGGTTTGCTCCCCTCTCCCGCTTGCGGGAGAGGGGCCGGGGGTGAGGGCAGGCCGTCGCTATGCGGCAGCGTTGTGCTTCGTCGATGCGCTGGCCCTCACCCCAACCCTCTCCCGCAAGCGGGAGAGGGAGTACCCAAGCGGGATTTGGAAAGCCTGCGGCATTTCGTTGTACCTCATGATTTCTCAAGCGGCGTTGGCTGCGGCAGGCATTCATACTTCCCTGTCCGCCATCGCACACCGGACACGCTGAACACGCCAACCCCTCCCGCAACCAGCTTCATACCCCGCCGTGTGCCTCACCCGATTCGCTATGTCGGAATAGTCTGACGTTCCTTTCGGAGCCCAACGCCTGCTGACCCCATCCCCCCGGGCCTACTCTGTACTTACGGCGTGGCCAGCAGCATAGCCGCCGGCCTCTCATGCGTACCCTTACGCAATCACCCGGAAAGGAGCTCGACATGATGAAGAAATGGCTGACCGCAGCAGTGTGTTCGATGATGGTTGCCGCCCCGGCAGGCGTAGCCCTGGCGCAGACGACGGCACCGGCACCGGCAACGACGGCCGGAACGGCTGCAACCGGCGCAAGGGCAGACTATGACGCCGCAGTGAAGCAGGCCGACGCGGACTACAAGGCTGCCTCTGCCAAGTGCGATGGCATGAAGGACAACGCCAAGGACGTCTGCAAGGCCGAGGCCAAGCGCGACCGCGACGTGGCCAAGGCCCAGGCCGAAGCGCGCCGCGACGGCACGCAGAAGTCGATGGCGAAGGCCGAGAAGACCAAGGCCGACCGCGACTATGACGTCGCCAAGGAAATGTGCGACGACAAGACCGGCAACGACAAGGACGTCTGCAAGAAGGACGCCAAGGCCGCCCATGAAAAGGCCCTGACGGCTGCCAAGGTCGACAAGGCCGCGGCCACCGGCTCGCGCAGCGATGTGGCGGAAGCCCGCGCCGATGCGAAGAAGGACACCACCGACGCCGCCTACAAGGCCGACAAGGAACGCTGCGACGCGCTGTCCGGCGATTCCAAGGACAAGTGCCAGGCCGACGTGAAGGCCAAGTACGGCAAGTAAGCGCTTCAGCACCACGGCTCTCCCGCGCAGGGCGGGCCGTCCACCGCACCACTCGCAAGGGGACGCCAGCACCGGCGCCCCCTTGCCATGAAACCAAGGAGCACGACATGAACTGGGACCAAATCGAAGGCAAGTGGGAACAGGCCAAGGGCAAGGTCAAGGAGAAGTGGGGCAAGCTGACCGATGACGACATCACGCAGATCAACGGCAAGCGCGACCAGCTCGCCGGCCGCATCCAGGAGCGCTACGGCTACACCAAGGAGCGCGCCGAGGAAGAAATGAAGGAGTGGGAACGGGATGTGCGGTGGTAAGCCGCCGCACGACGGTCTTGCAGGGCGCCTCCGGGCGCCTTTTTTTGTGTCGCGTCTTCGCCATGCGCCGCTGCCGCGCGCAAGCCGATGATCAAGGTTAACCCTAGTAGTCTACTTATGTAGACTTTTTATACTGTCCGACACTGCACGCTGGCATGCGCCGGCGCTTCCATTTGCCCGGCACCGGGCACCCGCCCATGCCGGACCCACTTTCCAGCGAACTCCTGTCCCGCAGCCGCCAGCCGGTCTACCTGCAGCTGGCCACCATCTTCCGCCGCCAGATCGAAAGCGGCGCGTGGCGCCAGGGCGCGCGCATCCCGTCGCTGGAGCAGCTGTGCCGCCAGTACGGCGTGGCGCGCATGACCATGCACCATGCGCTGTCGATGCTCGACGAGGAAGGGCTGCTGGAGCGCTCGCGCGGGCGCGGCACCTTCGTCAAGGCGCCGTGCCGGGCGCGGCGGCAGGTTTCGCTGTCGACCAGCTGGGACGAGGCCGTCGCCGTCGGCGCGCAGCTCGACACCGAAGCCATGGTCGAGTCGGCCGGCAATGTGCCGCTGCCCGACGACCTGGGCATGCCCTGCGCCGGCGAGCGCGCTCCCGCCTACCACTTCCTGCGCCGGCTGCACCGCGTCGACGGGCGCCCGTTTGCCGTGGGCGAGGTCTTTATCGAGGCCGATGTGTTCGCGCGCGATCCCGACGCCTTCCGCCAGGGCGCCTCGGTGCCGGTGCTTGACCGCTTTCCCGGGCTGTCGGTCAGCACGGCGCGGCAGCGGCTGTCGATCGTCGCCGCGGGCGCGGAATCGGCGGCGGCGCTGGCGCTTGCGGTCGGCGCGCCGGTGGCCGAGCTGCGCCGCTTTGCCTGCGTGCCGCCGGCCACGGCCGCGGGCGCGGAGCGCATCGTCTATTTCGCCCGCATTGAATTCCCGACCGAGTTCGTCTGCCTCGATTTCGACCTGCTGGCCGCGCGCCCGCATCCGGCATGACGGACCGCTGATCCCTGCCAACCCTCCAACCACCGGACCCCACATGGACAACGCACAACCGATGAACGGCGCCGAGAGCCTGGTCAAGACCCTGCTGGCCAATGGCGTGGACACCTGCTTTGCCAACCCCGGCACCAGCGAGATGCATTTCGTCGCGGCGCTGGACCGCATTCCCGGCATGCGCTGTGTGCTGGGGCTGTTCGAGGGCGTGGTCACCGGCGCCGCCGACGGCTATGCGCGCATGGCCGGCAAGCCCGCCGCCACGCTGCTGCATTGCGGGCCGGGGCTGGCCAACGGCCTGGCCAACCTGCACAACGCGCGCCGCGCGCAGACGCCGGTGGTCAATATCATCGGCGACCAGGCCACCTACCACCGGCCGCTGGACGCGCCGCTGACCGCCGACACCGAAGGCTGGGCGCGGCCGGTATCGGTGTGGACGCGTACCGCCACGCGCGCGGCTTCGGTCGGGGCCGATGCAGCGGCCGCGGTGCAGGCCGCCTGCGCCGCGCCGGGCGGCGTCGCCAGCCTGATCCTGCCGTCCGACGTGTGCTGGGACGCGGGCGGCGTGGTGGCCGCGCCGCTGCCGCCGCTGGCGGTGCCTAAAGTCTCGCCGGATGCCGTGCAGCAGGCCGCGCGCGTGCTGCGCTCGGGCCAGCCGACGCTGATCGTGCTGGCCGGCAGCGCGCTGCGCGAGGCGCCGCTGGCCGACGCGCACCGCATTGCCGCCGCCACCGGCGCGCGGCTGATCTCGCCGATGTCCAACGCACGCGTGGCGCGCGGCCGCGGCCGCCTGGCGGTGGACCGCGTGCCGTATTCCGGCGACGCCGCGCGCGACAAGCTGGCCGGCATCCGCAACGTGATCCTGGTGGGCGCGCCGGCGCCGGTGACGTTCTTTGCCTACCCGGGAAAGTCGCCGCGCCCGTATCCGGAAGATGCCGCGGTGCATGTGCTGGCCCGCCCGGAAGAAGACCTGGCCGAAGCGCTGGCGCGGCTGGCCGATGAGCTCGGCGCGCGCCAGGCGCAGCTGCCCGCTGCCGCCACCCCCGCGCCGGTCGAACCCGCGCGCGGCGCGGTCACCTCCGAGGCGGTCGCGCGCACGCTGACCGCGCTGCTGCCGGAGCAGGCCATCGTGGTGGAAGAGAGCGTCAGCTTCGGCCGCGCCTTCTACCCCGGCACCGTGCACGCGGCCCCGCACGACTGGCTACAGCTGACCGGCGGCGCCATCGGCGCGGGCCTGCCGCTGGCGCTGGGCGCGGCCGTGGCGGCGCCCGGCCGGCGCGTGGTGGCGCTGCAGGCCGACGGCTCGGCCATGTACACGCTGCAATCGCTGTGGACCATGGCGCGCGAACAGCTCGACGTCACCGTGGTGCTGCTGGCCAACCGCAAGTACGCCATCCTGCTGGGCGAACTGGCCGGCGTCGGCGCCAACCCCGGCAAGACCGCGCTCGACATGCTCGATATCGGCAACCCGGACCTGGACTGGGTCAAGCTGGCCAGCGGCATGGGCGTGGAAGGGGCCCAGGCTACCGACATGGAAGGCTTCGCCGACCTGTTCCGCATGGCCAATGCGCGCAAGGGACCGTTCGTGATCGAGCTGGTGATCTGAGCGGCGGGCGCGGCGGGCAAGCACGTCCGCCGCGCGTCTGGCCGACGGGACTCGGCAAACCACTGTCGCTCCCGTCTGCACGGGAATGGCGGTGGACGCTCGTCTCCAGGGCGTTGAAATTCCGCGAAGCCGCGCTTCGAAATTTTCGGATAGGTGTCCGAACAGTCGAAAAATATACTTGCTTCGACCACAAGCAAGCACCGGCGCCACACGCGAACCGGTGGAAAAAAACGACGCAGGAGACACCATGAATCCAGGCATGACCCGCCGACGCTTTGTCGCAACCTTGAGCGCTTGCGCAGCGCTGGCCGGCACAATCACCGTGCCTGCCCGCGCCGATTCCTATCCGGGCAAGCCCGTCACCATCGTGGTGGCCTTTGCGCCGGGCGGCATGACGGACATTGTCGGGCGTCTCCTTGCCGCGGAGCTCAGCCAGTCGCTCAAGCAGAGCTTCGTCGTCGAAAACCGGCCCGGTGCGGCGGGCCAGATCGCAACGGAATACGTGGCACGCAAGCCAGCCGATGGCTACACGCTGCTGCTCAGCGCCACCGGTCATGTCATCGGACCTGCTGTCCAGAAGTCGGTCCGCTATCGCCCGGTGCAGGACTTCGAGCCCATCGCGCTGATCGCCAAGGCACCAAACATGCTCGTGGTCAACCCTTCGGTGCCGGCTCAAACCGTTCCCGACTTCATCAAATGGGCCAAGACCCAGGAAAGCGTGCCTTACGGTTCGGCGGGGGCGGGCGGCTCGACGCATCTGGCCGGCGAACTGTTCCGGCATATGACCGGCGCGCCCATGGCGCACGTCCCGTACAAGGGCGCGTCGCCGTCGACCAACGCCGTGGTGGCGGGACAAATCCCGGTTGTTTTCCAGGATTCGATGAGCGTCTCCGCCTTTGTTGCCGCGGGGAAGTTGCGCGCTATCGCCGTGACCGGCGCAGAACGAAGCAAGCTGTTCCCTGACATCCCGACCATCGCGGAGGCAGGCTACAAGAACTTTGACGCCTATACCTGGCTTGGCCTGTACGCCCCCGCTGGGACGCCGAAGGAAATCGTGGCCCGCCTGAACGCCGAGGTCAATCGCATCATGGCTGCACCCGATACGGTGGCGAAGCTCAGGCGGCAGAGTGCGGAGGCAGCCGGTGGCCTGAACCCGGCGGAGTTCCGCAAGTATGTCGAAGCCGAGGTGGTCAAGTGGCAGGACACCGTGAAGATCACCGGCGTGCAGATCGACCAGTGAGGACGTAATGGCGGACCATGAAATGCGAAGTGCCGACGGCCACTATTTCGGCCGGCTCGCGCAAGGAGTGTTCGAGATTCCATGCTGCCGAGAATGTCGGAGGTATCACTTCTTTCCGCGCGTGATGTGCCCGTTCTGTGGTTCGGCCGAACTGCAGTGGACTGCGCCCTCCGGCTACGGCTGGGTCTACTCGACCACGGTGGTTCGCGGCAAGGAGAACAGTCACAACGTTTGCCTGGTGGATCTCGACGAGGGGCCTCGCTTGATGAGCCGGGTGGTCGGCATCGAACCGGATGCCGTAAAGATTGGTGCCAGGGTCAAGGCCCACATTGAACACGCCGGACAGACCGGACAGACAGGCGGGGCGGCGCTGCTCGTGTTCCGTCCCGCCGGAGAGACGCCATGACCAAGGCAACTGACCGCGGTGGCGTGGCAATACTCGGTACCGGGCTGGCCGGGCTTGGACACGCGGGGGGCCGCACGGAACAGGAAATCATCGCCCAGGCAGCCAGCGCTGCCGTGGCAGCGAGCGGGCTGCGCATGGCGGAGATCGACGGCATCATCACGTCCAGCCTGACTTCGCCGTGGTGGGTCATGCGGATGTCCGAGTACCTGGGAATCCGGCCCCGGTTTTCCGACAGCACCATGTTCGGCGGGTCTTCATTCATCGCTGACCTTCGTATTGCGGCGATGGCCATCGAGGCAGGGGAATGCGAGAACGTTCTGGTTTGCTACGGCAGCAATCCGCGCAGCATCCCGAGCAGTTCGCGTGTCAATGCCATGCGCGCGGAACTCGACCCGCAACCGTATGAGCATCCCTACCAGCCGTTCAATCCCGTTAGCAGCTATGCGCTGGCTGCGGCGCGGCACATGCATGAGTACGGCACCACGCGCACACAGCTTGCCGAAGTTGCCGTGGCAGCGCGCAAATGGGCACAACTGAATCCCGACGCCTTTGTACGGGATCCCCTCACCGTTGAGGACGTCATCAGCGCCAGGATGATCTCGGACCCGCTCACGGTGCGCGACTGCTGCCTGGTCACCGACGGCGCCGGGGCCTTTGTCGTTACGCGCGCGGACCGGGCCAGGGCGCTGCACGCCCGGCCCATCTATGTGCTGGGCGTTGGCCATGCACATTGGCACCGCCAGATATCGTGCATGGAGGATCTCACACGGACGCCGGCAATCGACTCCGGTGCGAGGGCGTTCTCGCAAGCGGGGCTGACGCCGAAGGACATCGACATTGTCCAGCTGTACGACGCCTTCACCATCAATCCGATCCTGTTCCTGGAAGACCTTGGCTTCTGCGCCAAGGGCGAAGGCGGTGCGTTCATTGCCGATGGCCGTATCGAACCGGGCGGCGACTTCCCGATGAACACGAACGGTGGCGGCCTGTCGTGCGTGCATCCCGGCATGTACAGCATCTTTCTGGTGATCGAAGCCGTCACGCAACTGCGCCAGGAAGCCGGAGAGCGCCAGGTCAGGGCCGCCCGGACCGCGCTCGTGCATGGCAATGGCGGCGTGCTCTCCAGCCAGGCGACCGCGATCCTTGCGCTAGACCGATAGACATCCACCTGTGGCACCGGCCTTGCCCGCGCCGCCAGCCAATCCACCATGGCGTTCGCGTCGCGGCCGGCCTTCCTGCGCCGGCCGGCGCCTCATCATTGCCGAACATTGACATGTCACCCGTTGCCGAATCTCTCCGACTTTCTCCGACCGTCAGCTATGAACGCCAAGCCGACATTGCCGTGCTGTGGCTTGACAATCCTCCGGTCAACGGGCTTGGCGATACAACCCGCGCGGGCATCCATGCCGGGCTGAAGCAGGCTTTGGAGGACGACAGCATTGTCGGCGTGGTGCTGGCCGGTGCCGGCAAGGTGTTCTGTGGCGGTGCCGATATCCGTCAGTTCAATACCCCTGCCGCAACGGCATGGCCGCTGTCGGCGAATATCCAGCAATGCCTCGAGACTTCGCCAAAGCCAGTGGTGGCAGCCATTCACGGCGTGGCACTGGGCGGCGGCCTCGAACTGGCGTTGGGCTGCCACTATCGCGTGGTTGCCGGCGACGCGCGTCTGGGGCTGCCGGAGGTCAATATCGGCCTGGTCCCCGGTGGAGGCGGCACGCAGCGGCTGCCACGCCTGGTAGGGGTGGAACGGACTCTGGACATGATTCAGACCGGTGCCCCGGTAACAGGCAAGGTGGCAGCAGCGATCGGCCTTGCCGACGCTGCTGTCGACACAAACGGGCCGGCGCATGACGCCGTGGAAGTCGTCGCACTGGCGGTTGAATTCTGTCGTCAGGCCGCGGCCCGGACGGGGCCGCATCCGTTGGCCGCGGCGCGTGAAGTCAACGGATCGTGCGTCGATTTCGAGGCAAGGCTCGGTGCGGTCAACCGCAAGGCCCGTAACGCAAGGGCGCAGCAAGCCGCCATTCTATGTGTGAAGGCCGCGACGCAGTTGCCGTTCATCGATGGACTTGCCTTCGAACGCGAGCGGTTCGACGCCCTGGTCAGGGGGACCGAGTCGAAGTCACTACGCCACCTTTTCTTTGCGGAACGGGAGGCGCCGAAATTTGCAGAGGGTGCGGAAGTGGCGCTGCGCGCGCTCGACCGTGTTGCGATACTCGGGGCAGGGACCATGGGTGTTGGCATTGCGATGTCCTTCGCCAATGCCGGCATGCCGGTCATGCTGGTGGAGCGCGAGCAGGCTGCCATCGACCGGGGCATGGCACTGATCCGGCGCAACTACGAGGTGACGGCGTCGAAAGGCAAGCTCACTGCGGCGCAGCTCGAAGAGCGCCTCGCGCGCATTACCCCGACGCTGGAGTTCGACGTCGTCGCCGCGGCAGACCTGGTCGTGGAAGCGGTCTTCGAGGACCTGGCCATCAAGAAAGAGATCTTCCGTCGGCTGGACAAGGTTTGCAGGCCTTCGGCGATCCTGGCCACCAATACCTCGAGACTGGATGTGAACGTGATCGCCGCAGCCACGAGCCGGCCGGGCGATGTGATCGGCCTGCATTTCTTCAGTCCGGCAAACGTGATGAAGCTGCTGGAAGTGGTGCGCGGCAAGGCGACCAGCCCGGATGTCATCGCCACGTGCCTGGCGATGGCACAACGCCTGCAGAAGATCCCGGTTCTGGTCGGGGTGTGCGAAGGGTTCGTCGGCAACCGGATGCTGACCCCGTACTGGCGCGAGGCTGGTTTTCTGCTGGAGGAAGGCGCGTCGCCGCAACAGGTCGATCGCGCGCTGACGGACTTCGGCATGGCGATGGGCCCGATGGCGATGGCCGACCTTGCCGGCATGGATATCAACTGGGCAACGCGCAAGAGGCTGGCGCCGACGCGTCCGGCGCACCTGCGCTATTCCACGGTGGCGGATCGCATTTGCGAGCTGGGACGCTTCGGGCAGAAGACCAGTGCTGGCTACTATCGCTACGAGCCGGGCAGCCGGACGCCGATTCCCGATCCGGTCATCGATGCGCTCATCGCAGACTGCGCGCGCGTGGCGGGCATCGCAAGACGCGAGATCTCCGGCCAGGAGATCGTCGAACGCGCCATGCTGGCCCTGATCAATGAGGGCGCCCGCATCCTTGAGGAGGGCATTGCGCGGCGTGCGTCGGATATCGACGTGGTCTACGTGCATGGCTATGGCTTCCCGGCCTGGCGCGGCGGCCCAATGTTCTACGCCGAGACGCTCGGCCTGGAGAAGGTACTGGCGCGCATACTGGCTCTACGCGAACAGCATGGGGCGCATTGGGAGCCTGCGCCGCTGCTGGCACGCCTCGTCGCGGGCGGTGCCGGCTCCTGGAGCGAGGTGCCGGCGGTTCAAGTAAAGTAATGCCCCTTCCGTTCCATCGATAGCTTCATCCCATGGCAGTCATGCAGAGAAAACAGGCAACCCTGGTCGGGCTTGTCGCGGTGCTCCTGTGGAGTGCGATCGTCGGCCTGATCCGCGGCGTCAGCGAGAGCTTCGGCGCCACGGGCGGCGCCGCCCTGATGTACACGGTTGCCTCCGCGCTGCTATGGGTCTCGGTCGGCAGCGTCCGGCTCAGGGCGCTGCCGCGCGCCTACCTGGTCTGGGGCAGCGTGCTGTTCGTGTCGTACGAGCTGTGCCTGTCGCTGTCGATCGGCTACGCCAACAGCCGCAGGCAGGCGATCGAAGTGGCCATGGTCAACTACCTGTGGCCGAGCTTCACCATGCTGGCCGCCATCCTGTTCAACCGGCAGCGGGCCAGCTGGCTGATCGTGCCGGGTTTGCTGGTGGCCATCCTCGGGATCTGCCAGGTGCTGGGCGGGGACCAGGGGCTTGACCCCGCAGGCATGGCCGCCAACGTGCGGGACAACCCGCTCAGCTACGGACTGGCCTTCGCGGGCGCCGTCATCTGGGCGGGCTACTGCACCGTGACGGCCCGCATCGCGCAGGGCAAGAATGCCGTCACGCTGTTCTTCATGCTGACCGCGCTCGCGCTGTGGACCAAGTACCTGTTCACCGGCGGCGAAGCGATGGCGTTCAGCGTTGCGGGGGTCGTCTACCTGGCCCTGGCTGCCTGCGCAATGGGTTTCGGCTACGCGGCGTGGAACGTCGGCATCCTGCACGGCAACGTGACCGTGCTGGCGGGCGCATCGTATTTCATCCCGGTGCTGTCGGCGGCGCTGGCTGCCGCGCTGCTGCATGCGCCGCTGTCGTTCGCGTTCTGGAAAGGGGCGGCGATGGTGGTCGGGGGTTCGGTGCTTTGCTGGCTGGCGACGCGTGGCAAGGGTGAGCGCGCGGCGCCGGCCGCGGCGTCCGGTCAGGCGACATAGCGTGGCGGGCGGCTGGCGCACGCAGAGGAATACCACTCCGGGTGGAGCCAGCCCCGATGCGCTGTTGCGCTACGACTCGACAACCTCCAGCCCATTTTCGGCACACCATTGCCGCAGCGCTCTCTCCACCGAGGCCTCTTCAAACGCATACCAAAGCTCGAGCATGCCTTTGCGCTCCAGCAAACGCTTGAAGGACGCGTAAGCCCCTTGTCGTCGGAAGTATCCTTCCACCTGTTCGTAGCACTCAGGCAACTGTTGTTCAATAAACCTGAGCGCGAGATTTCTTCCCAATTCGAGTTCGTTTTTATGGGGTATCTCAAGGTAGCGGTCTGAAGTTTCAAGATCGTCAGGAATCTCCTCGTCGAGGTCGTTATCGAAATCGGAACTCCAATAAACCTTGCCCGTGTCGAGAGAGACATAGGCGTTGTTCTCAAACGGCGCGCCGGCGCTGACGAAGTCGAAAGCAGAGGAAAGATCGTCGTATTTGACTGCGACCATGCTCGTACTCCCATGGTTTGCGAATTGAGCGGGCCCAAAGATGTTGCGGCGACAACGGCGCTGGTTTTTCATCATGGGGTTGATCCATGATAGTAGTGCAGCGCTCAATGCGGGTACGGCGACGCGATGGGCAAGCAGGGGCGTCACAGGCACATGGGCGCCAGCACATGACGATCGCAACGGCGCGGCATCCGAGCCGCCTCACTCCACCACCGTTGCCATCGGGTAAGCCTGCCGGGGCCTTGCGATCAGCCAGACCGACCCCGCTGCCAGCAGCGCCGGCACCGCGAGCAGGCCGAAGACATCGCCGAAGCCCCAGCCCAGCCCGAGCAGCCCCGCGCCGATGAAGGAGCCCGCCATGCCGCCGATTCGCCCGATACCCTGCATCCACGCCACGCCCGTGGTGCGTGCCTCGGTCGGATAGAGGCTGGCGGCGTAGGTGGACATCGACGTGGCCGCGCTCGTGACCAGGGTGCCGCAAAGGAAGAGCGATATGCCGAGGAATTCGGGATGGTCGACGGCGCGCCCCACCACGATGACCAGCACGGCGGCCAGCAGGTATGCCATGACGATGGTGCGGTTGGCGCTGAAGCGGTCCATGAGCCAGCCAGCTACGAGGTTGCCCAGCAGGCCCCCTAGCGGAAACAGTGCGGCGAGCAGCGCGCCGCGTTCCACGCTGAAGCCGGCCTCGCGGAACAGCGTCGGCATCCAGTTGGTCATCAGGTAGTAGATCACCAGCCCCATGAAGCACGACAGCCAGAGCAGCAAGGTGCGCCGCCGGTATCCGGCCGACAGCACGAGTGCAAGCGCCGAACCGTTTCCCGCCCTGCCTGCGGGCGACATCGGCGCGACAAACACGCAGCGCTCGAGCGATCGTCCAGGGGCAATGCGCTTGAGGATGCGCGCGATGCGGCCCGGCGCCCTGCCGCGCACGGCCAGGAACTGCGCTGACTCCGGCAGCAGCGCAAGCAGCAGTACGGCGAGAAGCAGCGGCGCGACGCCGCCTGCGGTCAATACGCTGCGCCAGCCGAAATGGGGAATCAGCCAGGCCGAGGCCGCGCCGCCCGCCACCAGGCCGCCGGAGAAACCGCAGTACATGGCATTCACCGCGAGCGAACGCAGGCGTGCCGGTGCGTATTCGGACATCATCGTGATGGTCGTCGGCATGGCCGCGCCGAGCCCGAGCCCGGTCAGGAAGCGCAGCACCGTCAACGTGCCGACGGTCTGTGCATGGGCGGCAACGAGCGTCCATCCGCCGAAGCACGTCACTGCCGCCACCAGCACGGCCTTGCGGCCAACGCGATCGGCCATGGGACCGGCGAAGATCGCGCCCAGGCTCAGGCCAGCAAGGGCGGCGCTCATGACGACACCCAGTTCGCCGCCCGCGACACCCCACTCCTGCGCCAGCGACGGTGCGATAAACCCGATCGCCGCCGTGTCGTAGCCGTCGGCGGCCACGATGAGGAAGCAGAAGGCGAACACCAGCCACTGGCAGGGGGAAAAGCGCTCGGCGTCGATGAATGACTGCACGTCGATCGTGCGGGATGCCTGTTCCATCGGTTGTCTCCTGGATAGTCGGGCAAACGCGATATCAGCGCTGCCTCGTTTATATGGGTCAGGCGGCGAGGTAGCCGCCGTCGACGGGAAGGGTTACGCCGGTCACATAGCTGGACATCGACGAGGCAAGGAACAGCACCGCACCCACCAACTCTTCGGGTTGGCCGACGCGGTTCATGGGGATGCGCGACATGAAGCGTTCCAGCTTCGCCGGGTCCGCGCGCGTCGAAACCGTCATGGGCGTGTCAATGACGCCTGGCGCAATCGCATTGACGCGCACGCCGTCGCGGGCGAGGTCCGCTGCCAGCGACTGGGTCAGCATCTTCACAGCGCCCTTCGAAGGCGAGTAGCCCAGTGTGTTCGGCTGGCCCGCAAACGACGCGATCGAGGCGACGTTGACAATGGCGCCGCGGGTCCGGCGCAAGGCCGGCAGCCACGCATGGCAGACGTTGAACGTGCCCTCGTGGTTGACCTTCATCACCCGCTGCAGGTTGGCCAGCGCGTTGTCGCTGTCGATGCCTTCGCGGATCAGGATGCCGGCGTTGTTCACCAGCACATCGACGGGGCCCACGCTGGCGGTGATCGCTTCGGCGACGGCGCGGCATTGCGCGGCATCGGTGACGTCCAGCGCGCAGGCACGTGCCGCGGCGCCCCGTGCATCGATCATCGCCGCCGTCTCATGGGCATTGGCTTCGTTCATGTCGGTGACGACGACGGTTGCGCCGGCCTGGGCGAGGCCGATGGCGATGGCGCGGCCGTTGCCCTGGCCCGCGCCGGTAATGAAGGCGACCTTTCCGGTCAGCAGTTGGGGAATCATCATGGTCAGGAGCTGGAGGAATCAGGGGTGAACGCCGCCGCGCGGCCGCCGCAATGCGGCCGCGGACACGGCAGCACTCGGTGCAAAATCAGTGCATGGCCAGCGGCTCGCGCGCAGCCGCCGCAATGGGCTGTTTCGCAGGGGCAGCGTGGGCGTGATCGGCGATGTGGTTGGCCGCGACATAGCCGAAGGTCAGGCCCGGGCCGAGCGTGATGCCCGCGCCGCTGTACTCGCCGCCCATCACGCTGGCGGCATCGTTGCCGGCGGCGTAGAGTCCGGGGATCGGCTCGCCGTCGCTGGCAACGACCTGGGCGTGCTCGTTGGTGCGGATGCCCATGAAGGAACCGAGATCACCCGGTACGAGCTTGAGCGCATAGAACGGGCCGGTGGACAGCGGCGCGACGCACGGGTTGGGCGCGTGCAGCGCATCGCCCTGGTAACGGTTGTAGGCCTTGCTGCCGCGCCCGAACTCGGGATCGCGGCCGTACTGCGCGCTGTCGTTGTACTGGCGCACGGTGCTGGCGAGCGTTGCCGGATCGACGCCGATCTGTTGCGCCAGCCCCTCGATCGTGCTGCCCCGCTTCAGGTAGCCGTTGCGCAGGTGTGGCCCCAGCGGCATCGGGAACGGCTTCACGAAGCCGAGTCCATAGCGCCGGATCGCCGCGTGGTCGGCGATCAGCCAGCACGCCGTTTCCGCCTTGCCCTTCGACGCGGCAATCATCGCCTGCACCAGGTCGTGGTACGAGTTGGCCTCGTTGGCGAAGCGCCTGCCGTCCAGGCTGACCGCGATGACGCCCGGCTTCGCCCGATCGATAAAGTGGGGCATGATGCCGGTGGTGCCGTCCTTGCGCGGCACCAGCGACATGGGCGTCCACGCCGCGGCATTCGACAGGCTCTTGTCGAACACGCCGCCGACCGCTTCGGCCATGCGCACGCCGTCGCCCACGTTGGTCTGCGGCGTCGGCGAAAAATGGCCGTGGCCGGCGCGCACGTGCGGATAGGTGTCCTTGCGCCGCGATAGATCGTGCGGAAAGCCGCCGCTGGCCAGCACCACACCGTGGCGCGCCCCGATGCGGACCCGCTGGCCGTCGCGCTGCAGCACTGCGCCCGTGACGCGCCCGCCGTCCTGCAACAGCGCCACGGCCGGCGATGACAGCCATACCGGGACCGACAGGTCGGCCGCCGACTTCGCCAGCCGCGCGGCCAGCGCATTGCCGTTGGTCAGCGTCATGCCGCGCCCGTACCGGAGCACCTCCAGGAAATGCCTGGCCAGTCGTTTGGTGACATACCAGGCGGACGCCAGCGAGCGCGTCACCCGCATGAAATGGACGATCTCCTTGCCGGAACCGATCGTCACGCCGAACACCGTCAGTTCCGGAAGCACGGGGCCAAGCGTTTTCAGCAGCGGCCCGAGCTCGCGCGCGTCGTACGGACGCGTCACCATCGAGCGCCCACCTTGCGCGGCGCCGGGTGCCTCGGCGTGGTAGTCCGGGAACGTGAGCGGCATGTCGAACTGGACGGCCGTCTTTGCCATGAAGAACTCGATGGCCTTGGGGCCGTTCGCCAGGAAGGCGCGCACACGCGCCTCGTCGAAACCGGCGCCGGCCTGGTTCCGGATATAGGTCAGGGCCTGGTCCGGCAGTTCATGATGGCCGTATGCCTGCGCCAGATGGGTGTTCGGCACCCACAGCCAGCCACCCGAGCGTGCGGTGGTGCCACCGTAGTAGTCGGCCTTCTCGGCCACGATGACCTTCAGCCCCCGGCTCGCGGCAGTGATAGCCGCGGACATGCCGGCTACGCCTGATCCGATGACCAGGACGTCACAATTCTCTTCGTGCAGTGTAGACATCGACTCCTCCGTTCCATTGGGTGCGGCAGGGCCGCCGATAGCGGCTGCGCCATTCTTGCTAGATTAGTACTAGCGCGATTGAAATTATCTACACGTTAACCCTACGCATGTCTGCTAGGTAATATCTAGTGATATACTGCGCGCACGATTCATCTCCTGGCAGAGAGGCCTACCTTTGGACCAGACCGACCCGTCACCCGAGCGCGAGCGCCGCGGCATCCAGTCGATTGAAGTAGGGGGAGAAATACTGAAGGTGCTGGCCTCGGAGGCCAGGCCGATGGCGCTACGTGATCTCGTGAAGGCGGCGAACATGCCGTCGGGCAAGATCCATCCGTACCTGGTGAGCTTCGGCAAGATCGGGCTGGTCGCGCAGGACCCGGTGACGGGCCACTACCTGCTCGGCCCGATGGCGATCCAGCTTGGGCTGACCAGCCTGCAGACCCTGAACCCGATCCGCGAGGCCACACCGTTCGCCGAGGCGCTTTCGGAAGACACCTCGCACGCGGTGGCGCTTGCCGTGTGGGGCAACCTCGGGCCGGTCATCGTGCGGCTGATCGAGGCGTCGTACCCCATCCATACAAACATCCGCACCGGTACCGTCATGTCGCTCGCCAATACCGCGACCGGCCGGGTCTTCTCCGCCTTCCTGCCACGCCAGTTCACCGAGAACCTGTTGCTGGACGACCGCATACGCCTCGGCCCCGATATCGCGCATCCGCTGGACGCCGCCGTGGTCGAGGAAATGATCCAGGAAGCGCGGACGCGCCACATGTCCCGCAGCGTCAACCATCCGACGCCGGGCATCGTCGCCTTTGCCGCGCCGGTGTTCGACTACTCGGGGAACATTGCGCTGACGATCACTATCATGGGCCCGACTGGCACGGTCGATACGGATTGGGATGGACCTGTCGCCAGGGCATTGGATGCTTGTGCGCAGGCGGTTTCGAAGCGGCTTGGGTATCGGGGCAGGTAGAGGGGCTTGCGGGCGTGGTGCTGTTTAGCCTCAGTGGCGACGTGGTGTCAGTCGCCACCTGATCGACTGATCGCCGCCCAACGCCGCCTTCAAGACCGCCGCCGTGCCGGCACCGATGCCGGCACCGACACCGGCACGCGGCTCACTTCGTTGTTGGCATCGACCACCCGCTTGAGCATGTCGACAAATTGCTTGCGCTCGGCCTTGGTCAGGCCGGTCAGCATGCGTTCCTGCGCGCGCTCCGTGCTCGCGTACATCTGCTCGAGCAGCGCCTCGCCCTCGGCGGTCAGGTAGAGCAGCTTGGTGCGGCGGTCCGTCCCCGTCTCGCGGGAAATCAGCCCCTTCGTTTCCAGTCGTTCCACTACGCCCGAAATCGTATTGCGGTCGAAGCCGATCGCCTGCGCCACGCGTAGCTGGTCGGTGCCCGGATAGGCGCGGATGGCCGCCAGCGCGCCGTACTGCACCGGCGTCGTGTCGAATTCGGCCGTTTCCTCCAGGAACACCGTGGTCGCGATCTGCTGCAGGCGGCGGATCAGGTGCCCCGGCTTGTTGTAGAGGACGACTTCGAGGCTCGAATCTTTCATGGGATGGCGGGGTGGCTGGCGACAGGGTATATGCAGCCTGCATGGTACCTCAGGTTAACCCCAGTACTGATAATCATAGATGTGACTATCATATCGGTGATCAATCAACCGGACGGTGTCCACGACCGAGAATCAGCATGGAACAGACAACGCTGTCGCCGGAATACCGGCAGCAACTGGCATTGGCGGGCCTGACGCCGCTCTGGGAGCATCTGTCGAATGCGCTGCCGCACGGCAGGCCCGCCGGCCTGACCCGCGCGAACCTGTGGCGTTATGCAGACGTGCGGCCGTTGCTGTTGCAGGCCGGCGAGCAGGTGCCCGTCGAAAAAGCGGAGCGGCGCGTGCTGGTCCTCAGCGATCCGGGCCGCGGCCCCGCGTCCATGCAGGCCACGGGTGGCGTTTATGCCGGTATCCAGCTGATCCTGCCCGGCGAGACCGCGCCCACGCATCGCCATTCGCCCAGCGCCGCGCGTGTGGTGATCGAAGGGGGCGGTGGTTTCACCGTCGTCAACGGGCAGGTTTGTCCGATGGAGCGGGGCGACGTGATCCTGACGCCTTCGGGCCAGTGGCACGACCACGGACACAAGGGCGCTGGCCCGGTGACGTGGCTCGACGTGCTGGATCTTCCGGTCTTCACCGCCGTCGAGGCCGCGTATGCGGAAGCCGGGACGCCGGGCTGCAATGTCGAGCACACCATGGCAACGCTGCAAAGCCAGCTGCTGCGCGACGGCCTCGCCGTGCCGGCTGCGCTGCGGCGCGCGAACCCGTATCCGATGCTGCGTTTTCCCTGGGCGCGCACCCGCGCCGCGCTGCTGGAGCTGGCGCGCCATGCCCCGGAAGGCGCACCGGTCGAGCTCACCTACGTGAACCCGGAGACCGGCGAAAGCTGCCTGCCTATCCTCGGCTTCACCGCGATGCTGCTGCCAGGCGGCCGTCCGCTGGCGCCGATGCAGCGCTCGCCGGGCGCCGTCTTCCATGTGATCGAAGGGCAGGGTGAGTCGACCGTCGATGGCAAGACCTTTTCCTGGAGCGCGCGCGACACGTTCACCGCTGCCGCGTTTGCCGAGATCACCCACTGCGCCGATGTCCATGGCGGACCCGCCTGCCTGCTGCGCATCGACGACGAGCCCCTTCACCGGAAGCTCGGCTTCTTCCAGGAGCGCCAGTTCGCCTGAGCGACGCGCCGTCCGTCCCTTTTGAAAGTTGGAGTATCTGCAATGCGTATCTGTCGTTTCGATGATCACAAGCTCGGCCTCGTCCAGGGCGACGAAGTGCTGGATGTCTCCGCCGCGCTGGCGGCGCTGCCGGCGTCGCGCTGGCCGGTGCCGCAGTGCGATCCGCTGATCGCCGCCTTTCCCGAAGTCCTGAAGCGCGTGGCCGAACTGGCCCCGGCGGCGCGCCGCCTGCCGTTGGCGTCCGTCACGC
Organism: Cupriavidus taiwanensis; assembly: GCF_900249755.1. Classification (NCBI taxonomy): domain Bacteria; kingdom Pseudomonadati; phylum Pseudomonadota; class Betaproteobacteria; order Burkholderiales; family Burkholderiaceae; genus Cupriavidus; species Cupriavidus taiwanensis. Next base: position 280,186 of record NZ_LT976854.1, read on the forward strand.
TCAACAGCCCCGTCAGCTACGCGACCAAGCTTCCCGCCGCGCCGGTGAACTACCTCAAGCACATGGCCGAAGCGCAGGGCGATCCGGCCACGTTCCACGCGCACCACCTCAAGAAGATCGAGGAAGTCGGCCTGTTCCTGAAGGCGAGCAGTTCGCTGGTCGGACCCGGCGACGGCGTGGCGCTGCGCCACCTCGACCGCCGCAACGACCACGAACTGGAACTGGCTGTCATCATCGGCAAGAAGGCCGACCGCGTGTCCGAGGCCGCAGCGCTCGATTACGTGGCCGGCTACGCCATCGGCCTGGACATGACCGTGCGCGGGCCCGAGGAGCGCTCGCTGCGCAAGTCGATCGACAGCTACTCCGTGCTCGGTCCCTGGATCGTCACGCCGGATGAAGTGGGCGATCCCGGCGCGCTCGACATCGAGCTGTACGTGAACGACGCGCTGCGCCAACGCGCCAACACCCGCGATCTGGTGATCGGCATTCCGAAGCTGATCGCATGGGCGTCGGAGTACTACACGCTGCTGCCGGGCGATGTGATTTTCACCGGCACACCGGACGGTGTCGGTCCCGTGGTGCCCGGCGACATCATCCGCGCCAGCATCGAAAACATCGGTGAGATGGAAGTGAAGGTGCGCGCGGCCTGATGCCGTGGCCCCCCAGTGAAGGATCAGGATCGACATGAGCAATATCAATAAGGTTTCGACATTGGTGGTGGGCGGGGGCATTGGCGGGCTGGCCGCGGCCCTGGCGCTGGCCAGGCAGGGGCGCACCGTGCATGTGCTCGAACGCGCCGAAGCGTTCGCCGAGGTAGGTGCCGGCCTGCAGCTCGCACCGAACGCTTCGCGCGCGCTCGATCGCCTGGGCGTGCTGGAAAGCGTGCGCAAGACCGCGGTGTTCCCGCAGCGGCTGGTGTGGATGGATGCGCTGAGCGGCGAGGGCGTGACCTCGATGGATCTCGGCGAGCCATTCCAGGCGCGCTATGGCTACCCCTACGTGGTCATGCATCGCAGCGACCTGCTCGAAGCGCTGCTCGTCGCGTGCCAGCAGCACCCGGCAGTGACCCTCGAGACCAGCCGCCATGTCACTGACGTGGTCGATCACGGCGACGAGGCCGAAGCCATCTGCGCCGACGGCTCCCGCTACCGCTGCGAACTGCTGGTGGGCGCGGACGGCTTGCGTTCGGCCGTGCGCGCCGTGCTCGCCGGGAAGTCAGATCCGGTGTGCTCGCACTACGTGGCCTACCGGGGCACGATCCCGATGGCGCGCATGTCCGCGCTGGCCGGCAGCGACAACGTCATGATGTGGACCGGCCCGGACATGCACCTGGTGCAGTATCCCGTGCGGCGCGGCGAGCTGTACAACCAGGTTGCGGTGTTCCGCAGCGATCGCTACAGCCCCGACCACGACGACTGGGGCACGCAGGACGAGATGGCGCAGCGCTTCGCGCGGGCCTGCCCCGCGGTGAAGGATGCGCTGACCATGATCGCGACCAACCGCCGGTGGCCGCTGTTCGACCGGCTGCCGATCGAACAATGGACACGCGGCCGCATGGCCCTGCTTGGCGACGCCGCGCACCCCATGCTGCAGTACCTGGCGCAAGGCGCCGCGCAGGCGCTCGAGGATGCCTGCGCGCTGGCGGACGCGGTCGCCTCGCATGGCCACGACCTGCCGGCAGCCCTGGCCACCTATGCCGACGCGCGCAAGCCCCGCACGGCGCGCGTCCAGCATACCGCGCGCCTCTTCGGCGAGATCATCCACATGGAGGCGGTAGGCGCCCGCGTGCGCAACGCACTGGTGGCCAGCCGCCGCGACGATGACTACGCCATGGTCGACTGGCTCTACGCTAGCCGGCCATAACGGAACAGCGCCGGGGACCGTACCCGGCGCCTGGAGCGGCCCAACCAGAGGGCGCCTGATAAATGGGAGACAACATCATGCAGCAAACATCGACACGGCATGGGGCCGGACTCGGCGCACTGATCCAGGAACGGGATATGTCGTGGTTCCAGATCGCCGCGGTGGCCATCTGCGTCACCATCAACATGCTCGACGGCTTCGACGTGCTGGCGCTGGCACTGACCGCGCCGTCCATCGCGAAGGACTGGGGCCTGAAACCGACGGAACTGGGCGTGCTGTTCAGCGCCAGTCTCGCGGGCATGGCGATCGGCTCGCTGACCATTGCGCCGGTGGCGGACCGCTGGGGCCGGCGTCCGACGGTACTCGCCTGCCTGGTGCTGCTCAGCATCGGCATGGTGGCGTCATCGTTCGCGCAGGATGTGCTGCAGCTCGGGCTGCTGCGCTTCGTGACGGGGCTGGGCATCGGCGGCGTGCTGCCGAGCATCAACACCCTGGTGGCGGAGTATTCTTCCGCCCGCCGGCGTGATCTCAATATCAGCATGATGACGGTCGGGTATTCGGTGGGCGCCACGCTCGGCGGACTGGCATCGGTGTACCTGGTTACCCATCACGGCTGGCGTTCGGTGTTCCTGGCCGGCGGCGTGCTGTCGATCGCGATGATTCCGGTGGCGCTGGCGCTGCTGCCGGAATCGCTGGATTTCCTGGTCGCCCGTCGGCCTGCCGGGGCGCTCCCGGCCGTGAACCGGATTCTTGCCCGGCTCGGGCAGGCGGCCGTCGCGGAACTGCCGCCGCAGCGACAGGGCGCTGCCGGCTTCAGCTTTGCCGCACTGCTGCGTGGCGAGCAGCGCCGCAGCACCGTGCTGGCTTCCGCCGCATTCCTGCTGGTGATGCTGACGTTCTACTTCCTGCTGAACTGGACGCCGAAGATGCTGGTGGACATGGGCCTGACGGTGCAGAGCGGCATCTCCGGCTCGGTCGTCATGAACCTGTCGGGCGTGATCGGCGGCGTTGCGCTGGGATGGCTGACGGCGCGGTTCGGACTCAAGCGCATGGCGATCGCGTACTTTGCGCTCTGCTTCGCCAGCGTGGTGGTCTTTACCTGGATCGCGCCCACCACCGCCAACCTGATCGCCATGGCCGCCATCATCGGGTTCTTCATGAATGGCGCCGTGGTCTGCCTCTACGCGCTGGCGCCGCGCGTCTTTCCGCCCGAAGTGCGGGCCACGGGCACCGGCCTGGCGCTGGGGTTCGGCCGCCTGGGCGGAACCATGGGCCCCTATCTCGCGGGCGTCCTGATCGCTGCCGAATGGTCGCGGACCGCATACTCGGCGGCGCTTGCCGCGCCCATGCTGCTTGCGGCGGTGATCTTCGCCATTGCGCTCGCCGGCGAGGCCCGCGCGCCGGGCCTCCAGGCCGCCATGGAACCGACCCGCTAGCAGGTCCCGGGCCGCGACAGCACGCTCGCGGCCCATCTTCGCCGAATCCGAACACCCTGATGCCGCGCAGACGGCAGGGGGAAGCGCACGTCCCGCATCTTCAACACAACAAAAAGCAGAGACATCCATGTTTCGTAGAGCCGTTGCACTCGCAGCCACGTCGCTGCTCGGGTCGCCCGTCTGGGCGCAGTCCGTGACGCTGTATGGCGTCGTCGATACCGGCGTCGAATTCGTCAACCGGATCGGCGCCGCGCATGACAACGTCGTACGCATGCCCAATCTCTCCGGCACCGTGCCGTCCCGATGGGGCCTGCGCGGCACCGAGGATCTCGGCGGCGGGCTCAAGTCCTTGTTCGTGCTCGAATCGGGCTTCGCGCCCGACAGCGGCGGGGCGAACCAGGGCGGACGCCTGTTCGGCCGCCAGGCCTTTGTGGGCTTGTCGGGCCAATGGGGCCAGCTTTCGTTCGGCCGCCAGTACACCATGCTGTTCTGGTCGACGCTCGACTCCGACATCCTGGGGCCCAACACCTTCAGCTCCGGCTCGCTGGACAGCTATCTTCCCAATGCCCGCGCCGACAACACCATCGCGTACAAGGGCAAGTTCGGTGGCTTCACCGTCGGCGGTACCTACAGCTTCGGCCGCGACACCGTCAACGCCGGCCCAAGCCCGTCCGGCACCAACTGCCCCGGAGAAAACCCTGCCGACAGCCGCACCTGCCGCGAATGGTCCGCCATGCTGCGCTACGAAACCGCGAACTGGAGCGCGAACGTGGCCTACGATTCCCAGCGCGGCGGCCCCGGCGCCTTTGGCGGCTTGACCAGTGCGGGGCTGCGCGACGACCGGCTGACGGTCAACGGCTATGCGATGCTGGGCGACGCCAAGCTGGGCGCCGGATGGATCCGCCGCGACAACCGCGCCAGCGTCACGCCCCGCAGCGACCTGTTCTTCGTCGGCGGCTCCTACGCCGTTACGCGGGCGATCAGCGTGGACGCTGAAGCGTTCCACTTGCGTTTTCACGGCAGCGGCAACAAGGCATGGCTGTTCGCTGCGCGTGCCAATTACGCGTTCTCGAAGCGGACCACGGCTTACAGCACGGTTGGCTATATCGATAACCGTGGAGCGCTCAACTATTCCGTCAGTTCGGCGGCGCCTGGTGCCAATCCTGCGTCGGGAGGGAACCAGATGGGGGTGATGCTGGGGGTGAAGACAGTTTTTTAGTGGGTGGCACAAGTGTGCGCGGTCGCCGGAACTAGCCTGAAGGCTGGGCCAACTCCGCCAACAGCCAATGTTTGAAGACCTCAAAAGAGTCGTGCTGGCGAATTCGCCTGGGGTAGACCAGGTGATGTCCAACGTATTGCACGTCCTGGGTCTTGCCGCGCAACGGGCACACCAGGTGGCCCTTTGCCAGTTCTCGCTCGGCAAGCAACGTCGATTCCAGCACGACGCCGAGGCCATCCGCTGCGGCCGAAATGGCCATTGAACTGCGGTCGAACCGCAAGCCGTAGTGATGCGGCGGCAGCAGCCGGTTGGCTTCGAACCAGCCCTTCCACTGGAACATCTGCAGGTCGCACTGGATCAGCGTTTGCTGGTACAGGTCTTCGGCGGTCTGGATCTGCTGCGCGATTTCCGGCGTGCACAGCGGAGTGAGTTTTTCCATCGCCAGGGGCACCTTCTCGTATGGCGATGGCTTCGGTTCGCCGTAGACGATATCGAAATCAAAGTCATCATTCTCGAAGCGCGCGTACTCCGTGCTCGCCGAGATTCGCAAATCGATTTGCGGATGGTCTCTGACGAAGCGCGCGAGCCGCGGCAGCAACCACTGCGTGGCAAAGGTCGGCGCGGTATGCAAGCGCAGTGGAGCCGGCTCGTCCGCGGTCACCAGCGCAAAGCCGCGCCGCATTTCTTCCAGACCTCGTTGGACATGCTCCAGCAGCGTCTCGCCTTCGCGGGTCAGCCTGACCTCCCGGGTGCTCCGTTCGAATAACCGCAAGGCGACCATCTCTTCCAGCTTTCTGATGGAGTGGCTCACAGCGCTCGGAGACAGGTCGAGCTCGTCGGCTGCCAGTGCGAATGAGCACGTGCGTCCCGCTGCCTCAAACACCCGCAACGACGGCAACGGGACCTTACGCAGGGACTGGATTCGTGAAGTGGATTCATCCATTGCTGCAAACGTTTCTTTTGTAGGGCCGAAATCCCGATGATAGCCTTCACGCAACCTCTGCAGCGGGCCGGCGATTCATGAACGTGCCTCACGTTAACCCTGACGAGCGCCGCCTGCGAGAGTGATGCCAAACCAAGGAACGGAGACAATGACAGCACTTCAGTCACCTCAGGCGACAACCCCGTCGCACGCAACCGTCGCGCACCATGCATGGCGCATTCGGCGCTTTGCCCTGCGCATGGGCGAGGTCCAGGGCCAGGGCTATATAGGCCAGGCCCTGGGCTATGCCGATGTCCTGGCAACGGCGTATTGCCATGCCATGCAACTGCGGCCCGCGCAACCGGAGTGGGAAGGGCGGGATCGCTTCCTGCTGTCGCATGGCCACTACGCCATCGCGCTCTACGCCGCCCTGATCGAGGCCGGCATTATCGACGAGGCGGAGCTCGAAACCTACGGCTCGGACGACAGCCGCCTGCCAATGTCCGGGATGGCGACGTACACGCCGGGTATGGAAATCTCCGGTGGCTCCCTCGGCCAGGGACTGGCCATCGGCGTCGGCATGGCGCTCGGCCTGCGCATGAAGGGCAGCCCGGCCTTTGTCTACAACTCGATGTCCGACGGCGAACTGAATGAGGGCGCTACGTGGGAAGCTGCGCTGTCCGCCGCGCACCACAGGCTTGGCAATCTGATTGCGCTGGTCGATATCAACCGCCAGCAGGCAGACGGCGTCTCGCACGAAGTGCTGGGCTTCGAGCCGGCCCACGACAAGTGGCGTGCCTTCGGCTGGCATGTCCAGCGCGTCGACGGCAATGACCTGCCGGCCGTGATCGAGGCCTTTGACCGGGCCCGTGCCGTGAAGGAACCGGTGCCCCGCGTGATTCTCTTCGACACGCTGATGGGCAAGGGCGTGCCGTTCCTGGAAGCGCGCGAGAAGAACCATTTCATTCGCGTAGAAGCAGACGAGTGGCAACAGGCCATCGCCGACCTGGATGCCAACTACGCCACGGGAGCCCGCCAATGAGCGCCGCCACGACTACCTCCAAGCCGCGCCTGACGACGTCGGCCATGATCGCCTCGATTGCCGCCGAAGGGCAGCGCACGCGCACCGCGCCGTTCGGCCATGCCCTGGTGGCCGAAGCCGAAAAGCGGCCCGAGATCGTCGGCATGACGGCCGACCTGTCGAAGTACACCGACCTGCATATCTTCAACCAGGCCTTCCCCGAGCGCCATTTGCAGATGGGGATGGCCGAGCAACTGCTGATGGCGGCCGCAGGCGGCATGGCGAAAGAAGGGTTCATGCCGTTCGCGACCACGTACGCGGTGTTCGCCACGCGGCGCGCCTACGACTTCATTCATCAGGTCATTGCGGAAGAGAACCTCAACGTCAAGATCTGCGCCGCGCTGCCCGGCCTCACCACTGGCTACGGCCCCAGCCACCAGGCCACCGAAGACATTGCCCTGATGCGGGGCATCCCCGGCCTGACCATCGTGGATCCTTGCGACGCGCTGGATACCGAGCAGGCGGTGTCTGCCATTGCCGGGCACAAGGGCCCGGTCTACATGCGCCTGCTGCGCGGCAAGGTACCCCTGGTCCTGGACGAATACGACTACAAGTTCGAACTCGGCAAGGCCAAGCTGCTGCGTGACGGCAAGGACGTGCTGATCATTGCCACCGGCCTGATGACCATGCGCGCACTGGAGGTCGCTGACGCCATGTCTGGCGGCGCCGCCGACGTGGCTGTGCTGCACGTACCGACGATCAAGCCGCTTGACGAAGCGACCATCATCGAACAATGCCGCCGCGCCGGACGACTGGTGGTAGTGGCGGAGAACCACAGCCGCGTGGGCGGGCTCTCCGAAGCCGTTGCCATGACGCTGATGCAGGCACGCCTGCAACCAGAATTCCGTGTCGTGGCGCTGCCGGACCAGTTTCTCGACGCCGGCGCCCTGCCCACGCTGCATGACCGCTACGGCATCTCGACCGCGGCGATGGTGCAGAACATCGAGCAATGGCTGAAGTAAAGGATGCATGCATGAAAGTCAATGTCATCGGACTGGGCGCGATCGGGCTGCCCATGGCCCTGCAGATTCATCGCGCCGGCCACACTGTCGCCGGCATGGATGTCATGGAAGCTGCGTGCGAGAAGGCCGCAGCGCAGGGCATGACCGCGGTCAATCGCGTGTCGGATCTTCCTGCAAGCGAGACCGTGGTCGTCATGGTCGCCACGCCGGAGCAACTGGCAAGACTGGTCGAAGAGGCTGTCGAAACCGCGCCCGCCGGGCTGGCCGGCCAGCACTGGATCATCATGTCGACCGTCGGACCGTGCAGCGTCCGTGAACAAGGCGAGCGGCTGCGCAGCGCGGGCGCACGCGTCGTGGATGCGCCAGTCACCGGCGGGGTGGCGCGGGCACGCACTGGCGAGCTGGTCATCTTCGCCGCTGGCAATGCCGCCGACATCGAAGCCGTGCGGCCGGTGCTGGAAGCGATGGGCGCTGTGCGCCATACGGGCGCGATGCTGGGCGACGGCCAGGCCATCAAGGTCGTCAATCAGCACCTGTGCTCGGTGCATATCGTGGCGGCCGCGGAGGCGCTCAGCCTGGCGCGCTCGCTTGGCCTCGATCCGGCGCAAGTGCTGCCGCTGATCGAAAAGGGCGCAGCCGGGTCATGGATGCTGTCCGACCGGGGTCCGCGCATGCTGCAGGGTACCGACGTGGAGGTAACCAGCGCGATCAACATCTTCGTCAAGGACAGTGGCCTGGTCGCGGATGCGGCGCGTGGCTGCGACGCACAGGTCCCGCTTCTCGACATCGCTCATGCACGCTATTGCCAGGCAGCAGACGCGGGTCTGGGCGCTCATGACGACAGCCGGGTCATCGAAACCTGGCAATAGCGCGTCCCGGCGCCCAAACATATGGCGGCATGGGCAAAGATGCTCCGCCGCCAGCTATAAAGAGATTGGAGACAACCCATGACCACAGTGACATCCACAGGCGCGCCAGAGCGGGACGGTGCCGTCAAAGTATCCATCGCGTCAATGATCGGCTCCGCGGTGGAAAGCTACGATTTCTTCATCTATGGCACGGCCGCCGCCGGCTGGTTCGGCAAGGTCTTTTTCCATACCACCGAGCCCATCGTCGGCATCCTCGCTGCCTTCGCCACGCTGGCGGTCGGCTTCTTCATGCGGCCGCTTGGCGGCTACCTGGCCGGCCATTACGGTGACCGCATCGGCCGCAAAGCCGTGTTGTTCTGGTCACTGCTGGCAATGGGCGGCGCCACCGTATTGATTGGCGCGTTGCCTACCTATGAACAGGCCGGCGTCATCGCGCCCATCCTCCTGATCCTGCTGCGGATGATCCAGGGCATTGGCTTTGGTGCCGAGTGGGGCGGCGCCGTCCTGATGGCATGCGAGCATGCGCCGCCGCGTCGCCGCGGCTTCTTCGGCGCCGTGCCGCAGATCGGCATTCCGATGGGCCTGCTGATGGCCAATGGCGCGTTCCTGTTGTCCGCCGCGCTGTTCGAAGGCGATTGGGTATGGCGCATGCCCTTCCTGGTCTCGATCGTGATGGTGGTCATCGGCATCTTCATTCGCCTGAGCGTGAAGGAATCGCCGGACTTCGAGGCGATGAAGGCAGGGAACACGATCGTCAAACAGCCGGCCATGGAAGTGCTGCGCAACGACTGGCGCAAGGTCCTGCGCATTATCGGCGTGCGGTTGGCCGAGACCGGCGGCTATTACATCACGACGAGCTTCATGCTGTCATATGTAGTCCTGGCGCAGGTCTCGACCAGGGAAAACGTTCTCTGGGGCACGATGATCGGTTCCGCGCTTGGTCTGGTCAGCCACCTGATCTACGGCGCCTGGAGCGATCGCATCGGGCGTCGCCCGGTCTTCTTCATCGGCGCGCTGTTTACGATCGCCTTCGGCATCCCGATGTTCATGCTGATCAACACCGGCGCGGCCATCATGGTGGTGACCGCCATCTCGCTGTCCTTGTTGCTGAGCCATGACCCGATCTTTGCAGTCGAGCCAAGCTGGTTTGCCGAACAGTTCCCGCCCAATGTGCGATCGTCCGGCATCTCGCTGGGATACAACGGTGCATCACTGGTGGCCGGCACGCTGCCGTTCGTTGCGACCGGCTTGTACGGGATGGTGGGATGGATGGGTCCGGCGGTGCTGTTCTCGCTGCTCGGGGTGATCTCCACCCTGTGCGCATTGACCATGCGTGAGACAGCACCAGCGCTGGCGGAACGAGACCCGACGATCGCACGGGCGCACCGGCCTGTCGTGGGCTGATGGGAGAGATTGCTTGATGTGCGAAAGGCCCGTGGCTTTGTTTGACGGGCCAACGCTTGTCATGACGCCTGGCATATGGAAGATGCGCAGCGCCCCGGCCGAAAGGCGGGCGCTGCTGCCAGTCCGCCAGCGCGCTACGAAGCGGCCTCGCCAAGGACCCTGAGGATGTTCTGCGCCGCCGCTACGCCCATCTCCCGGTACGCCGCCGTGGTGGTGCCACCGATGTGCGGGGTGAGAATGCTGTTCGGTGCCGACGCCAGTGGGGAGCCCGGTGGTAGTGGTTCGACATCGAAGCAATCCAGGCCAGCAAAGACGCGCCCTTCGTTCAGCGCTTCAACCAGGTCCTTCTCTTCAAAGAGACCGGCACGGGCGGTGTTCACGACGATCGCTCCCGGCTTTAGCATTGCCAGTCGTTCCCTGTTGAGCAGATTGCGTGTCTGCGGCGTCAGGGGGCAGTGCAGCGACACCACTTGCGCCGACCTCAGCAAAGGCTCCAAAGCCATAAGTTCCACATATCCCGGGAGCTTTGGTGGGTCTGCGTAGGGATCGTGCAGTACAACGCGCATGCCAATAGCGTGGGCAATGGCGGCGACCTTCATGCCAATCGAGCCTCCACCGATGAGGCCGAGCACGCTGCCGGCCAGCTCCAGGCCCTGGTAGGTGTCCTTGTCCCAATGGCCTTCGCGAAGTCGGGCATCGAGTGGAACAATGCGACGTGCACAAGCCATCATCAGGCATACCGCCTGCTCAGCTACTGCCTGGCTGTTCGAACCCAGTGCGGCTATGACCGGAATCCCCAGCGTTTTCGCTGCCGCGGCATCGATGTTGTCGATGCCAACCCCGTGCTTGGCGATGACCTTCAACTGCGGGGTTGCGGCCTCGATTACCTTTCCGGAGACGTTGCCGTAGCGGACCAGGATTGCTACGGGCTTCAACTCTTGCGCCATAGCAGCCAGTTCTGACTCGCTGGAACGGACGTCCGCATAAACGACGTCGAAGTCAGATAGCATCGATACGGCATCAGGGTGCAGCCCGGCGGCCGTTACCAGAATCGTGTTGCGACCATTCGTCTTGTGTACTTGCATGGCTGCCACTCCTTACAGCGCAGGCAGGCGCTGCGCAGGGCGCCGTTCAGCCAAGGTGATACAAGTTCGCCGCGTGCGATTTCTTCCAGGCGGGTGCGTTCGGCCGCAAGCTTTGCCTCTGCAGCGTCCAGCACGGCATCGACTTGCTCTCGCGGAATCACCACGATGCCATCAACGTCGCCGACCACCAAGTCGCCCGGGCTCACAGCCACGCCACCGGCGGAGATTTGCCTGCCGAGCGTACCGGCCAGCGCCTTGGTCGGACCGCACGGATTGCGGCCAGCCGAGAAGATCGGGAAGGTGCCGGCGGCCAGTGTGTCGGTGTCACGCGATGCAGCGTCGACCACGAAGCCTGCCAGCCTTGCCGCTTCAGCTTGCGCCACCATCAGTTCACCGAACAGTGCGCAGGTGCTATCGGCCTTGCCGTCCACCACGATAACGTCGCCGGGCTTTGCCACTGCCAGCGCCACGTGGAACATCAGGTTGTCCCCGGGACGCACTTCCACCGGGAAGGCGGGGCCAACGACCTGCATGTTGGGGTTCAGCGCCTGCACGCGGGAATCGAGCGTGCCACGACGACCGGCCACATCGCACAGGATGGCAGCCTGGAACCTCCTGGCGCGTTCAATCTGAGCGGGCGTGACACGTGGGAATTCAGCCGCAGCCTGGTAATCGAAGCTAGTCATGATGAAACCGTATGGGGTAAGGTAAATCGAGGGATGGCGGGGCCGTTGTTACTTGGGCATGCGGTCTGCGATGGCTTGGAGGGCCGGACGTTGCTTGGCAAGCGACGCTTCCCAGTCGGCTCCGGACAGATAGGACAGAACCGGCGCGTCGTTGCTTGCGATCTTGATGAACTCGGGGTCGGCGACGCTTTCGGCGATTGCCTTTTGCAGACGCGCGGCGATTTCAGCGGACATCCCCCTCGGCGCAGCGAAACCGCGCTCGGACGTCATGGTCATCTTGTAACCGGCCTCCGCTGCGGTCGGAACGTTCGGCAGTGCCTTCGAGCGTTGCTCGCCGAACTGCGCTACGGCTTTCAGGCTTGCGGTGGCGCTCCGAAGTTCGGGCATTTCTGCAGCGCTGACAAAGGCATAGTCGACGTGACCGCCCATGAGTGCCGTCTTGGATTCCGCGGTGCCTTTGAACGGCACGTCGTTGGCCTCGACCTTCGCGATAGCCTGCAGCTGGATCAATGCCAGATGCCCGTTCGTCCCGACGCCGTTGTAGCCGAAGGAGAGCGACCCGGGATCCTTCTTCAGGGCGTCGACCGTTTGGCCGAGCGTTGCGTATTTGGCGTCGCGCTTCGCGACAAGGACCGTTGGGTCATTCACAATTCGCGCCAGCAGAGTGAAATCCTCGACGTGGTATTGCGTCTTCTTTGACAGCGGCAGGAACACAAAGCCCGGAACATTGATGATGCCGAGCGTGTAGCCATCCGCTTTGGCGCGTGCGACGTATGCGTTTGCGATTTCGCCGGAAGCGCCCGGCTTGTTGATGACCACTACGCGAGCCTTGCCACCAAGACGCTTCTGGATAAACGGTGCAAGAGAGCGAGCCATCAGGTCGGTGCCGCCGCCAGGGGCGAAGCCGACAACGACCTCGATAGGCTGGTCGTCGGGCCAGGCCGCCTGTGCGGCGGGGGTGATGGCTGCGATGAGGCAAGCGCCTGCGAGCTTGCGAATGACGGTCAAGCATTTCACGTGTCGTCTCCGAATGTTCTGTGTCATTGCTGTGGACACATCATGGGGCAACACTTCTATGCTGAAAAGCGATTTAATCGAATGGGTTGTTATTCGAAAATGGAAAGACTCGGGTAATCACCAGGCGACATTCCGCTACCGAAGCGAACTATGAGCCTCTTGGAGCTAGTTCCGGGTCATAGGACCGATCGAATAGTTCACAGCCTCGCGTACGTATTCCCGAAGCCTGAGAACCAGGTTGCGATTGTCGTCGCGTCGCCACAAGAAGCAGTAGTCGAGCGTCGGCAGAGGCGGTTCGCTCGACAGTTCGCGCAATGATCCTCGCTGCACCCACATGTGCATGTAGTCGGCCGGCAGGAAGCTGATGCCTACCCCGGCCGCTGTCAGCCCGGTGATTGCCATCAGGCTGTTGCAGGCGAGGATGCGCTGGACCTGCAATCCTTGTGCGGCCGCCCACTTGTCAAACGCGCGCGTCAGGCCAGAATCCTCCGTCATCGTAATCACGGGGTGCCGCTCGAAGTCCTCGGGACGCAGGACACGGTTGCTGCCCACCCGGGAAGGCGATGCCATCCAGGCAAACCGGACCTCGCTCATGACCTCGGCCTGCAACTCGCTATCGTGTGATGGTCCCGGGGCCACCGCGAAATCCAGCTCTCCTCGCGCTACGCGGCGTTCCAGTTGCCGCGCAAGATCGACGTAAGGGCGAAGCACCAGGTTCGGGTGCGATTCTCGTAGCGTGGCCACGAACGTTGGCAACCAGGTCAATGCGCCAAGTTCGCTGATGCCAAACTTGCAGACCCCATGCAGACCTTCGGTCGCTGCGACCAGCCCTTTGACGCTGTCACTCAGCGAGAGCATCTGATTTGCCAACGGCACCATGCGCTGGCCCAGGTCGGTCAGGACCGCTCGCTGGCTTGAACGGTCGAAAAGCGTTCCCCCGATGGATGCCTCGAGTTCAGCAATCCGCTTCGATAGCGATGACTGCGTAACGTGAAGACGATCCGCCGCAATGGCGAAGCTGCCCAGCTTTGCCGCCCAATAGAACGCTTCGAGTTGCTTTAGGGTCATGACATTGAGTGACTGTCCCATCCTTCCGCATGCTTGCGGCCCGGATAGATTGTACGACCCGTTGGAATCGCGGGTGCCGAGGCAACAACACGCCGAGTGGACTCGGTCGTCCCGGGTGAAGAGATGCTTGTTAAAGGCCCAACCCCTACGCCAACCGCAAATCCCACAACACATCCAGCACATGCTGCGTGGAACGCTCGACGTACCCCGCACGATGCGCAATACCGAGCCGTCGCCACAACGCCGGCCGCAGCGGCCGCATGACAATGCGACTATCGGGCGATGGCGTAGTGGCCTCATGGGGCAACAGCGCTGCGCCGTAACCTGCCGCTACCAGGCTCTTGATCGCGTCGTTGTAGTTGAGCTGAATGCGCGGCACCGGATGGTGCCCTGCGGCCGCGAACCACTCCGCAGTCAGACGTGACAGACGTGTGGTCGCGTCATTGAGGATGAGCGGCTGGCCGGCGAGCCATTCCGGGGTAACGCGGGCCGGACTCCGCCAATGCGCCGGCACAAAGGCCATCACAGGGTCGCGGCGCCAGGGCTTGATCACCAGTCCGGCGACCGGGGGCTGAGGCAGCGCGACCACGCCGACATCCAGCGTTCCATCCACCAGCCGGGACAGGGTTTCTTCCGAAGTATGCACGGCAATCTGGATGTCGATGGCGGGATGTTGCTGGCGCAGGGCCTCGAGCGCTTGCGGCAGCAGGTGCGCGATCACGCCCGTGGACGCGCCAAGGCGCGCACGCCCTTCGAGCCCGTCTACCTGGCGTTGAATATCGTCCAATGCCTGCTCCGCGTCGGCCAGCAGCCGGCGCGCGCGCTCCACCAGTACTTCGCCGATTGACGTCGGTCCCACATGTCCGCGCTTGCGTGACAGCAGTGGAGCGCCGATGCGGTCTTCAAGCTCGGCGATATGAAGGCTGACCGTCGGCGGCGCCAGGTGCAAGGCACGCGCCGCATCGGCAAATGAACCACGGTCGGTAACGGCGACCAGGGTGCGCAGGCGGTCCAGGCTGATCTCTCGCATGACGAAGTCCAGATTCAGAAAAGCTGAATGTTTTCGTTATGAAATTCAACTTTGTCTATTCTAGACGTCCGCGCAACATAGGGGCTCGTCTTATCTGTTCAACCCCACAGTCAGCGGAGTCATTCACGTATGAGCTCTCCCATCGTTTTCATCGACGGCGACCAGGGCACCACCGGTTTGCTGATCCACGAACGGCTGCGTAACCGGACCGACATCAGGCTGATGACGCTCGCCGCAGCGGAGCGCAAAGACTTGCGGCGTCGCGCGCAAGCCATCAACGCCTGCGACATCGCCATCCTCTGCTTGCCGGACGCCGCCGCGCGCGAGGCCGTGGGCGCCATCGTCAATCCTGCCGTCCGGGTGATCGACGCCAGCTCCGCCCACCGTACACAGCCGGACTGGACCTACGGATTCCCGGAGATGGCGCCGGGCCAGGCTGAGCGCATTGCCAACGCACGCCGGGTCACCAACCCCGGTTGCTATCCGACCGGTGCGATCGGCCTGCTGCGTCCATTGGTGCACGCCGGGCTCATACCGGACCATTACCCGATCAGCATTCATGCGGTATCCGGCTACTCCGGACGCGGACGCGCCGGCGTGGAGGAATATGAGGGGGCGGCAGCTGACAAAGCGCCGTCATACCAGGTCTATGGCCTGGAACTCGCGCACAAGCATGTGCCGGAGATCCGGCAGCACGCCGGGCTCGCGCAGCCTCCCATTTTTGTCCCTGCATACGGAGCGTTCCGCCAGGGCATCGTGCTGACGGTGCCGCTGTCGTTGCAGTTGCTGGCACCCGGCGTGGATGGCGCCACGTTGCACGCCTGCCTCACGCGCCACTATGCCGAGGCAACTCACGTACGCGTCTTGCCGCTGCACGAATCGGGCGCCCTGAAACACCTGGATCCGCAAGCGCTGAACGGTACGAATGACATGCACTTGAGCGTATTTCCGAGCACGGAACACGGGCACGTCCTGCTATCCGCCGTTTTCGATAATCTTGGCAAGGGCGCGTCCGGGGCGGCGGTGCAGAACCTGAACCTTATGCTTGCGCGGCAATAGCGGCCGTCTTCGTGCTGGCCGACAAGCGATGCCCGCCGAGATAGCGGTTCGGCGATGCTCCAGCCACAGTATCGCTTGCTGCTCAGTCCAAATCGAGTGCATGATGCCACCTGTCAACGCGGACCTGGCGTGGCACCACGATCCCTTCGTCGCACGATTTCCCTACGAATCGCAGTGGCCGGCGGCAGGGGTACGCTTGCCGCCTGGCCCTGGTAACTCTTATCGACGATCGGATTTCCCATGACGAACCTTACCCTGCCCACTTTTGCCGACGTGGAGGCTGCGGCCGCGCGTCTTTCCGGCTTTGCAAACCGCACGCCGGTCAACACCTCGCGCACCTTGAACGAGATCATCGGCGCGGAGGTTTTCTTCAAGTGCGAGAATTTTCAGCGCATGGGCGCCTTCAAGTTCCGTGGCGCCTTCAATGCGCTGTCGAAATTTTCGCCCGAGCAGCGCCGCGCGGGTGTGGTGGCGTTTTCGTCCGGCAATCATGCGCAGGGAATTGCGCTGTCGGCAAAGCTGCTTGGCATGCCCGCCACCATCGTGATGCCGCACGACGCACCCGCCGCCAAGGTGGCGGCAACGAAGGGCTACGGTGCCACCGTCGTGCACTACGATCGCTACACCGAGGACCGCGAGGCGATCGGCCGCAAGCTGGCGCAAGCGCAAGGCCTGACGCTGATACCGCCCTACGACCATCCCGATGTCCTGGCCGGGCAGGGCACGGTGGCCAAGGAACTGTTCGAGGAAGTGGGCCCGCTCGATGCGCTGTTCGCACCGCTGGGCGGCGGCGGCCTGCTGTCAGGCACGGCCCTGTCGACGCGCGCGCTGGCGCCGGCGTGCCAGCTCTACGGGGTGGAACCGGAGGCCGGCAACGATGGCCAGCAGTCGTTTCGCAGCGGTGAAATCGTCCATATCGACACGCCCAGGACCATCGCCGACGGCGCGCAGACCCCGCATCTCGGCCACTACACCTTCGCCATCATCAAGCGCGATGTCGACGATATCGTGACGGCGACGGACGCGGAACTGGTCGAAGCCATGAAGTTCTTTGCGACGCGCATGAAGATGATCGTGGAGCCTACAGGCTGCCTGGGACTGGCCGCGGCCCTGAACATGAAGGACGCCCTCAAGGGCAAGCGCGTCGGCATTGTCATCAGTGGCGGCAACATCGATCTGGAGCAATTCTGCGCTCTGGTGTCCGCGTAGTCGGTTTCCCTTGGTGCCGGCCATCGACGATGGCCGGCATTTTTTCCCGGTGATCGGGTCCGTGGCGGCGACTGGTTCCGCGCGACGCGGCGCATCGCCCGCAGCGTTTCATTCCGGACACATACCTGGGTCATCCTTCGAGCCGATTTTCCATTCCATTTCCGCCAACTAGATTGGGTTCATCGATGGCGCCTTCGCTGCCGTCGACCGTTACGGCCTTTACGACCGCAGAGTCCGAGGAAGGGGAGCCCATGAAAAACGCCCACATCAGAATGGCCGCCGTGCCATTCGCCTGCCTTGTCATCACGCTCGCCGGCTGCGGCGGCGGCGGAGGGGGCGAACCGGCCTCTACCAGCGCCAGCGCCGGCCCGGGCACTTCGCCGGGCACTTCGCCGGGCACGTCGACAGGCACGTCGACAGGCACGTCGACAGGCACACCCACCGCTCCGTCATCACCCGCGCCGGCTGCGGCGACCAGCAGTGCCATGCTGTCCGGCACCACCGATCCAAGGCCGGAGATCGGCGAGGACGGCGACTACTACCTGAACACCGTGACGTGGATGATGTTCGGTCCCAAGGCCAATGGCGCGTGGCCCGCCGGGGTTTCGCTGGCGGGTCCGGGCGGCAATACCGGTGCGGCGGGGAACACCATCCTGTCCGGCTCGGTCGATCCGACCGACAGCGTCGGCAACAACGGCGATTACTACATCAACACCTCGACCTCGACGCTGTTCGGCCCCAAGGCCAACGGCACGTGGCCGGCGGGCGTGCCGCTCGGCAGCGCCACCGGCACGCCGCCGCCCAGCGGCGGCACGGTGCTGTCGGGAACCGGCGCGCCGGATAACGGCCTCGGCAGCAACGGCGACTACTACCTCGACACCAGCACCTGGACGCTGTACGGGCCGAAGGCCGACGGCGTATGGCCGGCAGGCGTCTCGCTGGTCAGCCAGCCGGGCGGCGGTACCGGTGGCACCGGCGGCACCACGGTTGGCAACGGCGGCCACGTGCTGTACGGCAGCGGCGCACCGACCGACGACATCGGCGTGAACGGCGACTTCTATTTCGACACCACCACGTGGACCATGTACGGGCCCAAGCAGGACGGCAAGTGGCCGACGACGGGCGTGACCATGGCCAGCGGCACCGTCTACAACGGCAACTTCAACGTGCCGGATTCGCTCAGCCGCGGCCGCTATGCCATGACCGGCGCCGGCGGCGCGGTACCGTTGCCGTCGGACTTCGGTGTCGTGATTCCCTACGACTGCACGCGCGTCACGCTGACGGCAAGCACGCTGGGCAAGGTGCAGGGCACGCTCGACATCTCGGTGCACAAGGTGACCGGCTCCGGGGCGTCCGTGATGCTGGCACCGGTCAACGCCCTGAGCTGCAAGATCACCAACGGCCAGCAGCACTGCAGCGAGGCCGTGCCGGTCGGGACGATCACCCATGGCGACAAGCTGCAGGTACAGGTCGACAACAACCAGGCCACCGACTGGGGCGGCCTTGCGGTGAACCTTGCCTGCGTCAAGTAGGCGGAACGGCGGCGGGGGCACGAGCTCCCGCCGCATCTCTTGCGCAAATGACGGGCGGGCAGCGAAGCGCGCTTCGCCTGATCGCGCACCCCCGGCCGGCCCCGCGCGAAGCGCGATTCGCCGCCGGCCCCGGGGCGTTTCCCAATATCTCGCCTTTTCAGGGACTTAGACGTTGTGCGTAGGCTGGCACGGCGCGTGCACAAGATGGGCACGCGAGTTCCGCTGCGGCTCGCCAACCTAACCTGAAAGGAGCTGCAAATGCACGATATCGGGACTTCCAGGCCGGGCGGATGGGGTACCGGCTACAACGAGCTCGAACAGGAGCTGGCCTCGGAGCTGATGGAGGCTGGCGAGCTGGGCCAGGAACTCGGCGGCATGGCAACGGAGTTCGAAGGCGAATTCGAGGGCGAGGGGGAATTCGAGAACGAGTTCGAGCAAGAGGTCTCCGGCGAGATGCAGGAGATGGAACTGGCGGCCGAGCTGCTGGCCGTCAACAGCGAACAGGAAATGGAGCAGTTCCTGGGCGGCCTGGTGCGTTCGGTGGGACGCGCCGCCAGCAGCTTTGCGAAGTCGTCGGCGGGCAAGGCGCTGGGCGGCATCCTGCGTTCGGCGGCCAAGGCGGCGCTGCCGGTGGTCGGCAGCGCGCTCGGCAACCTGGTGGTGCCCGGGGCGGGCGGCGCGATCGGCGGCAAGCTGGCCAGCATGGCCGGCAGCGCGCTCGGGCTCGAGCTGGAGGGGCTGAGCAACGAGGACCGCGAGTTCGAGGTGGCGCGCCGCGTGGTGCGCATCGGCCAGCAGGCGACCCGCAATCTGCTGACCATGCCGCGCAACGTCCCGCCGTCGCGCGCCGCGCGCGCGGCGTTCCTGCAGGCAGCGCGCCAGGTTGCGCCGGGCCTGCTCCCCGCCATGCGCACGATTTCGCAGAACGGTGTGGCGGCGGCGCGGCAACTGGGCACGCCGCCGATCTTCGGGCCGGCCGCCGGCGGCGCCGCCGCAGCGCAGCCGGTGGCCAGCCTGGCCGCCGCGGTGCGCGCGCCCAATGGCGGCTATGCGGGCTATGCCAACGGCGGCGCGGTGTCGTGCCCGTCGTGCGGCAACGGGGTGGCCGCGCCAGGCGGCGCGGCCGCGTTGCCGATGGGCGGGCAGTGGCGGCGTTCGCGCAACGGGCGCGCGCTGATCCTGTACCTGGCGCCGCCGCGGCCGATGTTCTGAGCCGCGCGCACGCTGCCCACCTTCGCGATACGACTCCGAGGCCGCCGTCATGAACGCTTGCGCCCACGCCCTGCGGTTGCTGGAACAGGAGGTGCTCGGCATCCGCGCCCGCCTGGATGCGCAGCTGCCCTACGCGCTGCAGATGCCGATGGTCCCCGCCGCCAATATCAGCGACGAGGCCATGAGTGCCATCGAGCGCCATATGCAGGCGGCGCGGCACCAGCTGCGGCGGCGCATTGCGCGCTTCCTCTGCGCACTGCGCGCGGCGCGGCCCGAGCCGGCCGCGGTGGCCCGCGCGCAGCGGCGCTATGCCATGCTCAAGCTGTATTTCCACGCCGCGCTCACGCATTTCGAGATCTTTGCCGAAGTGCTGACGCAGCGCAGCCAGCATGGCACCGGCGTCTGGCTGGCGGGGCTGGACGTGGCCGCGCGCGACGGGCTGCGGCAGCCCGGCGTGGCCATCGCCTTGCCGGAGGTGATCTGCTATGTCGAACGCGGCCATGGCGGCGCGATCCGGCGGGCGCGCACGCGCTTGCCCGGCGGCGGCGCCAATCCGGTGGCCGTGATCCGCATGCCGCGCGAGCGCATGGTCGGCACCGGCCTGGCGGCGTCGCTGTTCCATGAGGTGGGACACCAGGCGGCCGCGCTGCTGGACCTGGCCAATGCGTACCGCCGTGCCGCCGCGGGCGACGGCCGCCGCGGGCTGCGGCTGGTGTCGGGCGATGCCGGCGCGCCGCCTGCTGCATCGGTGCCGCCGCAGGTCTGGCGCGCCTGGGAGCGCTGGATCAGCGAGATCGTCGCCGACCTGTGGGCGGTGTCGCGGGTGGGCATTACCGCCACCTGCGGGCTGATGAGCGTGGTGAGCCTGCCGCGCGCCTTCGTGCTGCGCATCAACCTCGACGACCCGCATCCGGCGCCGTGGATCCGCGTGAAGCTGTCGGTGGCGATGGGGCGGGCGTTGTATCCGCATCCGCAGTGGGATGTGCTCGAGCAGGTATGGGAGCGGCTCTATCCGCGCTGGCAGATGAGCGCCGCGCAACGGCGCGCGTTCGCGCAGCTCGACCAGTCGATCCCGGCGTTCGTCGCCAGGCTGCTCGCGTTGCGCGCGCCGCGGCTGGGCGGGCGCACGCTGGGGCAGGCGCTGCGGCTGCCCGGCCGCCATCCCGACAACCTGTTGCGGCTCTGGCGCCTGGTGCGGTCGCGCCCGCACCAGTACCTGGCCGATACCCCGACGCTGGCGTTCGCGGTGCTGGGGCAGGCCCGCTACAGCGGCCTGCTCGCGCCCGACGTCGAGCTGCGCACCATCTCGGCCTTGCTGCAACGCTGGGCACTGGCCGGCTATCTGCCCTGGAGCGCCGGCAGCGCGCAGCTGAGCGAGGCGCTGAACCAGCGACGGCAGCCGGTGCGCATGCCGGTCGCGGCCTACGCGTGATTTGCTGAAGGAGAAACGTGATGAACACGAGCACGGAGTCGGGTCGCGTGGAGTACGCGCTGGTGCCGACGGGCAATACCGACGGCGACTGGCACTATGACTTCACCAGGCTGGCCGAAGGCCAGAAGTACCTGAAGCTGGCGGTGTACGCCAGCGAAGGCGAGCCGCGCGAGATGGAGCAGCTGCGCCTCAAGCCCGGCAAGGAGGCCAGGCTGGAGATCCGCGTCGGGCCCTCGCCTGCCTGGGGCCAAAGGGAAGAGGGGCTGCCCGCGGCGCTCACCGAGGTCGCGCACACCATGCGCAAGCTGGCGGCGCTGGGCGTTCCGGACGATCTGCTGTTCGACGCCGCCGCCAGGCTGGGCAGCCGGCGCGAAGTCATCGTGCCGGGCCGGCTGAAGGCGCCGCCGCACCCTGACGCCGGCGACGATGCCGAACCGCAAGGCGGCGACAACAGCGCCGCGGAGTTCGACCCGATCGGGGCGCGTTCCGGCCCGGTGGGCGTGAAGGACTACCGCGAGCCGGCATTCAGCCTCAAGCGCACTTCGCGCGACCTGACCGGGGACTGGGCGCTGTGGCTGCTGATCAAGCGCAACGCCGACATGCTGAGCTGGGAGAACTACGCGCGCCAGGTGGACCTGCTGTTCTTCGGCAACAGCGCGGTCCCGGCGCGCGCGGGCGCAGCCGCCGGCCCGGCGCTGTACGACGAAGCCGCGCGGCTGAGCCGGCGCCGCTTCCTGCCGTTCTCGGACACCGATGCCTACCGCGCGCTGAAGGTGGCCACCGAGGCCTTCGTGGTGACGTGGGGCGCCGTGGTGCCGTCGGTGCGCGACAGCGGCACTATCGCCAGGCTGCTCAGGACCGACCCGGCCGCGATCCACCTGGCCAATGACCGGCTCGGCATGAACCTGGAGCCGGCGCAGGTGGAGGAGATCGCGGGCCAGTATTTCGGCAAGGGCGCGTCGCCGACGCTGCCTTACCTGGAGCGCGTGGTGCAGGGTTTGCAGGGCACCGACGCGGGGCGCACCGTCGACGGCATGCGCGAATCCATCGCGCGTTCCGGCGCCACGGCACCCGCCACCCATCCCGCCGAGGCGCTGTCGGACTCGCGCGAGCTGGTGCCGCGCGACGACGGCCCGTGCGGCGACGGCTGCCTGTGGCTGCAGCACTGGAACAACGATATCTCGGCCAAGCTGGGCGCGCCGCCGCTGATCGAGCTGATCTGGAGCTACTGGATGGAGGAGCTGCAGCTGGTGCAGACCATGAACGCCATCTCGCGCCGCTTCCAGAACCTGTCCGGCGGGCCCGGCGATCCGCTCAACCAGCTCGAGCTGGACCCGCTGCGGCCGGTGAGCAACATCATCTGGGGCTGGGTCCAGGATGAGCAGCACCGGCTGCCGATCGAGCGGCGCGCGGCCGAGTACCTGCACGAGTATGGCTTCCGCCTGTTCGGGCGCGCGGTGCCGCGCATCCAGCCGGCCGACAGCCGCAGCAAGTTCCTGGGCGCGTTCCATACGCTGCTGAACCTGTGCGTGCCGTTCTTCCGGCAGGCCGACGATACCACCGTGGTGCCGGATGGCTTCCCGCTGCTGAACGCGCTGCGCGAGGTGCACCTGATCCTGTCCGAGGGCGCGCACAACCAGTTTGGCGACCTGCCGACCACCTCGCGCATCGAGATGATGATGCAGCAGTGGATCCTGGCGCGGCCCGAATTCCGCGAGTTCCTGCCGCGGCGCTCGATGATCGCGTATCCGGAGCCGTGGATGCACTCGGTGGAAAGCATGCGCAAGCTGCAGGGCTGGGGCGATACCAACACGTACCAGTTCTGGCAGCTGGCCACCACCGGCGAACAGATCGTGTCGTCGATCCGCTGGAGCGACTGGAATTCGGTCAACGATCCGTCCAACGCGGCGAACTGGGCGGCGTACTTCCGCCCCGAGATCCAGACCTATATCCATTCGTACCGGGCCGTCACCGGCGTGGATATCGGCGCCGAGCCGGTCGACGTGCAGGTGCCCGGCATGCACTTGCTGCGCCGGCTGCAGGAGCACCGTGGCGCGCGGGTGGCCTGAAGGGCCGCGGTGGATGTCCGGGGCGGACGGATGTCCACCGTGTCACGGCGGCAGCTGCAAGCAAAGCGGAGGGGCAGGCGGCCATGATCGATTTCGCGTCGGCGCTCTACCTGGGCATGTCGCATCCCGCCGCGCAACTGGGCAGCTATGCGGCGCTCACCACCGGCACGCCCGCCGCGCTGGCGGTATCGCCGCTGGCGGGCACGCTGGCGGCGCAGGCAGCGGCGCTGCAGGGTTGCGAGGCCGGCCTGGCCGGGCCGTCGACGCTGCATCTGTCGCTCGACCTGTTCGACCGGATCGGGCGCACGCACGCGCTGGTGGCCGACGACACGCTCTATCCGGTCATGCGCTGGGGGCTCGAGCGGGTGCGCGGGCTCGGGGTCCCGGTCACGCTGTTCCGCCATGCCGATCTGGCCGATCTGGCGCGGCGGCTGCGCCAGCACACCGGCACTCGTCCGCCCGCGCTCGTGACCGACGGCACGCGCCGCGAAGGCGCGCCCGTGGCGCTGCGCCGCTATCTCGCGCTGGTGCGCGAGCGTGGCGGCCTGGTGGTGGCGGACCACACCCAGCTGCTGGGCCTGGCCGGTGCGCAACCCGGCCCGGGACGGCCATGGGGCAGCGGCGGCGGCGGACTGCTGCGCTACGCGGGCCTGGCGCCCGCCGAGCCGGTGCTGCTGCTGGCATCGTGGGCCAAGGCCTTCGGCGCGCCGCTGGCCACGCTGTGCGGGCCCGCCGCGCTGGTGAGCGAGATCGCCCGCGACGGCCCGACCCAGGCGCATTGCAGCGCCGCCTCGCAGGCCGCGCTGCTGGCCGGGCTGAACGCGCTGGCGCGCAACCGCCGCGACGGCGACGCGCTGCGGGCGGCGCTGCTGGCGCGGGTGCGGCGCCTGCGGCGGGGTTTGCGCTGGCTGGCGCAGCACCGCTTGCCGGACCTGCAGATCAGCGTGCCGCTGCACCCCATGCAGCAATTGCGGCTGGGGTCGGCCGAGCGCACCCGTGCCCTGCACGCGGGGCTGCGCGCGGCGGGATTCCGCACGGCGTTGCTGCGGCAGGCCGAAGGGCGCTGCGCCGTGGCAGTGGTGGTGCGCGCCAGCCACGCGCCGCAAGAGATTGACGGCCTGCTGGCGGCGCTTGCCTTGCTGGCGGGCCAGCCGGCCGTGCCGCGCGGGCGTGCGCCGCCGGCCTATCGGGAGAGCCTCCATGTTCAAGACTGCGGAAGGTGAAACACTGGAACTGGCGCCATGGCGCATGCGCCGGCTGCTGCGTCTGCTGGCGGAGGTGCGGCGGTATCCGGCCGGCACGCCGCCGCAGGCGCTGCTGACCGACCTGCGCCAGCTGGTGGCCCGCGCACGGCGCGTCGGCACGCCCTCGCGCCTCGGCACGGCGCGGTATGAGAGCCGGCTGGACAGTGGTGGCGCATACGGCGGCGCATACGGCGGCGCGTGCTGCCGCGCTTGCCTGCTGGCCCGCCAGCACGCGGGACGCCTGTCGCTGGTCGGGCTCAGCCTGGACCGGTGGCGTGCGCCGGCGAGCCGGTACGAGGGCGGGCCTGCGCTTGCCGAACTGGCGTTCGAGTCAGCGCCCAAATCCGCCAACGTGACGCTGCAATGGCGCCGCTGGCCGAGCCTGGACGCCGCCGCGCGCGCAACCCGCGGCGGTGGCGTCTACCTGTTCCAGCGCGGTGCGACGCCGGTCTATGTCGGCACGGCGGCCAGCCTGCCGGCGCGGCTGGGCGTGCATGGCTGGTACCACGCGCGCCAGGGCAGCGCGCGCGCCGGTGCTTCGTGTCCTTGTGCGCCCCCGCTGACCGTATGGACGGCCAATGTGGCCAGCGCCGGCGAGCGCGCGGCGGTCGAGCACGCCATCGTGCGCACGCTTGGCAACCGGGGCTTCGCGCTGGCCAATGACAAGCTGCGCGGCACGGTGACCGTCGGCAGCGGCCTGTCGATCCGCAACCTGGTCCCGGCCGGCATCCTCGCCGGCGCCGGCAATGACTTGCAGTACGGGCCCGGCCAGCGCTTCGAGCTGTCGCGATGATCGTCGACTTCCATGTTCATGCCGGGCAGGGCGACGGCATGACGGGACCGTGGGACACCACCGCGCCGCTCGCCGACTATGCCCGGCGCGCGCGGCAGGCCGGCATCGCGCATTCGGTGCTGCTGCCCGTGTTCCAGTCGGATTACGTGCAAGGCAACCGCGACGTGGCGGCGCTGGCGCGCGCCGATCCCGCGCGCTTTACCGGCTTTGCGATGATCCATGCCGAACGCGACCGGGCACGCACGCACCGCATGATCGAGGAAGCCGTACTGCGGCTGGGCCTGCGCGGCATCAAGGTCCATCGGCACGATGCCCCGATCCACCGGCAGGTCTGCGATGCCGCGCGCCACTGGCGGCTGCCGGTGCTGTACGACCCCGGCGGCGAGACCGGCGCGCTGCGCCTGCTGGCCCAGACGCATCCCGAGGTGGCGTTCGTGTTCGCGCACCTGGGCAGTTTTGCCGACGACTGGGCGGCGCAGCGCCAGGTGGTGGACCTGATTGCGCGCTATCCCAACCTGTTTGCCGATACCTCGGGCGTGCGGCGCTTCGACGTGCTGGAAGAAGCGTTCCGGCGCGCCGGCCCCGGCAAGCTGCTGTTCGGTTCCGATGGCCCGTGGCTGCACCCGGGCCTGGAACTGGCCAAGCTGCGCGCGCTGCGTCCCACGCCGGAAGCCTTTGCGCGCATGGCGGGCGGCAATGCATTGCGCCTGCTGGCGCGCGTAGCGCTGCCGGCGCGAACCTCCGTCAGAAGGAATGCGCGCACAGGCCTTGATGCCGTTCAGGCAAGGCATCAAACACCACCGTCATTCCCGCGCAGGCGGGAATCCAGCGTCCTTTGAAGCCACCGGGCTCCCGCCTGCGCGGGAACGACGGTGGTTAACTGAACGGCATTCGCGCCCAGGCCACGGCTTCACGCCGGCGGCGCTGGCCGCACTTGCCGGCGCAGTTGCAGCGCCCGGGGCGTGACCTGCAGCAGTTCCGCGGCGCGGCTGGTGCAGCCGTGGCGGCTCTCGGCCACCTGCACCGCCATGGACTCGGCGATCTGGCCAATATGCTTCAGGCCGAGCCCTGCATCGAGTGCGCCTTCGATGGCATGCCGCAGCATTTCCGGCCACGGGTTGACGATGTCCGCCGCGAGTTCGGTCCGCATCCCCGGCATGGGGCCGTCGAGCCCGCCAGTGCTGATCACCTGGAAGCCGCGCTGGCGCTCGGCCAGGCGCGACACCACGTTGCGCAGTTCACGCACATTGCCCTGGTAGTCGCGCGTCACCAGGTAGTGCATGACCTCGGGCATGACGTGCGGCATGCCCGGTCCCGTTCCGGCCAGGCTCTCGGCCAGGAAATGCCGCACCAGCAGCGGGATATCCTCGCGGCGCTCGGCCAGCGTGGGCGCGCGCACGGTCCACTGGGTAATGCGGAAGTACAGGTCGCCGCGAAACCGGCCGGCCTGCACCTCGGCTTCGAGATCGCGGTTGGTCGCGCAAGTCAGCCGGAAATCCGACTTGCGCCAGGTATCCTCGCCCACGCGCTTGTACATGCGTTCCTGGATCACGCGCAGCAGGCGCGCCTGCAACGGCAGCTGCAGCTCTCCCACCTCATCCAGGAACAACGTGCCGCCATCGGCCATCGCCACCGCACCGTCGCGAGCCGAGACGGCGTGGGTGAAGGCGCCTTTGGCATGGCCGAACAGCTCGCTGCCCGACAGCTCCGGGCTCAGCATGGTGCAATCCACCACGACGAAGGGCGCGCGATGGCGCTCCGGATCGAGATCGTGGATCAGCCGCGCCAGCAACTCCTTGCCGCAGCCGCTTTCGCCCAGCAGCAGGCAGGTGCCGCGGCCATAGCGGCCCACCTGCGCCACCGCGCGCAAGGTCCCGCGCCATGCCGGCGAGTCGCCGACGGCGCGCTCGCGCAGCCACGGCGCCTCCAGCACCGCCTCGATCTCGGCCAGGCGGCACAGCCGCGCGGCCAGTTCGGTCAGCAACGCGTCATGATCCGGCGCGCAGACCAGGTCGCACAGCGCCGCCGGCCACCACGCCTCGGGGATGCAATGGCAGCGGGTCGCGGCGGTGCACCCGGCGATAAACGCGTCGGCGCGCGGCTCGGCGCGCAGCCAGCGCTGCGCCGCCTCGGTGACGCGATTGCCGTCGGCCACCACCAGCACCGCCAGCATGCCGCGCGCATTCTCGTCCAGCGGCAGGTGGTCCGGCAGGCCATGCTCGTGCAAATCGCGCTCGAGCCTGGCACGATCGTCGTGATACAGCACTACGCGCATCTTGCCCCCGCACGAAAGGGAGATCATCGGCAGCGGCGTTGCGGTACGGGCGCGCTATCTGCACCTGCCATCCGCCGCGGCGCTGCCGGGGTGGATCAGGCGGCGGGCTGGGGGTGTCGGTAGCGATGAGGCCGGCGGTGGCGTGACGCCGTGGGCGCGTCGGGGAGGATCGGCAGGCCGTGGCGGGCCTGTGCGTGCAGCCAGTCGCCGGAGCATCGCCTGCCTGCGAGGGAAACCTGAATCGGCCGCATGGAAGCCCCCCTTGGTTTTTGTCTCAGAATACTAGTCAGCGGCGGCGGGGCAGGCAATATGAAGTTAATTTAAGACTGTGATGCTGCGGCGTTATCGGCGGGCGGAGACGTGGGAACACGACGTTTGTTCCGGGTGCAACGCCTACGGCAAGCGCAAATCCCACAACACATCCGGCACATGTTGCGTGGAGCGCTCGACGCAACCCCCCACGACAGGCAATACCGAGCCGTCGCCACAACGCCGGCCGCAGCGGCCGCATGACGATGCGACTGTCGGGCAATGGCGTAGTGGCCTCATGCGGCAACAGCGCTGCGCCGTAACCTGCTGCTACCGGGCTCTTGATCGCGTCGTTATCGTTCAGCTGAATGCGCGGCGCGGGATGGAGCCCGGCGGCCGTGCGAGGGCAAGCAACACTGCAGCCAGAGGCTACCTGCGCGGAAGCCCGTTTTTACCTGAAGAACTGTCCGGCGGTGAAGATGGATGGCGATGGCGATGGCGATGGTATTCCGTGTGAGACGCCGCCTCTCCAGTGCGCGTTTTGAAGCGCTGGCAAGATCTGTCGAACGGGGTAAAAGCCGGCTGGCGCATCCCAACCCAAGTGGGCCCTCCTATGGAGGGGTGCTTCCAGCTTGTCTGACCGCTTAGCATCGCGCAAAACAATATGCGTAGGAGGGTCATGTGAAAGCGATGCCAGGGCTGGTTCTTTTTGCCGTTGCCGTCGTGCTTCTGGCCATGCTGAAGGCGGCAGCGGCCAGCAAAAGCTCATCCAGGGATTTCCGCTTTGGGCGCAGGTCGCCGTTCTTGCGGCAGGATGAGATACATCTCTACGAACGGCTGACCGCTGCGCTCAAAGACACGCACGTCTTTCCGCAGGTCGCCATGTCCGCGTTTGTGCAGCATAAAGGGAGGTCACAAGCCGCCAGGAATCTCTTCGCTCAGAAGTACGTCGACTATCTCGTATGCGAGCGCCGAACGATGCGACCCCTCTACGTCATCGAACTTGACGGCGCCTCGCACAGTAGCGCAGCAGCTCAGAAGCGCGACAAGCAAAAGAATGACGTTCTCGCATCGGCCGGCATTCCAATCATGCGCTACAAGTCCAAAGACGTGGATCTGAACACTATCCTCAGCGACTACATCAGCGTTGTCCCGCCTCTGCCGGCCAAGGTAGTTGGTTCTTCCGTGGCAGAGGACGAACGAAAGCTGCGGGTCGTGCGCACACCTGTGGCTTGAGGTCAGTCATGCTGAAATATCTGACGCTCGCGATGTTTGCCTTGGCCACGAATGCCTCAAGCCAGACCATATATCAATGTCGAAGCCCCGCGGGGCATGTCACGTTGCAGGACGCCCCGTGTCAGCACGGCGCAAAGACTGAAGCAGTGAGGAAATCCATCGGCCAACGAAACGCGGAATACCGTTCTGAACCCTCTTCGTTCTTCGACCAGGAGGGGCAGAAGCGACTAGCATCAAGCATCGTGTGCCCGTCACTGCGCCAGTCATACCTGGCCGCGGTCAGCCATTCCGAGCGGGCAATGCTCACGAATAATTTCGCCCAGATCCAGAAAGCATCCGAGGCTGTACAGCGAGCCGGTGCGCAGATGTCCCGGTATCGATGCGAATAACAAGCGGCCGAGAGACCTTAACCACTCTGCCGTAGCCGTCCTACGGATGGTTTTCTCTCTGCGGCTGATCGAAAACGCTAAAACCACGCTTCCGAAAGTTTCACTTCCGCCTGCTCCGGCAAAGCGCCTACCCTGCGCCAGGAGCCACGTTGCAGTCCGCACGTGGCCAGCACCCTAACCTGGAGAGCGGCAATGCGGGCAGCACTGATCCTGACCACTGCGGCGGCCATGGCCGTTTCGTCCCTGAGCAGTGCGCAAACGCCGGTCGGCGGCAAGCCGGCCACGGCCGCCACGCGCGCCGCCAATGCCGCCGTCCAGAATGAACTGCCGTTCAACGATCGCTCTGATTTCGAGGATGCCCAGCGCGGCCTGGTGGCAAAACCCGACACGCTGACGATCCGCAACGCCAAGGGCGACGTGGTCTGGGACCTCGAACAATACAAAAGCTACATTGGCCTCGACAAGCCCGCACCGGACACGGTCAACCCGAGCCTGTGGCGCAATGCGCAACTGAACATGCAGCACGGGCTGTTCAAGGTGGCGGACCGCATCTACCAGGTGCGTGGCTTCGACCTGTCCAATATCACGTTCGTGCAGGGCGACACCGGATGGATCGTGCTGGATCCGCTGATTTCCGCCGAAACCGCCAAGGCCTCGCTCGACTTCGTGACCAGGACGCTGGGCCAGCGCCCGGTGGTCGCGGTGATCTACAGCCACTCGCACATCGACCACTACGGCGGGGTCCGGGGCATCGTGGACGAGGCCGACGTCAAGGCGGGCAAGGTCAAGATCTTCGCCCCGCAGGGCTTCACCGAGCATGCCATCAGCGAGAACGTCATCGCCGGCAACGCCATGGGCCGCCGCGCGGTGTACATGTATGGGGCGCTGCTGCCGCGCAACGCGCGCGGCGGCGTCAATGGCGGCCTGGGGCAGACGGTGTCCGCCGGGGCCGCGGGGCTGATCATTCCGACTGACATCGTCAGCAAGACCGGCACGGAGATCACGGTGGACGGCGTCAGGATGGTGTTCCAGATGACGCCGGGCACCGAGGCGCCGGCGGAGATGAACACCTTCTTCCCGCAGTTCCGGGGCATGTGGATGGCCGAGAACACCACCAACACCATGCACAACATCCTGACGCTGCGCGGCGCGCAGGTGCGCGATGCCCTGAAATGGTCGAGCTACCTGAACGAGACCATCGAGACCTACGGCAAGGACGTCGATTTCAAGTTCCAGGCGCACCACTGGCCGATGTGGGGCAATGCCAAGATCATCGACTACTGGAAGAAGCAGCGCGATCTCTACAAGTACACCCATGACCAGTCGGTCAACCTGATGAACAAGGGCTATACCGGAGAGGAGATCTCCGAGCTGATCAAGCTGCCGCCGGAGCTGGACAAGTTCTGGCCGAACCGCGGCTACTACGGCACGCTGCGCCACAACTCGCGTGCGGTGTACCAGCGCTACATGGGCTGGTACGACGGCAATCCGTCGGACCTGAACAACCTGCCGCCCGAGATGGCCGCGAAGAAGTACGTCGAGTACATGGGCGGCGAGGCCGCGGTGCTGCGCCGCGCCCGCGCAGATTTCGACAAGGGCGACTACCGCTGGACCGCGGAAGCGCTCAAGCATGTGGTGTACGCCAACCCGGACAGCAAGGCCGGCAAGGACCTGCTGGCGGATTCGCTCGAGCAGCTCGGCTACCAGGCCGAGAGCGGCCCGTGGCGCTCGGTCTACCTGATGGGCGCGTACGAGCTGCGCAATGGCGTGCCCAAGGCCGGCGGCACCGATGTCGCCAGCCCCGATACCATCAAGGCGATGCCGCCGGAAATGCTGTTCGACTACATGGCCGTGCGCCTGAACGGCCCGAAGGCGGCCGGCAAGAAGATCTCGCTCAACCTGGACTTTACGGATCTGAACAAGCAGTACGGCCTGGCGGTGGAGAACGCGGTCCTGAACTATGGCAAGCCACTGCCGCAGGCGGACGCGAAGATCACGCTGTCCAAGGCGACGCTCGATGCGATCCAGCTCAAGCAGACCACGGTCGAGAACGCCATCGCCAGCGGCGACATGAAGGTCGAGGGCCGGCGCGAGGCGCTGGGCGACCTGCTCGGACTGCTCGACTCGTTCCCGTTCTGGTTCAACATCGTGACGCCATGACCGCCTGCGCTCTCACACTGAGGTCCGCGCTGGCCGCCGCCTGCCTGGCCCTGGCTCCGCTACCCGCGCTGGCATGCGGCTCCGACTTCGTGCTGGGCGACGAAGTGGGCGCGGCGCATCCGGCCTCGATCGGCGTCGCCTTTGCCATGCTGGACGCGCGCAGCGCGGGCATGCTGCCGCCCAATGCGGCGCCTGCCGGCGCCGGCCCGCGCGAGAGCGCGGACCAGGCCGTGCATCGGCTCGAGCAGCGGCTGGCGTCAGTGCGATCGAAGCTGCCGCCGGTGTCGCTGCTGCTGGTTGAATCGCGGCTCTGGACGCGCTACGCACCGGCCGGCACGGCCCATGCGGCAGCGGATGCGGGCCAGCATGCCGACCACGCCGCGGGCCCCGCCGAAGGCGACGTCGTGGTGGTCACCGGCGAAGCGGTGCTGCGCGGCTTGCTCGACGGCGCGATCCCCTGGGACCGGGCGGTGGCTGGCGGACTGGTGGTGCTGGCGGGCGATCCGGCAAAGCGCACGCGCGTGGCCGCCTTGCTGGCGAACCGTTTCGCCGCGCCGGGCGGCACCGCGCTGGCGCGTCGCTGAGCCGGCGCGCGCTACCGGCGCTGCGGCTCACCCGATACCCTCATCCTTCAACGCCTGCTGCACCGACGGACGCGCGGCGACCCTCGCGCGATATGCCTGCAGCGCCGGCCAGCGCTCAAGCGACAGCTTGAAATGTTCCGGCCATCTCAAGATGGTGAACAAGTAGGCGTCCGCAACGCTGAACCGCCCCATCAGATAGTCCTTGTCCGCAAGCTGCGGAGCCAGCCAGTCGAAGCGCTGTGACAGGCGTTCCCACGTCGCGTCCTTTTGATCCTGCGGCGTGCCGGGCTTCCAGAACGGCCCGAAGCCCTTGTGCAGTTCCGACGAAATGAAGTTCAGCCATTCCTGCAGGCGATAGCGCTCGAGCGTATTGCACGCCGGCGCAAGCCCTTCGTCCGGGGCCTGGTCGGCGATGTACTGGACCACCACGGCCGCCTCGGTCAGCAGCTCGCCGTTCTCCAGCGCCAGCGTCGGCACGTAGCCCTTGGCATTGATGGTGTTGTAGTCAGCGCCGGTCTCGGTTTTATGCGGCTGGGCGCGCAGGTCGACGCGCTCGGTGGAGAAGGAAAGGCCGGCCTCGATCAGGGCGATATGTGCGGCAAGGGAGCATGCGCCGGGAGCGTAGTACAGCTTCATGATGGGTCTCCTTGGTATGGGCGCGGCAGCGTCAGAAGCGGAACGGGCTGCCTGATCAGATGTGCGGAAAAGGTGCGTGGAACGCCGTGCGCGCGTCAGCTGTGATTTAGCAATCGACATGCCCGGGTGGCACGCCATCACGACGACGCAGCGTGTCCTCTGGCCGCGTTACCGGTGGCCTGCGCGAGGCCGGAATGGATTGCAAGGCGCGTAGCAGAAATTGCCAGGCGCGCTCTGCCGGGCCTCCGTGCCCTGTGCGGTGTATGGGGTGGCCCTTGGGAACGTTCCTTGCAGCTGAGGTACTCCGACTGACCTTGCCGGAGGTGGCTCCGGCTTCATCTGGAGGACACCATGAAAGCTGTTGTGTTTCACGGGATCGGCGATATCCGGCTCGATGATGTGCCGGAGCCGTCGATCGAGCAGGACACCGACGCCATCGTGCGCCTGACCGCCAGCGCCATCTGCGGCACGGACCTGCACTTCGTGCGCGGCACCATGGAAGGCCTGGCCCCGGGCACCGTGCTTGGCCACGAGGGCGTGGGCGTGGTCGAAGCCCTTGGCGACGGCGTGCGCAACCTGAGCGTGGGCGATCGCGTCGTGATTCCTTCCACCATTGCCTGCGGCTATTGCTCGTACTGCCGCGCCGGCTACTACGCCCAGTGCGACAACGCCAACCCGCACGGCAAGCAGGCCGGCACCGCGTTCTACGGCGGGCCCGAGCAGACCGGCCCGTTCCAGGGGCTGCAGGCCGAAAAGGCGCGGGTGCCGTTCGCCCATGTCAACCTGGTCAAGCTGCCCGACAACGTCAGCGACGAGCAGGCGATCATGCTCTCCGACATCTTCCCGACCGGGTATTTCGGCGCCGACCTCGCCAGCATCCATCCCGGCCACACCGTGGCGGTGTTCGGCTGCGGCCCGGTGGGGCAGTTCGTGATCGCGTCGGCCAAGCTGATGGGCGCGGGCCGTATCTTTGCCGTCGATGCGGTGGCCGACCGGCTCGACATGGCGCGTGCGCAGGGCGCCGAGGTGGTGAACTTCGATGCGGAAGACCCGGTGCAGACCATCGTGGAGCTGACCGGCGGCATCGGCGTGGACCGGGCCATCGATGCCGTGGGCGTCGATGCGATGCACGCGCACCACGGCCCGGCGGCGCAGGATCCGTCCATCCCGGAGAGCGAACAGGAGGCCGCGCGCCTGGCGCCGCACGCCCATCCGTCAGAGCAGGGCAACTGGGTCCCCGGCGACGCGCCGGCGCAGGCGCTGGACTGGGCCATCCGCGCGCTGGCCAAGGCCGGCACGCTGTCGATCATCGGCGTGTATCCGCCCACCGACCGCAGTTTCCCGATCGGTGCGGCCATGAACAAGAACCTGACGGTGCGCATGGGCAACTGCAACCACCGCGCCTATATCCCGCGGCTGGTCGAGCTGGTGCGCACCGGCGCGGTCGACCCGTCCGCCATCCTGACGCGGCGCGAGCCGATGACCTCGGCGATCGAGGCCTACCAGGCCTTTGACAAGCGCCAGCCGGGCTGGATCAAGGTGGAGCTGCAGCCTGGCTCGGTGCATTAGCCGCGGGATAACCACCGTCGTTCCCGCCTGCGCGGGAATGACGGTAGTGTTTGCCATGGCGCCTACTTGCGCTGCATGTCGATGACGGTCGGCTTGCCGTCGACCTTGTCGAACGTGACGGAAACCGAGTCGCCTTCCTTGAAGTTCTTCAGCGAGGCACGGTCCTTGACCGGGAACGCCATGGTCATGGCGGACATGCCGAGGTTCTCGATGGGGCCGTGCTTGAGCGTCACCTTGCCGGCCGATGCATCGATCTTCTTGATCTCGGCTGGCACGGGTTGGGAGGACTGCTTTGACGCGGCGGGTGCTTTGCTGTCCATGCCGTGCATGCTGTGGCCGTCCATGGATCCCGCCGCAAATGCGGTCGAGGCGGCGGCGACGGTGAGCACGAGTGCGAGAGTCTTGCTGGGCTTCATTGCGATTCGTCCTGAAGGG
The DNA here is from genome assembly GCF_900249755.1 of Cupriavidus taiwanensis. Taxonomy (NCBI): domain Bacteria; kingdom Pseudomonadati; phylum Pseudomonadota; class Betaproteobacteria; order Burkholderiales; family Burkholderiaceae; genus Cupriavidus; species Cupriavidus taiwanensis. The sequence goes on from NZ_LT976854.1 coordinate 314,911, forward strand.
AAGGTTGGGGGGAAACCGGGGCAACGCCTGGGCGCCGTCGGCGCATCAGCAGATACACCGCCGGCACGACAAACAGCGAGAGCAATGGGGCAGTCACCATGCCGCCGACCATCGGCGCCGCAATGCGCTGCATCAGTTCCGAGCCGGTGCCATGCGACCCCATGATGGGAACCAGGCCGCCCAGAATGACGGCGACCGTCATGGCCTTGGGGCGCACGCGTTGCACTGCCCCTTCCTGGATCGCATCGAGAAGCGCCGCATGACTGGTGTCGCCACGGCGTTCGCGTTCGCTCCAGGCTTGTTTCAGATAGAGCAGCATGATGACACCGAACTCCGCCGCCACGCCGGCCAGCGCAATGAAGCCGACGACGCCGGCCACGGACAGGTTGTAGCCCAGCAGATAGAGCAGCCAGAAACCGCCGATCAGCGCAAGGGGCAGCGTGCCCATGATCACCAGCGCCTCATCGAGGCGGCCAAAGATCATGTAGAGCAGCACGAAGATGATCAGCAAGGTGAACGGCACCACCACCTTCAGCCTGGCCGTGGCTCGCTCCAGGTATTCGAACTGCCCGGACCAGCTCAGCGAGTAACCCGCGGGCAGCGGTACCGCCTTTGCCACCGCGGCCTGCATCTCGCGCACGGCTGAGCGCAGATCACGCCCGCGAATGTCGACATAGACCCAGCCGGACAGGCGCGCATTCTCGCTGCGCAGCATCGGCGGCCCTTGCACGACCCCGATGCGCGCTACGTCTGACAGGGTGAGCTGCAGTCCCGTGTCGGTGACGATGGGCAGCGCGCGCAACTGCTCGATCGAATCGCGATAGTCGCGCGGATACCGGACGTTGATCGGAAAGCGCGCCAGCCCGTCGACCACTTCGCCGACATTCTCGCCGCCGATCGCGGATGACACGATACGCTGCACGTCCTCGATGTTGAGCCCATACCGGCCCGCCGATTCGCGGTCGATATCCACATCGATATAGCGCCCGCCGGTGAGCCGTTCGGCAAGCGCGGACGTGACGCCCGGTACGGTCCTGACGGCGTCTTCTATCCTTGCGGCCAGCCTGTCGATCTCCTTCAGGTCCGTGCCGGCCACCTTGATGCCGACCGGGCTCTTGATGCCGGTGGCGAGCATGTCGATGCGGTTGCGTATCGGCGGCACCCAGATGTTCGACAAGCCGGGCACCCTGACCACGCGATCGAGTTCCTCGACCAGCTTCTCCGTCGTCATGCCCGCCCGCCACTGGTCCCGCGGCTTGAACTGGATGGTGGTTTCGAACATTTCGATCGGCGCGGGATCGGTCGCGGTGTCGGCGCGGCCTGCCTTGCCGAACACTGTCGCGACCTCGGGCACGGTCTTGATCAACCGATCGGTCTGCTGCAACAGCTGCGCCGCCTTGCCTGCGGAGAGGCCGGGCAGCGCCGACGGCATGTACAGCAGGTCGCCCTCGTCGAGCGGCGGCATGAATTCCCCGCCGATGCGCAGCACGGGCCACGCGGTAGCGGCCAGCAGCAGTAGCGCGATGACAATGGTGGTCTTGGGGTACGTGAGTACCTTGCCGAGCAGCGGCCGATACCCGCGGATCAGCCACCGGCTGAGCGGGTTGGCATGTTCCGGCGGAATCCTGCCGCGAATCATATAGCCCATCAGGACCGGGACCAGCGTGACCGACAGCCCGGCCGCAGCCGCCATGGCGTAGGTCTTGGTGAACGCCAGCGGCGAGAACAAGCGCCCCTCCTGCGCCTCCAGCGTGAATACGGGAATGAAGGAGAGCGTGATGATCAGCAGGGAGAAGAACAGGGCGGGCCCGACTTCCACTGCCGACTCTCCAGTGATGCGCCATCGCTCCTGCGCGGTCGGCTGCCGGCCGGGGTTGCCGGCGTGCCACCGTTCCAGGTGCTTGTGCGCGTTCTCGATCATCACTACCGCCGCATCGACCATCGCGCCGACGGCGATGGCGATGCCGCCAAGCGACATGATGTTGGCATTCACGCCCTGGTAGCGCATCACCAGGAACGCCGCCAACACGCCGAGCGGAAGCGAGACAATGGCCACCAGCGCGGAGCGCACGTGGAACAGGAACACCAGGCACACCAGCGCCACCACGATGAATTCCTCGATCAGCCTGGCGCTCAGGTTATCGACCGCGCGCTTGATCAGCGCGGAGCGATCGTAGGTCGTCACCAGCTCGACGCCGCTGGGCAGGCCCGCCTGCAAGCTGGCGAGCCTGGCCTTGACCGCGTCGATGGTCTCCAGCGCGTTCTTGCCGGAACGCATCACAACGATGCCGCCCGCAACTTCGCCCTGGCCGTCGAGTTCGGCGATGCCGCGTCGCATTTCCGGCCCGAGTTGAATGGTGGCAACGTCTCCCAGCCGTACCGGGATGCCGGCTGCGCTGGTGGCGAGCGGAATCTGGCGGAAGTCGTCCAGCGTCTTCAGGTAGCCGCTGGCGCGCACCATGTACTCGGCTTCGCCCAGCTCCAGCACCGAGCCGCCGGTTTCCTGGTTCGCCCCCTTCAGCGCCGCCAGCACCTTGCCCTGCGACAGGTTGTAGGCACGCAGCCGGTCCGGCATCAGGACAACCTGGTACTGCCTGACCATCCCGCCCAGCGACGCGACTTCGGCCACATTGGGCAGCGACTTGAGCTCGAAGCGCAGGAACCAGTCCTGCAAGGCGCGCAACTGGCCGAGATCATGCTGTCCGGTCTTGTCGACGAGGGCGTATTCGTAGATCCAGCCTACGCCGGTCGCATCGGGCCCAAGGGCGGGCCGGGCGGCGGCGGGCAGCCGGGATTGCACCTGGTTCAGGTATTCGAGCACGCGCGAGCGCGCCCAGTAGAGATCGGTGCCGTCCTCGAACAGCACGTAGACAAAGGAGTCACCGAAGAACGAATAGCCGCGCACGGCCCTGGCGCCCGGCACCGACAGCATCGTCGTGGTCAGGGGATAGGTGACCTGGTTCTCCACGATCTGCGGAGCCTGGCCGGGAAAGGGCGTGCGGATGATCACCTGCACGTCGGACAGGTCCGGCAGCGCGTCGAGCGGCATGCCGCGCGCGGCCCACAGGCCCCACGCGGTCAGCACGAGCGTGGCCAGCAGCACCAGGAAGCGGTTGCGGATCGACGCCAGGATCAGCCGCGCGATCATGGCCGGGCTCCGTCGGCGGAACCGGCGGGCGCCACCGATGACAACACCGCCGCCCCGTCTCGATCCAGGTGAAAGCGGAACCGGATACGGTCGCCGGGCTTGAATCCCTTCGGCATGCCGGATGCGGGGGCGGCGAAGTCCATGGTCATGGCGCCCCACTGGACCGACGGGATCGGCCCGTGGGAAATCGTCATGCTGTCCGCGCTGACCGCTTCCACGCGTCCGGTGCCCTCGTGCTCCTGCGCTGCGGCGGCTGCCGGCGCGGCCGGCGCCGCGGCCATGCGCTGCGCGGTACCGCGCAGGCTGGCTTCGGAATCGAGCAGGAACTGGCCGGATACCACCACCTTCTGTCCGGCCCGGAGGCCCTCGAGCACTTCGGTCTGCCCGCCGGAGGCTGCGCCTGTCCTGACCTCGACGGGGCTGAAGCCGCCCGGGCCCGTTTCCACCATCACGATCGTGCGCGTTCCGGTGCGGATCAGCGACTCGGTCGGGACAAGCAGCCGGTCCGGGCCGGGTGCGGCATCGAAGCGCGCAGTGACGAACATGCCCGGCAGCAATTGGCGGCGCTGGTTCTGCAGTTCCACCCGCACCTTGACCGTGCGGGTGCTGGCGTTGATGTCCGGCAGAATGGCATCGACCTTGCCGGCCAGCGGTTGTCCGGGCAGTGCGGCGGCGACCACGGATACCGCCTGTCCGGGCCGCAGCTGTGCGACATGGGTCTCCGGTACTTCCGCCAGCACCCATACCGTCGCCAGGCTGGCAAGGCGAAAGAGCGTTGTGCCCGGCGACACCGTCATGCCGTCGCGCGCGCCGATCTCGGTGACGATGCCGTCGACGGTGCTGGTGACGGCAAGCCGCGGCTGCAGCTTGCCGGTGTCCTGCACCAGCCGGATGTGGCTGTCGGTCATGCCGGCCTGCCGCATGCGGGCCACGGCGGCCTCGCGCAGATCGCCCTGCAGGCCTGCGCCCAGGCGGACCACCGCCAAATATTCCTCCTGCGCGGTGACCCATTCCGGCGAGTAGATCTGCGCCAGCGGCTGGCCCCGGCGAACCGGGTCCAGCGTCGTCCTGACATACGCCCGCTCGACGAACCCGGTGGTGCGGGCCTGCAGCACTTCGATGCCGCGTTCGTTGATCGCCACATTGCCGGGAACTTCGAGTGTCGATGCCAGCCGGCCCGCCTTCACCTCTGCCGTGCGAACGCCGAGGTTCTGCGCCACGCGGCTGTCAATGGTCACGGTCGCGCCGTCACCGGCTTGCTCGTACACCGGAGACAGCGGCATATCCATGAAGGGTGACTTGCCGGGCTTGTCAAAGCGCTGGCCCGGCACCATCGGGTCATGCCAGTAGAGGATGCGCTTGCCCGTGCCCGGATCGATATCGCCGGCCTTCAGGTTCGCTCCAGCGGTGCCACGGGCGGGTGCGTCCGACGCGGCGCCATGCCGGCTCCCCTGTTGATGGCCGAGATAGTAGGAACCGCCCGCGCCAGCCAGCACGAGAAGGACCGCCGCGGTCCGTGCAATGGTGGACTTCTTCATGGTTGAACCCCTTGCGGCGGCATCGCTTGCGCGGCTGTCTGTAATGGCATCAGGTACGTCAGCTCGGCCCAGAGCCTGGCGGTAGCGGCCTCCAGCCTGAGTTGTTCGAGCGAGAGATTGAGCGCCTTGCGGCTCGCGTCAGCGACCGCGGTCAGGGTGCCGGCGCCAGTGCGATAGTCAGTCAGGGCCGCCTCGGTTTGCGCCTTCGCCAGGGGCAAGGTGGTATTCCGGTATCGCTCCAGGCGGGACTGGCCGAGTTGCAGTTCAGCCTGCCTGGCGCGAAGCAGTCCGACCAGGCCACGGCGCACCGATTCGGCTTGCGCCCGCGCCGCACCGGCCTGCGCGAGTTTCGCGGCCAGCTCGCGGTCCTGGCGATCCTTCTGATCCCAGGGCACCGGCAGCGAGACATTGAGCGATACCATGTTCGAGTACGCGGGACCGCGCTGGCTGTACATCAGCTCGACGCTGACATCCGGCACCTTGTTCTCGCGCGCGACGCGGCTTTCCGCCTCGGCCACGCCCGCCTGCGCCTGCGCGGCCGCGACGTCGGGCAATTGCGCACCGGCGGCGTCCAGGTCATCGAGCCAGGCCGGGGCCTGGAGCGGGGGCCGTTCGGCCAGCGGCAACGCTGCGGCGTCGCCGATCCATCTGCGCAGCATCGCCCGGGACGAGGCAACCGCGGCGCGCGCTTCGTCTTCGCGATCCTGCAGTTGCTGCCATTCGATCCGCGCGGCCAGGATATCGGCGCGGGAACCGCGGTTGCCGCGATAGGCCGCCTGTGCCGCATCGATCAGCAGTTTGACGGATTGCGCCTGTTCGGCGAGCAGCGCGTGCGCACGTTCCGCGTACCAGCGGTCAAGCCATGCGGTGGCCGTGCCGCGCTGCACATTGGCCAGCGCCACCATCCGCTGGGCCTCGGCCGAAGAGGCCTCGGCCTCGAAGCGCTCGGCGCGGGCCTGGCGCTTCGCCGGCCGTGTGAATTCCTGCATCAGGCTGATCGACCGCATCGTCATCGAGTCCGTGCCGAGCGAGTACCGGTCCGGGCCGTTCGCCGGGACGTTGTTGACACCGACCTTCAGCACCGGGTCCGGCAACTGCTTGCCAGCCACGGCCATCTCGATGGCGGACTGGACCGCCGAGCGCGAGGTCTCGGCATCGGCCGAACGTGACGACGCAAGCGCGAGCGCCTCCTGCAAGGACAGCGCTGGCGCGGGCTGCGCCCATGCCGGGTGAATCACGGCAGGCAGCGCAAGGGCGAGCGCCAGCCGGCGCCCGCACTGGGTGGATAAGCGCAAATGCATAAAGCCTCCGCAAGGCAACGACCGCCCTGGCGACGATGGCTCAGGGCACGATAGCTGGCGTTGCTGCGGAGGCTACGTTCGGAAACAGCAGTTGAGGATGGGAAGGGGGCGTGGCGGCGCCCGGGGAATCGCGTCGCCGGGCGTGGCTATGCGATGCGCGAGTACCGGTGTCGGCGCGGGCACCACGACATTGACCAGTACCGGATGGAAGGCGGGAATCTGTGGCGTTGCATGGTCGGCCGACTTGGAGCCGAGCTGGCAGTGCTCCTGGCAAAGCCCGTCATGCACGGCCGGCCCGGCGTCTTCCTTGGCCATGTCGGGGCAAGCTTCGGTCATGCCTGCCATTTCTTGCGTCGGCTCCAGCGCATAGCGGCTGCCGTCGCAGGCATACGCCGCCGCTGCCAGTTGCACTGTCAGGAAAGCGCTCAGCAGGAAGGCGGCAAGCCAGAGCCGACGGAAAGTAGTACGCACGAGAGATGCCCGGGGTTGGCGGGAATGGTAGCAGCGTTTGGCGTGTAGCGGCATAGGCTGGTTGGGGGCATCTTGCAGTCATCTGCCCCATCATTGCCGCGTGACTCTTCCGGCTGCTGGCAACCTCAAAGACTCGACAGACAACTCGCGTCAGCTTACCGGGATGTAATCGATGCGTAACGTCCTGGTCAGGAATAGGCCCATACCATCGGTTTGCCGGGCGGGCGCCTTGCCGAAGGCGCCCTGTTGTTTGGTGTCCGGACCCATACTGGACCCGGGGGCGTCCGAGGGTGGTTCTATTCGATATCAGGGGTCAGACGTAGTGATGAAGTTTCTTTTCGCGGCAGCATTGCTTCCCATTGGCGTCACGACGCCTCCGGCCTTACCGTTCGCGGTGGTGTATGCGTCGGCCAAAAGGTCAGGCGCGAGATGAACAGATCAGGCAAGCCACGCTGGCGGATCGTCGCGCTGCTCGTGCTTGGCGCGGCGATTGCCACCGCCGTTGCACTGCAGACCAGGCGGTATCTCGATACCCCCGCCGATGCCGGCAAGACAGGCGATATACGGCGGCTGCGCATCGATGCCACCGATGCGGCCAGCGTCGCGCAGGGTCGCAAGATCTACGCACAGCAATGCGCCGCATGCCATGGCGCCAACCTGGAAGGCCAGCCCAACTGGCGCGAGCGGCTGCCGAACGGCCGGATGCCGGCGCCTCCGCATGATGCGTCCGGCCATACCTGGCATCATCCCGACGCCGTGCTATTCGCGATTACCAAGGATGGGCTGGTAGCCGGGGTGACGGCTCCGGAAGGGTATGTCAGTGACATGCCGGCATTCGGGCAATCGCTGTCTGACCAGGATATTGTTGCCGTGCTGGCGTATATCAAAAGTACCTGGCCACCAAAAATCGTGGCGGCGCAGCGCGAGGTGACGCAAGCGCAAGACCGTTGATGTCCGTCGGCAGCAAGGCGACGAGCTGACCAGTGCGATCTCCTGTCAGTGGCTCAGTGGTGCAGCATGGGATAAGCGGCCAGGCCGATCAATGCGGCACCGGTGATGATGACCGGCTCAGGCAGCTTCTTGAACTTCAGCAGCAGTGCGACCGTCACCAGCGCCAGCAGCAGGGTGGGGCCATCGACGATCGAGCGTTTGGCCAGCACGATCACGGCCCCGGCAATGGCGCCAATCGCCGCCGCCGTGACGCCGTCGACAAACGCGAGAATGGCGGGAAGCTTCCCGTATTTCTTGAAATATGGGGCGGGCAGTACCGTGAACAGGTAGCACGGCAGGAAGGTAGCCAATGCCGCCACACAGGCCCCGGGCAGTCCGGCTACCAGGTAACCGATGAATCCCACCGTGATGACCACCGGGCCGGGCGTGATCATGGCGACGGCCACCGCATCGACGAATTGCTTTTCTGTGAGCCAGTGGTATTCCGTTACCACCCCGCCGTAGAGAAACGGCACGATCGCAAGACCCGAGCCGAATACAAAGGCGCCCGCCTTGGCAAAGAACACGCCGATCTGTGACAGCAGCGGCCAGTCGAGCGCGCTGAACAGCCCACTTGCGGCCGGCAGCTGCGTGGCCGCCAGCGCATTGGCGCCGCTTTGGCGCAACCACTTCGGCGGTGCGCGCCAGAACCAGACCAGTACGCCGGCGGCGAGAAACAGCCAGGCGATCTCCGATTCCGTGATCACGGTCACGGCGGCCAGCGTCAGGTAGATCGCCCACAACAGTTTGTCGCGGCCCACGCTCTTGGTGGTCAGCTTATAGGCGCTGATGGCAATGATGCCGATGACGGCGGCGCCCACCCCATAGAACACCGATTGCATCCAGGTCAGTCCGCCAAAGCGGATATAAGCCCAGCCCAATCCCAGCACCATGAGAAACGACGGCAGCACGAATGCCAGACCAACCAGCGTTGCGCCGCGAATGCGGTAATGCACGTAGCCGAGATAGATGGCGAGTTGCGCGGCCAGCGGGCCTGGTGCCAGTTGCGCCAGCGCAAGCCCTTCCTTGTAGTCGCCATCGGTGATCCAGCCACGCCGCTCCACCAGGTCGCGGTGCATATAGCCGGCCAGGGCTACCGGGCCGCCGAAGCCAAAGGTCCCCAGGCGGAGGAAATAGGCCACCAGCTGCCAGAGGGTATAGGCGGGATGGTCCGGGGCTTGCTGTGGTGCCATGGTTTTGGAAGGATCGATTCAGGGTCTTCAGATGCGCATGCGCGCGGTGGCACCGGTCATAGGAAGCGTGACGAGCCGCAGCGTCCAGGATGGAGTCGTTGCGGTCATGGGCGCATGGTAGAGGCCTGTAACGGGTATTTCAATGTTCTCACCACCAAGAAGCGGATGAGGGACCGGCCTCGGCCGGTCCAGCAGCTACGCGCTGGTCGAGCGCTATGGCGCCGCATTACCGTGGAAAGCACTGTCGGGCAGGTCGCGGAATGTATCGCCTGCTCGCGCGAAGACGGATCCGCGGCAGCGGCAGAGCCGGATGACGGGGTGTCATAACGACTCAGCCTCAGGCTGCAACGCCTCTGCTACCTGATCCACCTGCATCTTGATCATCGCCAGCAGGCAATGGACGCCGTGGCATCCCTCGGATCGTTCGCTTTCCACTTCCAGCAGCGACAGCACGCTACCCAGGCCGGCCTGGATCCGGTCGAGCGATTCCAGGGTTTCTGCGGGAATGCCGACGAATATGGTTTCGTGCTGTGGATGGGGTTTCTCTTGCATTGCGTTCTCCTGAAGAAGGTTGGGAGACCCGCCTGGTGCAAATGGTAGAGGGTGGCGGGCCTGACAGCGGGGGTCGCAATACCGGCTCTCTGACGAACACCGGCCAGCCTTATTGGCTGCCCCGCCCGGCCCGCCATGGTGAAGCGACGCGCGCGTGCGTGTGGGGATGGTCGCATGAGCGACCATCCGTCAGAGAGAATAGCGGGTTGCGACTCCCGATCACCGTTGTGTCGGTGATGGGCTTAGTTTTGCCTTTTCCGTGAGGGATGGCGATCAGACGATTCGCAATTTTTTGGGAGGCGTCGGGAAGGAGCCTTCGGCGGCAGGTCGGTTGGGGCTGCTGGTGAGACAGGCTTCCTGCTCCTTGACCTTTCCCTAGTAGGAAGGTCCACACTACCTTATACGGCTGGGGGAGCGGAGTGCCGTTCTGGCAACGCGGTCTATGGAATCCAAACCGCTTTATGAACAAGTGTTTGACGTGTTCAGCACAGCCTACGAGGCCGCTGACTTCGGCTTGGCTAGCCAACTGCTGGCCGTGATCGAATTTGTCGCATGCCGTGATGATCGGCCAGATCTTAGCGAGCGTGCCTATCGACTGCTGGCCGAGCCAGCAGATGACGGCAGCGATAGACGTCGCTAGCCCATTCGCTACCAGCCTCGCCTGCAGCGCGATCGATGATTGAACCGCCCCCACAGCACCCGGCGATCTGGAGCGCAGTGGATAGAGTGTTGGTTGACAACCGCTAACGCCTACTCGTTGATCAGGCAGGCAGTGGTGTTACCTCGGCCGAGCGGCCGAGAGTCCGAACCACCGTAGGCCCCCTTTACGGCTCTTCCGTGTCACCAACTTGCGATTGCAACCATTCTATCTTTCGACTATATTCGAAACATGGAAACAGATAACGCCCTCGAAGCGCTTGCCGCGCTTGCACACGCCATCCGCCTGGCCGTCTTTCGCCTGCTCGTGCAGGCTGGCCCCGCAGGATTGCCAGCTGGCCGCATTGCCGAACTGATGGAGATGCCCGCGTCATCGCTGTCATTCCACCTGAAGGAACTGCACCGCGCCGGCCTGCTGGCGAGCCGCCAGGAGGGCCGCTCAATCATCTACACGGCTCGCTTCGAGACCATGAATGCCTTGCTGGGTTACCTCACAGAGAACTGTTGCGGCGGCGCGCCGTGTTCGCCGGTGTCCTCCTGTTCCGTCGCTACGGAGTCCTGAACCATGAAACGCTTCCACGTCCATGTCAGCGTGGCCGACCTGCCGGCCAGCATTCGCTACTACTCTGCCCTCTTCGCCGCGGACCCGACCGTCGTCCGGGACGACTACGCCAAGTGGGCGCTGGACGATCCGCGCGTGAACTTCGCCATTTCCAATCGCACGGAGACGCTGGGCGTGGACCATCTGGGCATCCAGGTGGAGACGGAGGACGAACTAGCCGAGATGCAGACGCGGCTGGCCAGCGCGGATTTGCCCATGCAGTCTCAGTCCGAGACCAGCTGCTGCTACGCAACCTCTAACAAGCACTGGTCAGTGGACCCCACGGGTATCGCCTGGGAATCGTTCCACACGCTCGGCAACGCGCCAACCTATGGCGAATCGCGTGATCGTAGCGCCGCAGCATCCGCGTGCTGCGCGCCAGTCCAGTTGAACGCCGCGCCGAAGCAACCCGCCAAGACCGCCTGCTGCACGCCGGGTTCCGGCTGCTGCTGAGTTTTTTGCTAACAAGCCTGCCCGTACCGATGCCTCGGGCGCGGAAGGCATCTGCTCCTCCCCTACGACCATGTCCGACAAGACTTTCAACGTGCTGGTGCTGTGCACTGGCAACTCCGCCCGCAGCGTGATGGCCGAAGCGCTGTTCAACGTACTCGGCAAGGGACGCTTTCACGCCTACAGTGCCGGAAGCCATCCGTCTGGCACGGTAAATCCCTATGCCATCGAGCGCTGCCAGTCGATTGGCTATGATACTTCCGGCCTGCGCAGCAAGAGCTGGGACGAGTTCGCCCTGCCCGATGCGCCTCGCATGGACTTCGTCATCACGGTCTGCGACCAGGCCGCTGGCGAGGTCTGCCCGATCTGGCCGGGCACGCCCATCACGGCACATTGGGGCTTTATGGACCCTGCAGCAGTTCAGGGTTCCGACGAAGAGAAACGCAAGGTGTTCGACCAGGTCTTCCGCCAGATCCTGAATCGCGTCAGCCAGTTCGTGAACCTGCCGTTGCACATACTGGACCGTAACGCTATCCAGAAGGAGATGCGGGCGATCGGTGAGCAGTCCGTGGAGGCCGGCCAATGAGAACGGCGCAGCAGTCCGCTGGCGCAGCGCAGCCCAGCGCCATCGGCTTCTTCGAGCGCTATCTGACCGTCTGGGTGGCGCTCTGCATCGTTTCCGGCATCTTGCTCGGCCAATCGCTGCCAGGGGTTTTCCAGGTCATTGGTGCCATGGAGATCGCACAGGTGAACCTGCCGGTCGGCGTGCTGATCTGGATCATGATCATCCCGATGCTGATCAAGATCGATTTCGGCGCGATGGGCCAGGTTGCAGGGCACTGGCGCGGCATCGGCGTGACGCTGTTCGTGAACTGGCTCGTCAAGCCGTTCTCGATGGCGCTGCTGAGTTGGCTCTTCGTGCGCCATCTGTTCGCCGGCTGGCTGCCGGCGGACCAGCTCGACAGCTACATTGCTGGCCTGATCCTCTTGGCGGCCGCGCCCTGCACGGCAATGGTGTTCGTCTGGTCGCAGCTGTGCAAGGGCGATCCCTACTTCACGCTGTCGCAGGTAGCACTCAACGACGCCATCATGATCGTCGCCTTCGCGCCTGTCGTCGCGCTGCTGCTGGGCCTGTCGTCGATCACCGTCCCATGGGACACGCTCATCACCTCGGTCGCGCTCTACATTATCGTGCCCGTGCTGATCGCACAGGTCATCCGCAAGGCATTGCTGGCGCGGGGGGAAGCCACATACAAGCGCGTTGTTGACGCGCTCGGGCCCTACTCGATCACCGCACTGCTTGCGACGCTCGTGCTGCTGTTCGGCTTCCAGGGCAATGCCATCGTGGAACAGCCACTGATCATCCTGTTACTGGCCGTGCCGATCCTGATCCAGGTCTTGCTGAACTCCGGCCTTGCCTACTTGCTGAACCGCAAGCTCGGCGTTGCCCACTGCGTGGCGGGACCGTCGGCCCTGATCGGTGCAAGCAACTTCTTCGAACTGGCCGTGGCCACCGCCATCAGCCTGTTCGGCTTCCAATCTGGCGCAGCGCTGGCCACCGTCGTGGGCGTGCTGATCGAAGTGCCCGTGATGCTGTTTGTCGTTGGTGTCGTCAACCGCTCGCAGCACTGGTACGAATCGCACTGAGGCCTCCCCATGACCGTCACTATCTATCACAACCCCGCGTGCGGCACGTCGCGCAACACGCTGGCCATGATCCGCAACGCGGGCATCGAGCCGACCGTCATCGAATACCTGAGCACGCCACCGGACCGGCAGACCTTGCAGGCGATGATCCACGCTGCCGGCCTTACCGTGCGAGCAGCGATCCGCGAGAAGGGCACGCCCTATGCCGAGCTTGGCCTCGCCGATCCGGCGCTGACCGACGATCAGTTGCTTGACGCGATGCTGGCCAACCCTATCCTGATCAACCGGCCCTTCGTTGTCACTGAGCGCGGCGTACGGTTGTGCAGGCCGTCCGAAGTCGTGCTGGATATCCTGCCGGCGCCCCAGCAAGGGGCCTTCACCAAGGAGGACGGCGAGGCCGTGGTCGACGAGCAAGGCCGGAGGATCCAATGACCATGGATCTGCCCAATATCGTCCCCGCGGTGCTCGATACGCCCGACCTCCGCAAGCTGGAGCCGGCAATCGTCAGCAAGCATCCGCCGCGCATCTTGCTGCTCTACGGCTCGCTGCGCGAGACGTCGTACAGCCGCCTGCTTGTGCACGAAGCCGAACGGATCCTGCAGCATTTCGGGGCGCAGACCCGTGTCTTCGACCCGCACGGTCTGCCGATGGCCGACAGTGTGCCCGCCGATCACCCCAAGGTGGTCGAATTGCGCAAGCTCTCAGAGTGGTCGGAAGGCCAGATTTGGTGCAGCCCCGAGCGTCACGGCACGCTGACGGCCGTCTTCAAGAACCAGATCGACTGGCTGCCGCTGGAGATCGGCGGGATTCGCCCGACCCAGGGACGGACGCTGGCCGTCATGCAGGTGTGCGGCGGCTCGCAATCGTTCAACGCCGTCAACGCGCTGCGCGTGCTGGGCCGGTGGATGCGCATGGTGACAATCCCGAACCAGTCGTCGGTTGCCAAGGCGTACCAGGAATTCGAAGCCAACGGCCGCATGAAGCCATCCTCCTATTACGACCGCGTGGTCGACGTCATGGAGGAACTCTACAAGTTCACGCTTCTCGTGCGTGACCGCAGCGACTACCTGACCGACCGCTACAGTGAACGCAAGGAAGCCGCGCCCGCCAACGCGATTACCCTCGCTGGGGCTGCCATGAGTCACGAAAACGAAGCGCAGACCGCCGACACCGATCGCGGCGAAGTGGAATAACCAGGGACGGGACGGCCATGGAGCCCAGCAGCAGCGTGGTCGCCAGGCTCGGGATTGCCCAGACGCTGGCCTGGGGTTCGACGTACTACCTGCCGGCCATGCTGGCAACGCCGATGGCAAAGGATCTTGGCGTTTCCACGCCGACGATTTTTGCGGCGTTCAGCGTCGCCTTGGTGGTCTCGGCATTGCTAGGGCCCACTGCTGGCCGGATGATTGATCGGACGGGCGGACGCTCGGTGCTCGTCGCAACGAGCATGGTATTCGCCATTGGTCTCGCCGGGCTCGGCGTGGCACAGGGGGCCGCTGGCCTCTTCGCCGCCTGGGTGATCCTGGGCATCGGTATGGGCGCTGGTCTCTACGAAGCAGCGTTCGCCACACTGGTTGCGCTGTACGGCAACCGTTCGCGCGGCGCCATCACGGGGATCACGCTGATCGCCGGCTTCGCCAGCACAGTCGGCTGGCCGCTCTCCACCTTCATGGAGGCGCACATCGGGTGGCGTGGCGCTTGCCTGTCCTGGGCAGCGCTGCATCTGACGCTGGGGCTAGCCCTGAACCTGAGCATGCCGCGAGTAACTGCCACGGCAACGGCACCCGGCAATGCCACGCCGCCAACGGGCGACGATCGGACGCCCCCAGCCGACGAGCGTGCGCAACGAGCGGCCTCCTACGCGCTGGCTTTCGTTTTTGCGGCGACCTGGTTCATCAGCACCGCCATGGCCGCACATCTTCCACGGCTGCTGCAGGCGGGCGGTGCGTCCCTGTCCACGGCCGTGATGGTGGGCGCGCTGATCGGCCCGGCGCAAGTCGGCGCCCGGATTCTGGAGTTCGGCTTGCTGCGCAAGGTCCACCCGTTGCTGTCCGCCCGGATCGCAGCGGCGCTTCATCCTCTTGGCGCGCTGGCATTCGGTCTCGTGGGAGCACCTGCGGCAGCCTTGTTTGGCGTCCTGCACGGAGCCGGCAACGGCATCCTCACGATTGCCAAGGGCACGCTGCCGCTCGTTATTTTCGGACCGGGCGGCTACGGTCATCGTCAGGGCGTCTTGATGGCCCCGGCTCGCGTGGCGCAAGCGTTGGCGCCTTGGGTTTTCGGGATGTGTCTGGACCAGTTCGGAGGGAAGTCGCTGTGGTTGTCCTCAGGCCTTGGCGTGGCTTCCATCGCCGTGCTGCTAATAATGACGCAGGGGAACGGCTATCGCCCCAAGGCAGCGTGACGCAGCGCCGCCGTCGGTGCTCGCTTCGGCCGGCGCGTCCTGACGGCACCGCCTACATCGGCGTATCCAGCACCTCGGCGGTAAATGCTGGCATATGTCCAGTATTTTTGGCAAAAAGCGCGGATTTGACTAATCTAGCGGGCAAAAATTGCCATGCCAGCGTGCTGTTTGATTCGCTTGCGCACAGGTTCAGCAGTAAAGCTCAAGAGTCACTCCGCTGGCGATAGCCGCCACGCATCCGTCCACGTCCGCTTGTCTTCATCGCATCCCCGACCGGTCCCGGACCCTAAACCCCAAGGCTCCCCGCCAA
This sequence comes from Cupriavidus taiwanensis, assembly GCF_900249755.1. NCBI lineage: Bacteria > Pseudomonadati > Pseudomonadota > Betaproteobacteria > Burkholderiales > Burkholderiaceae > Cupriavidus > Cupriavidus taiwanensis. Next base: position 330,173 of record NZ_LT976854.1, read on the forward strand.
CCGCTCCGCCAGCCCCTCGCGCCGAAACGCCTCCACAACATAGTCGACGAACACGCGCGTCTTGCCGGGCATCAGGGTGCGCGTAGGGTAGTACAACGAAATGGCGCCGGCATCGGCGTACCAGCGCGGCAGTACGCGCACCAGTTCGCCACGTTCGATCCATGGCAGCACATCGGGGACTGCCAGCAGTGCCACGCCCAGTCCCAGTAGCGCGGCTTCGCGCATGGCGGCCGGGTCGGTCACCACGATGCGTTCTGGCATGGTCGCCGCGGCCTCCTTGCCGGCGGCATCGCGCATGGTCCATTGGCGCGTGCGTCCGGTTCGGCCGGAACGCATGACGATGCCATCCATGGCCTCCAGCATCGATGGATCGGCTCGGAGCGTGCGTTCCCGCAGGTACGCGGGCGATGCCACCGCGACGATATGCGCCGGTGCCAGTGGGCGCGACACCAGACCCGGCGCCAGCTCGAAGCCACCGCCTATGGCTGCGTCGAACCCTTCGGCAATCAGGTCGATGGGGCGGTTCTCGAAATGCCATTCCGGGCGGATCGCGGGGTAACGGTGCAGGAAATCGGGAAGCAACGGCATCACGTAAGCCATGCCGAACGACGGCGCCAGGCTGACCTTCAGCACGCCGGCCGGTTCGCCGTGGTCGTTCGACATGGCGGCGATGGCGGCCTGCAGCGCGTCCAGGTTGCCGCCGATCGAGGCAAGGAACCGTTCGCCCGCCTCGGTAAGCGTCAGCTTGCGAGTCGAGCGCTGAAACAGCCGCACGCCCAGGTTGCGCTCGAGCATCGCCACGTTGCGGCTGACGGCCGCGGGCGTCAGGGCCAGCCGGCGACCCGCCGCTGAAAAGCTGCCGGATTCGGCGCTGCGCACAAACGATTCAAGGTTGGCGAGGGTTTCCATGCCATCTAGATTACACGATCGCTTGAAGATGATTCCAATCATTCATCGCTAATCAGCATGGAATCGAACACCCATACTTCGTTCACACCTTCTGATTCACCCCCAACCGGAGCAACAAAATGACCCAACCGACACTGCCCTTGGCCGGCAAAATCGCCCTCGTCACCGGCGGCTCGCGCTCGATCGGCGCCGCCATTGCCCGCCGCCTGGCCGCCGACGGCGCGGCCGTGGCGCTGACCTACAGTGCCTCGCCGGACAAGGCCGCCAACGTGGTGCGCGAGATCGAAGCGGCCGGCGGCAGGGCGATCGCGCTTGCCGCAGACGCCGGTGACGCCGCGGCGGTGCGCCGGGCCGTGGCGGATACGGTGGCCGCATTCGGTGGGCTCGACATCCTCGTCAACAACGCCGGCCTGGGCCTGGGCGGCGCCATCGAGGACATCCCGTTCGACACCTACGAGCGCATGATCGCGGTGAACGTGACCGGCGTATTCGTGGCCACGCAGGAAGCCGTGCGCCATATGAAGCCGGGCGGGCGCGTGATCCACATCGGTTCGTCGATGGCGCGCTACGCGGCGTTTCCGACGGCATCGCTCTACACGCTGACCAAGGGTGCGATCGCAGGCTTCAATCGCAGCCTGGTGCGCGACCTGGGGCCGAAAGGCATCACGGTCAACACGGTCCATCCGGGCCCGACCGATACCGATATGAATCCTGCCGGCGGCCCGGTCAGTGAAATCGTCGGACCCGGCATTGCGCTGGGCCGATACGGGCAGCCGCATGAGATTGCCGGCGTGGTGGCGTTCCTCGCCGGCCCGGACGCAGCCTTCGTCACCGGTGCGGAGATCGTCGCCGATGGCGGCTTCACCGCCTGAGCCAGGAGAGCAACATGCAAACGCATATCGGCAAGACCATCGGCATTATCGGCGCGGGGGCGATCGGCACGGCGTTCGCGAAGGCGCTGGCACGGCACGGCATCGACGCAGTGCTGGCCAACAGCCGCGGGCCTGAAACGCTGCAGGATGTCGTGACAGCGATCGGTCCTTCGATCCGCCCAGGCACGCGCGAGGAAGCCGCGGCGCAGGACATCGTGCTGGTGGCCGTGAACTGGTCGAAGCTGCCGCAGGCACTGAGCGGGCTGCCCGGCTTTGGCGGGCGCATTGTCATCGACGCCAACAATCCGATCGAGCCCCGCTGTTTCGCCCTGCGGACCTGCATGGCCGGGCTTCGAGCGAGGTGTTCGCAGACCTCGTGCCCGGCGCGCGCGTGGTCAAGGCGTTCAATCACCTGCAACCGGCGCTGGTCTCCGGCGATCCGCAAGCCGAAGGCGGCCGCCGCGTGATGTTCCTGTCGGGCGACGATGCCAACGCCAAAGCCGAGGTCGCCAGGTTGATCGATCGGCTCGGGTTCTTCGGCATCGATTTGGGTTCGCTCGCCGTGGGCGGAAGGCAGTACCAGTTTCCGGGGGGAGCGCTGGCGGCGCTGAACCTGGTGGCGATGGGGACGACTTGAAGGAGGGTTGCCGAGAGTGGGAAGGGCGCAGCGACGGTGCGGCCACTGCCAACGCCGCACCTCTGTCAAAGGCGCCACGAACCCTCTGTCAGCAGCGTCCTATTTGCTCTTCAGTCCGCTCGCCTTCTGTGCATTCTCCAGGGCTTGCTTCTCCGCTGCGGCATTGATAGCGGCTTGCCGGTTTTGCTCGGTTGTATAGCACGCGTCACGGCTGATTCCTTGCGCCTGGCAATCGGCCATCCGTTGTGCCGGGCTTGAGCATCCGGCCATGACGGCAACGGCTGCGGTCGCGGTAAGCAGGATTCTCATGTTCTCTCCTTCTTCGCTTGTGTACGGTATCGGGAAGAACAACGATAGCACGGTGCAGAATCACAGCAGGCGGGCAGCAGACCGGTATTGCCATGGCGCCAGGTGGAGGTAGTCACGGCGAGGCCCCTACCAAAAGAACAAAGACCCCCGTCATTCCCGCGAAAGCAGGAACCCAGCGACTTTAAGAAGCGCTTGCGCTTTAAAGACACTGGGTCCCCGCCTGCGCGGGGACGACGTGTCGCCAATGACGCCGCCGCCGATCAGGCCTCCATCACCTCGCCAAAACGCTGCAGGTGGTAGTCGCTGTCGCCCAGCAGCTGGTCCAGCATGGTCAGGCGCTTGAAGTAGTCGCCGACCGACAGCTCGTCGGTCATGCCCATGCCGCCGTGCAGCTGCACCGCCTGCTGGCCGACAAAGCGCCCGGCGCGCGCCACCGTCACCTTGGCGGCCGACAGCATGCGGCGGCGCGCGGCGGGATCGGTTTCGTCCAGCGCCTGCGCGGCGACGTAGGCCATCGACAGCGCCAGTTCCTTCTGCACCAGCATGTCGGCCATGCGGTGCTGCAGCGCCTGGAAGCTCGCCAGCGGCTTGCCGAACTGCTGGCGCGTGCCAAGGTATTCGCCGGTGATCTGGATCAGCTTTTCCATCGCGCCCGCGCCCTCGGCGCACAGCGCGGCGATGCCGTGCTCCAGGCCGACGCCGAGCGCCGCGAGCCCGTCGGCGGGCTGGCCCACCAGCGCGCTGGCCGGCACGCTGACGTTCTGCAGCGACAGGTCGGCGGCACGCAGGCCGTCGATGGTGGGGTAGGCGGTCACGCCCAGGCCCTTGCTGTCGCGCGGCACCAGGAACAGCGCGATCTCGTTGCTGCCCGAGACGCGCGCGGTCAGCAGGTAGGCGTCGGCGGCGGCGCCGTGCCAGACCACGCTCTTGGTGCCGCTGATCACGTAGCCGTCGCCGCTGCGCTCGGCGCTGGCGCGGGCTGATTCCGGGCGGTAGCGGGTGGTGGGCTCCAGGTAGGCCAGCGTGACGATGCGCTCGCCCGCGGCGATCGCGGGCAGCCATTCTTGTTTTTGCGCGTCGCTGCCGTGGGCGGCCAGGATGGCGGCGGCCATCACGCCGCTGGGGGTGACCGGCTCCAGCACCAGGCCGCGGCCCAGCTCGCGCTGCACCACCAGCTGGCTGGCGGGGCCTTCGCCGAAGCCGCCGAAATCGGCCGGCACGGTCAGGCCCAGCACGCCCATTTCGGCCAGCTTGTTCCACACGCCGCGGTCCAGGCTCTCGCCCTGGCGCGCGCTCTTGCGGCGGGCCTCGAAGGTGTATTCGGTATCGATGAAGCGGCGCAGGCTGTCCGCCAGCATCTGTTGCTCTTCGCTGTAGGTGAAGTCCATGTCAGCTATCCTTTCAGAAACCCAGGATCATCTTGGAGATGATGTTCTTCTGCACTTCGGTCGCGCCGCCGTAGATCGAGGTCTTGCGCATGTCGTAATAGGTGGCGGCGGCCGGTGCGGCCCACTCCGGACCCGATACCGGCTGCGTCGCGCCGGGCTCGAGCCAGTCGGGCGAATACGGCCAGGCGTTGGGGCCGGCCACTTCCATCATCAGCATGCCCAGGTCCTGCTGCACCTCCGAGCCGCGGATCTTGACGATCGACGCCTCGGGCCCCGGCGTGCCGGCGGCCTGCGTGGCCACGCGCAGCAGCAGCATTTCCAGCGCCATGATGTCCATCTCGACGCGGGCGATCTTGTCGCGCATGCGCACGTCTTCGATCAGCGGGCGGCCGGCGCCGTCGGTGGCCTGCGCGGCGTAATGCTTGAGCTGGCGCAGCTCGCGGTGGCAGTGGCCGATGCCGGCGATGCCGGTGCGTTCATGGCCGAGCAGGTACTTGGCGTAGGTCCAGGCGCGGTTCTCTTCGCCGACCAGGTTCTCGACCGGCACTTCGACGTCCTCGAACCAGGTCTCGTTGACGTCGTGGCCGCCATCCAGCGTGGTGATCGGACGCACCGTCACGCCGGGCGACTTCATGTCGATCAGCAGCATCGAGATGCCTTCCTGCGCCTTGGCTTCCGGGTCGGTGCGCACCAGGCAGAAGATCCAGTCGGCAAAATGCGCCATCGTGGTCCAGGTCTTCTGGCCGTTGACGATGTACTTGTCGCCCTTGCGCACCGCGCGGGTCTTCAGCGAAGCCAGGTCGGAGCCCGAGCCCGGCTCGGAGTAGCCCTGGCACCAGAAGTCTTCCACGCCCGGGATGCGCGGCAGGAAGCGCTGCTGCATTTCGGGGCTGGCGTACTTCATCAGCACCGGGCCGATCATGGTCAGCCCGAACGGCAGCAGGCGCGGCGCGCCGGCGCGGAAGGTCTCGATCTCGAAGATCAGGCGCTGCAGCGCGGTCCAGCCGGTGCCGCCCCATTGCGTGGGCCAGGTGGGCGCGCCCCAGCCCTGCGCCTGCAGGATGCGGTGCCAGCGGACGTAGTCGTCCTTTTCCACGCGCTGGTGGTTGAGCACCTTGTTGCGGATGTCTTCCGGCAGCTTGGCCTGCACGAAAGCGCGGACTTCCTCGCGGAAGGCCTGTTCCTCGGCGGTGAAACGCAAATCCATCTGTATGTCCCCTGTGGTACGCGGGCCGCGCGGCGCTGGCGCGCAAACCTGTATTGCCCGTGGTTGTGCAGCGCGCCATGGCCAAAGCCCTTGCTGTGCCGGCCGATTGTAGGGGCCACTTCGGATTCGTTGCTTTATCAATCCGGAAGGCGTCCTTCGCGGCGACGGAACCACCCGTGCCCGGCAGCGTTCGCCAGGGCTGCCCGCCGGGGACCGTGGCGTGGACGAACACCACCTTAGTGAATTCCAAATGGCTGCGGCGCGAGGCTTGCCGCAAACTGATGCGGCCAGTTTTGATGTGGCCGGGTGCATTCCGCCGCATATCCGACTCAGCCCGCATTCGAGAGATCCACCAGCACCATGTCTTCCTTCCGCCCCCGCTTTATCCACGAGATCCCCGCCCACTGGGCCGCGCAGACACCGCAGGCGCCATGCCTGTACGAGAGCGGTGCCGTCATCAGCTATGGCGAGCTGTGGCGGCGCATCGAAGCCGCGCGCGACTGGCTGGCTGGGCAGGGCGTAGGCGAGGGCGACCGCGTCATGGTGGTCGGCGAGAACTGCAACGAGATGGTAGTCACGCTGTTCGCCTGCAGCCTGCTGCACGCCTGGCCGATCAACGTCAACGCACGCCTGTCCGCGCGCGAGATCGACAATATCCGCGACCACGCGCAGCCGGCGCTGGCGCTGTTCACCGGCCATGTCTCCGACGTTGCCGCGGCGCACGGCGAGCGGCTGGGCGCACAGCCTACGGGTTGCGCGGTCTATGACGATGGCATGCGCGTGGCGCATGCGGCCAGCGCGCCGCAGCGCGAGCCCGCCGAGCTGGCTGGCCGCGTCGCCACGCTGATCTACACCTCCGGCACCACTGGCGCGCCCAAGGGCGTGATGGTGCCGCACGCCGGCCTGACGCAGTTCGCGCGCATCTCCGCCACTTCGCGCGACATGGGCCCGGCCGACGTGGCGTACGGTGCGCTGCCGATGTCGCATATCTTCGGCATCGCCACGGTGCTGATGGCCACCCTGTACGCCGGCGCCAGCCTGTTCCTGCGCCCGCGCTTCGACGCCAATGAAGTGTTCGAGGCGCTGGCCACGCCCGGCGTCACCATCCTGCAGGGCGTGCCGACCATGTTCACGCGCATCATGGCGGTCGCGCCCGCGGCGGGCGCCAAGCCCGGCGCCTATCCGCGCCTGCGCTACCTCTATACCGGCGGCGCTCCGCTCGATCCCACGCTCAAGCGCGACGTCGAAACGCTGTTCGGTCAGCCGCTGCACCACGGCTACGGCATCACCGAATACGCCGGCTCGCTCTTCATTACGCGCATGGACGCCCCGCGTGCCGATTGCTCGGCCGGCTATATCGTCGAAGGCGTCGAGATCGAAATCACCGACGCCGAAGGCAAGCCGCTGCCCGCCGGCGAACGCGGCCAGATCCGCGTGCGCGGCCCCGGCGTGATGGTGGGCTACTACCGCAATCCCGAACAGACCGCCGAGGCGCTGCTGCCCGGCGGCTGGCTCAATACCGGCGACCTCGGCTATCTGGATGCCGACGGCGCGCTGTTTATCTCGGGCCGCTCCAAGGACCTGATCATCCGTTCCGGCTTCAACGTGTATCCGATCGAAGTGGAGTCGGTGATCAACGCCTTTGCCGGCGTGCGCCAGTCCGCCGTGGTGGGGCGCACCACGGGCGACGGCAACGAAGAGGTGGTGGCCTTCATCGAACTGCAGGAAGGCGCCGAACTCGACCGCAAGGCGCTGGATACCTACCTGCGCGACAGCCTGGCGCCGTACAAGAGGCCGGCCGAAGTCCGCACCGTCGACGTGATTCCGACCACGGCGAGCGGCAAGCTGCTCAAGCAGCCGCTGCGCGCCATGCTCGACTAAGGCCGCGGGGCACGGGGCCCCGGGCACTACAGCCATCCCTGGAGGAGAACATAAATGAAAACATGGAAGACGCTGGCCGCGCTGACCGCCACGCTGTTGCTGCAAGGGGCGGCATGGGCCGCCGATGCCTATCCGTCGCGCCCGGTCAAGCTGCTGGTCGGCTACGCCCCCGGCGGGCCGGTCGACACCGCCGCGCGCATCTACGCCGAGCAACTGGGCCGCGTGCTCAAGCAGCCGGTGGTGGTGGACAACCGCGCCGGCGCCAGCGGCGCGATCGCCGCCGACATGACCGCCAAGGCGGCGCCGGACGGCTATACGCTGTATTTCGTCGCCAGCCCCACCATGACCATGACCCCGCTGATCCAGCACGCGGTCAACTTCAACCCGGTCAAGGACTTCACCTACATCGGCCTGATCACGGACTACACCAACGTGCTGCTGGTGAACAAGGACTTCCCGGCAAAGAACGTGGGCGAGCTGGTCGATTACGCGCGCAAGAACCCTGAGGGCGTCTCGTTCGGCTCCGCGGGCGTGGGCGCGTCCAACCACCTGTCGGCCGAACTGCTGGCGCAGATGAACAACGTGAAGATGCTGCACGTGCCGTACAAGGGCAACGCGCCCGCGATGGCCGACGTGATGAGCGGCAAGGTCACCTTCATGTTCGATATCACCGGCACCGCCATCGGCCATATCAACGGCGGCAAGGTGCGGGCGCTGGCGGTCACGTCGAAGACGCGCAACCCGGCGCTGCCGAACGTGCCGACCATGATCGAGTCGGGCCAGAAGGACTATGACCTGACCGGCTGGTATGCGCTGGTGGGGCCGCAGAAGCTGCCGGCCGATGTGGTCGACAAGCTGGTCAAGGCGCAGAAGACGGTGGGCGAGGATGCCGCGTTCCGGCAACGGATGACTGCCGGCGGTTACGACGTCAATATCAGCACGCCCAAGGCGCTGGGGGACCGGATCCAGCGCGAGCTGGCGTTGTGGGGTGGGGTGGTGAAGAAGGCGAATATCCGGGCGGATTGAGGGTTTGTGGATATTGCGGAGGGGCCGGCGGATGCCGGCCTTTTTGCTTTTTGGGAGGGATTTTTGGGACTGCGCCGTGTTGATCGGGCGTTTGCGCTCCGGCGATCTACGCTGGCCATTTTCCTTAGAAATATTTTTGTAAATTCGAAATTTCCAAGAAATCGTAGAAATGTTCGGATCGTAATATTCTGGATGTAACGCATAACGCACGAAGATTTTCGCATAAATCAACCTGATACGTCACATGCAGTAAACGTTTTCATTGTTTTATAAGTTTTAAGGCAAGTCTGATAGACGCATTAGTCTGGGAAGCAGTTAATTCGTTCACTGCCGGCGATCATATTTATTGATGCCGTCAGGAGGAGCGATTAACCCACCCGCAGAGGACTTGAGCAATGAAAAAATTGGCGATGTACGCAGGTCTGGTTTCCAGTGTCGCGCTGTTTGCCGCTTGCGGCGGCGGGGGCGATGATGGCAATGCCGGCACTTCCCCGCCGGACCAGTCTGCCGTAAATGGCGGCGCCTCCAGCCCAACCCTCACGCCCGCGCCCGCCGCGTTCTCCTGCCCCGATAGCTACAGGAAACTCACGCTGTCCAACAGCGCGGTGCCGAACGCCAACATGTCCGTCGCGACCGACGACGGCATCGCCAGGCTGACCGTCAAGACACCGGCCACGGGCCTTGCCAACGTCACGATCTGCCTCGGCAAGCCTGATCCGCTCCCAGCGGGCATCGTTGCCGATTACGTCTACGAGGTCAAGACGGACGGCGGCTACGCCAGCCTGCTCAACCCGCAAATCAGCCTGACCTTTACCACGCCGGCTGCGCTTGCAGCCGCACCGGCCATCGAAGTGGTCCAGAGCACTACCAATGGCGTCACCTACGCCGTCGCGCCAGGCAGCCAGGGCACCGTGAATGGCACCAACGTGAACGTGACCGCCTCGGCGCCTGCCGCCGGGGTGTACGTGGTGCGGCTGCCGCACTGATTCCTGCCCCTTCAAATCGTCGCCAGGGCGCGCAGGAACGCAGCCTGGTGGTCCTGCATCGGTCATCCGCGTCTCGCATCCGGGTATGAATCGGAATCTCTATCGCCTTGTCTTCAACGCCGCGCGCGGCATGCCGGTTGCCGTGCCGGAATGTGCCACGGGATGTGGCAAGGGCCGGCAGGCGGGATTGCGTTCTGCTGCCGGAATCGCCCAATCCGCGCGCATTGCGCGCTTTGCGATCCCGGCACTTGCGCTGGCTGTCTGGATCGCTGCTGGCGTGCCATGCGCGCAAGCGCAGGTGGTCGCGGATCCAAACTCTGGCGCCAACCGCCCGACGGTAGTGCAGACCGCCAATGGCTTGCAGCAGGTCAATATCACTCGCCCGTCGGCGGCTGGCGTTTCGGCCAACGCCTACGCGCAATTCGATGTGCCGCGCCCGGGGATCATCCTGAACAATGCGCCGACGCCGGTTTCCACCCAGCAGGCCGGCTATGTCAACGGCAACCCCAATCTGCTGCCGGGCGGATCGGCACGCATCATCGTCAATCAGGTCACCGGCTCGTCTCCCAGCCAGTTGCAGGGCTATGTCGAGGTGGCGGGTCCCAGATCGGAGGTGGTCATCGCCAATCCGAATGGATTGATGGTCAATGGCCTGGGCTTCATCAATACCAGCCGGGCCACGCTCACCACCGGCACGCCGGTATTCGGGGGCGGCGGCAGCCTCGATGCATTCCGCGTCACCGGCGGACAAATCGTGGTCCAGGGCGACGGCATCAACGCAGCCTATGCCGACCAGGTGGACCTGATCGCACGCGCGGTGCAGGTGAATGCGGCGGTCTATGGCAACCAGTTGAATGTCATCGCCGGCGCCAGCCAGGTGGATCGCGCCACGCTGGCTGCCACACCGATTGCCGGCCAGGGAGCCGCACCTGCCCTGGGCATCGATGTGTCGCAACTCGGCGGCATGTATGCCAGCAAGATCATGCTGGCTTCCACCGAGCATGGCGTGGGGGTGTCATTGCGTGGCGTTGCCGCCGCCCAGGCGGGCGAGCTGACGCTGACAGCCCAGGGCAAGCTGGTGCTGGCCGGACAAACCAATGCCAGCGGAAACCTGGTGGCCTACGCGCGCGACGGCATCGACAACAGCGGCACCACGTACGGCATGCAAGGTGTGTCGATCAACACCGATGGCGTGCTGGCCAATACGGGCACGCTGGCCAGCCAGCAATGGCTCAACGCCTATGCCGGCAGTGTCGCCTCTACAGGCACGCTGGCCGCTGGCGTGAACGCCGATGGCTCGGCCGCCGCACCGGCCGACCTTGCCGTGGTTGCTACCGCCGGCGCACTGACCGCCACTGGCCACAACCAGGCCAGCGGCCATGCGACGCTGCAGGGTGCGGGCATGGACCTGGCCGGCAGCCAGACCTCGGCGGGCGGCAACCTGAACCTGCAGGCTGGCGCGGGCGAGCTGGATCTGACCGGTGCCACCACCCGCGCGGGCGCGGCGCTCAATGCTGCGGCGGGCGGTGCGCTGGTCAACGACGGAGGCCAGCTCTCCAGCCACGGCGGCCTGGTGCTGCAGGCGGACAGCCTATCGAACCAGGGCGGCCAGATCGTGGCGGAGCAGGCCATCACCTTGAAGGTGACCGGCGCAGTCAACAATACGCAGGGCACGATCCAGGCCAGCGGCGCGCTGTCGACGCAAGCTGGCGCGCTCGACAACACGGCGGGCCGCATCGTGTCACTCAACGGCGACGGCCTGTCCGTCGCCACCAGCGGGGCACTGGTCAACGCCGCCGGCACGACCGCCAATGGTGCCGAGGGCGGGCTGATCGGTGGCAACGGCAATGCGGTGCTCAATGCCGGCGCGCTGGCCAACCACGGCCGGATCAATGCGCTCGGCGACGTAACGCTCCACACGCAGGCGCTCGACAACGACAACGGCAAGCTGACCGCGGGCGGCACGCTGGCCGCCAGTATTGCGGGCGCCGCGACCAACCGCAAGGGCGCGCTATCCGCCGCCACGCTGAAGCTGGACACCGCCGCCCTTGACAATACAGGGGGCCGAGTCGAAGGCGACCGGCTTGCGATCACCGCCACTGGCGACCTGCTCAATCGCAACGGAACCATCAACCAGTACGGCGCCAGCGATGCCACGGTGCGCGTTGGCGGCACGCTCGACAATGCGCAAGGCACGCTTGCGGCCAATGGTGCCAACTTCTCCGCATCGGCCCAGACCATCGCCAATGCGGGTGGCAGGATCCAGCATGCCGGCGCCGGGCTGCTGACGGTGACGAGCGAAAGCGAACTCTCCAACACCGCGGGCACGATCGAAACCAACGGAGCGCTGCAAGCTACGGCGGCCGCGCTGGACAACGCAGGCGGCAGCATGTCGGCCCAGGGCCAGGCCACCATTGCCACCAGCGCCGACCTGCTCAACCGCCACGGCAAGCTGTATGGCAAGGACGGCTTGACGCTTGGCAGCGGCGGCCAGATTGACAACACCGGCGGCTCGGCACAGACCGATGGCGACCTCGCCGCCATCGCTGCCGGCAAGCTCGTCAATGCCAGCGGCACGCTGGCCGCCAATGGCGCGCACGGCCAGCTTGGTGTTTCCGCCGCGAGCTTCGACAACACCCTCGGTCACCTGACCAACGCCGGCGACGGGGCCACCACGGTGACGGCGACCTATGCGCTGACCAATACCGGCGGCACGCTGGGCGGCAACGGCGACGTCATCGTCAATGCGCAGGATCTCAACAACACCGCCGACGGCCAGGTGCTCGCCAGTGGCGCGCTGGCGCTCAACACCCGGCGTCGCGCGGACAACTCGGGCGGCCTGCTCTACGGCGGCAAGGGTCTGGTGCTGGACCAGGCCGACGCCACGTTAGTCAATGACGGCGGCCAGATCCAGAGCGAGACCGACGCTTCCATCGATGTCGCGATCCTGAGCAACGCCGGCGGCACGATCAAGGCCAATCAGGACATCGCGGTCAAGGGAGCGGTGTCGGGCAGCGGCGAGATGACCGCCGGGCGCAACCTGGTGCTCGACGTGGCCGGCGACTATCTCAACGATGCCGCGAACCGGCTGCACGCCGATGGCAACATGCGCGTTGCCGCCACCGGCACCCTGACCAACACCGGCACGCTGGCCGCGGTGGGGGATCTGACCGTGGCCGGCGCCGACGTCGTCAACGCCGCCGGCGCGGACATGAACGGCAAAACTACTACGGTGAGCGCCGCCGGCACCCTCGCCAACGCCGGGCGCATCGAGGGCGATACCGTCCAGACTACGAGCGGGACCACGGCCAATACCGGCACCATCATCGGCAACAACGTGACGGTGCAGGGCAACGACATCACCAATAATGGGGCTGCGGCGTTGATGGCGGCGGCGGAAGCCCTCAACGTCTACGCCGCCCACTCGGTCCAGAACCTCGATGGGGCGACGTTCTACAGCGCCGGCACCCTGCAGATCGCCCGCGACGGCGTTCGCGACCCTGCCACGGGTTTGCTGGCCAACCAGACCAGTGTGCTCACCAACCGGTCGGCGACGATCGAAGCGGAAGGCGATATCGACATCGCGGCAAGCCAGGTCAGCAATACGCGTAGCAGCATCGTCACCGAGCCGGGCGCTCCCGTCACGAGTGCGGCGCAAACGCTGAGCCTGTGGGATGCGGACATGAGCGGAGCCGACCTGAACTTCCACCAAAGCGTAACGTTCCCAAGCTGGTATTGGGAAGGCGGGAATGCCCCAGTCAGCGCCAGCCGCACCTACGCCCTGATGCAGCCCGTGACCCTGACGGTAGACAAAACCGCCGTCACGGATCTAAATGCCACGGACCAGTCCTTTGCTTTCACCAAGCCTCCGGTCGAACAGTACTTTGACGCCAGTTCCCGAGTCATCTGCTCCGATTGCCTGCCCGCGCAGCCCCTGACGCGCAACCTCACCAGCAACCCGACGCAGTATTACCAGTCCATCACGGATAACGGCGATACCTACAGCATCACCTTTTGGCCGGACTGGGATCCGGCCAGGAACATCCGTCCGGACCAGGTGCGGATCCGCTTCGATCTGGGCGTGGACAGCCACGACTACAGCGAAACCTCGCGGTCGGTCACGACCACCACCGCCACGGACCGCCTGGTGAGCGCAAGTGATCCCGCAAAGCTGCAGGCGGGTGGCGCCATCCGCATCAACAGCGACGGGGGCAACATCCTCAACCAGTCGTCCATCATGGCCGCCGGCGGTGACCTCGTGCGCTTGGCCGCGGGCGGCTCGGTGCAGGATGTCGGCACGGTTCTGCAGCATTCCGTCAGCACGACGGAAACGTCGACCTTCTACTGGCACCAGAAGACCGGCGGCAACAATGACACCCAGGTGGTGCCGTATCCCACCACACCTCAAGCCCCGCAAACCGTGGATGCACTGCCGGCCATCGCCTCTGCCAATCAAATGGTGCAGACGACCGCACAGGATATCTCCGTCCTCACCGTCAACCGCCGCGGCGAGACCGTGACAGGCAGCGGCGTCTCGGGCGGCGACGCCACTGCCAGCCCGGTTCGCGGTGCAAACGGCAACACCGACCGGCCACAGACGGTGGGTACGGCCGGCGGCGGATTGCCGGAACTGACCCTGCCAACCAATGGCCTGTATCGCTATCAGACCGCGCCCGCCGCCACCTATCTGGTTGCCACCGACCCGCGCTTCACGCAGTACGGCCGGTTCATTTCCAGCGATTACATGCTGCGCCAACTCGGCATGGATCCGACGATGCTGCAGAAGCGCCTGGGCGACGGCTTCTACGAGCAGAAACTGATCCGCGACCAGGTGACGCAACTGACCGGGCGCACCTTCCTGGCCGGCTACAGCGACCAGATGGATGAGTACAAGGCGTTGATGGACAACGGTGCGGCCTACGCCAGGTCGTTCAACCTGGCGCCGGGCATTGGCCTGTCCGAGGACCAGATGGCGCAGCTCACTACCGACATGGTGTGGCTGGTGTCGCAGGACGTGACGCTGCCGGACGGCACGCGCCAGTCGGTGCTGGTGCCCCGGCTGTACCTGGCCCATAGCCATGCCGTAGACCTCACCAGCACCGGTGCGTTGGTGACGGGCAGCAAGGTCAAACTAGATGCCTCCGGTGAGCTGGCCAATAGCGGCCGGATAGTGGGCGACCTGACGACGCAGGTGTTCGGCAGCAACATTGTCAACTGGGGCGAGATCGGCGGGGCCGGTCCCACCGTGGTTCAGGCCCAGCAAGACGTGCGGAACCTTGGCGGGCGCATCAGTGGCACCGACACACTCGTGTCTGCCGGGCGCGACGTGATCAACGAGACGCAGACAATCTCCAATGAAAGCACGATGGGCGCCCACACGGTAGGCGCCACGGGGATCGGATCGGTGGCGTCCATCTCGGGCACAGGCAACGTTGCCGTTCAGGCTGGACGCGACGTCAATATCGCCGGCGGCATGGTGGAGGCGGGGAACCATGCACAGCTGGCCGCAGGCCGTGATCTGAACATCGGCACGGTGGCGGTTGGCACCACACAGGATTCCAGCTCGCGCGATGGCCAGAGCTATTACCACGACCAGACCGCCATCGGCGTGGGCAGCAGCGTTCGGGCGGGCGGCAACGTCGCGGTGGTGGCCGGCCGCGATGCGACGCTCACCGGCTCGACTGTCGACGCGGGGAGCAATGCTTCGGTGATCGCGGGCCGCAATGCCACGGCGACGGCATCACTGGATTCGAACACGCATAGCGAGGGATCGCTTGGCGGAAAGAACGCGCAATACACCAAGTCGTCTTACGGTGAGGTGGCGCGCGGGAGTTCCGTGCAGGCTGGCAACAACGCAACGCTGGCTGCCGGGCAGGCGCAGCTGGCAGCTACCGTGCTGGGCGAAAGCGGCATCAGGATGTCGCCGGAGGCAGCCGCCGTGCCAACGGGCACCGGCAACCTTGCGGTTCTGGGTTCGACCGTTGGCACCGATAAGGGAACCGCTACCTTGACCGGTACCGGTACCGGTGACGTGACCGTCGGTACGATCAACGAAACGCATAGCGCGCAAGGCTGGTCGCAGACCAATCGGTCCGGCTTCCTGTCAAAGGAGCAGACCACGAAGGAGTACAGCGAAAGGCAAGCCATCGCGGTCGGATCGCTGATCTCGGCCGACAGTGTCTCTGGCAGCGCCGGACGCGACCTGACCGTGGCAGGCTCCAACGTCCCCGCTACCCACGACGTGAACCTGGCCGCAGGCCGCGACCTCACTATTATGAGTGCGCAGAACACCGGTTCCAGTCATCGTTTCGAGCGCACCACCAAGTCAGGGCTTGGCGCCACCGGGTCCGGCTTGTCCTATGGCAAGTACGAGCAGAAGGACGCGACCAACGATAACGCCGTCACGCAGACGGCAAGCCTGGTGGGCAGCACCGATGGCAGTGTCCACCTGAATGCGGGCAGCGCATTGAGGGTTACAGGCAGCGAGTTGCTTGCGGCGAAGGACATCACGGGCGTGGCGGCTGATGTCACGATCGAAGCGACAAAGGGAAGCCGGCATCACGATGAAACCCACGAGGTCAAGCAGAGCGGCTTTACGCTTGGCGTGTCGGGCGGCGCCATCGGCGCTGCCCTCGATGCCGGCAACAAGATGAGTTCTGTCGGCAAGAGCCAGGACGGGCGTGCTGCGGCACTGTGGGGCATCGCTTCTGCGCGCGACGCATTCGATGCGGGCAGCGCGCTCGCTAACGGAGCCAACCCAGCAACCGGTGCGGCGGTGACGCTCTCGTGGGGCTCCAGCCAAAGCAAGCAGACGCTGGCCGAGGATAGCGCCACGCATAGCAGTTCACGCGTCACGGCAGGCGGCACCGTTGCCTTCGTTGCGACCGGCATTGACGCCGATGGCAACCAGACGGCCGGCAACCTGAATATCATCGGCTCCGACGTGGCCGCAAACAAGGTGGCATTGGGTGCCAGGAACGACATCAACGTCGTGTCCGCCACGGACACAAACGAAAGCCACAGCACCAGCAAGTCGAGCAGCGCCAGTGTCGGCATTTCGTATGGTGCGCAGGGATTTGGCGTATCGGCGTCGGGCTCCAGGGCCAAGGGCAACGCGGACAGTACCGGGGCCACCCATGTCAACAGCCATGTGAGCGGCAAGGAGTCGGTGGCTTTTGTGTCGGGCAATGACACCAACATCCTCGGCGCCACAGTCAATGGCGGCAAGGTCGTGGGCGACGTAGGTGGCAACCTCAATATCGCCAGCCGACAAGACACCGAGGAAATGCGCGCCAGGCAGGAAAGCATGGGCGGCGGCTTCAGCATCGGCCAGGGAGGCGGATCGGCCAGCGTCTCCGCGAGCAAGGGCAAGGCGAGCGGCAGCTATGCGAATGTGAGCGAGCAGTCGGGGATCTACGCGGGCGACGATGGCTTTGACATCCGCGTCGAGGGCAATACCGATCTCAAGGGTGCGGTGATAGCCAGCGCGGGCGGCAAGGACAAGAACCGCCTCGACACCGGGACGCTCAGTTTCAGCGACATCCAGAACCACTCGGACTACAGCGCGACTTCGTTCGGCGTGTCGGCCGGCATTACCGCTGGCTCACAGAACGAAGAGAAGAGCAGCGGACCAACCTCAGGCAAGAACACCGGCGGCATCAGCCCGATGATTCCCCAACACAAGAGCGGCAGCCAGAATGGCATCGCAAGCAGTGCTATTGCGGATGGCACTGTCAGCATCCGCGATGCGGGGAACCAGAAGCAAGACCTTGCGGAGCTCAAGCGCGACACGAGCGGGACCAATACCTCGGTGGGGAAGAATCCGGACCTGAAGGATGTGCTCGACAGGCAGTCGGACATGCTGAACGCGGCGCAGGCGGCGGGGGAGGCGGTGGCAAAGACGGTGGGCCAGGTTGCCAATGCCAAGCAGGAGGAAGCGCAGAATCGATACAACGCCGCCGCAGAAGCGTACAGGCAGGATCCGAGCGTAGAGAACCAGTTGACGATGGCTGCGGCACAGGCCGATGTGGACGGCTGGAAGGAGGGCGGCGAGTATCGCGCCATGCTCCACAGCGCGGGCGGTGCACTTATTGCCGGGGTGGGCGGCGGCAATGCGCTGGCAGGCGCTGCTGGGGCGGCTGCGGCATCGCTACTGGGTCCAAAAATTCAAGATGGCGTGACCACTACCTACACTTACGTCAATTCCGGCAATAGCGACCTGGATCAAGCGATTGCCAATATCGCCGGCAATATCGCTGCGGGTGGTATCGGAGCAGTGATCGGTGGCGGTGCAGGTTCAACGACCGCCTCGATTGTGGACCGGTTCAATCGCCAGCTGACATATGCCAAGCCCGAGGACATAAGGACAATCGCGAAAAAGGAAGCTGCGAAGGCTGGCATGACCCCAGCGCAGATGGAAAGGGCTATGGATGTGGTGCTGGGTACCTACTACGATGAGACGGGCATACCGAAAGACGAGGGCGTTACCTACGAACAGTACATGAAGGCCCAGACTGTACTGCTGTCGCAGCCGGCCAACTCACCGATTGCCAAAGAATATGCCGAAGCTCAGCGGGGGGTGCTGCCGCAGTTTGCTTATGGGGATACGGACTCTGCGCCGAATCTCGGGCGCTTGCCAATATTCTCGAATCCAAACGTAGCGTTCGGAAACAATCCGAATCAGGCATATCACACATTCCGTCATATTGACGAGGCCGGCTTGCCGCGTGCAGAAGTTCAGGCAGCGATTGGAGACCGTCTCAACGCAATCGGGCCGGCATTACCCTCAGGACCCTACAATGGAACGGTGGTTGTGGGCGGAAAGTTAGTTGACTTCGTTGGCTTCAAGGGCCAAGACGGCAACGTAAATGTTGGCCGCATTACGGTACGGGGTGCGAAATGAGTTGGCGAGAAATATCAAGTGCAGAAGCGTCTCTCGTGACATTTCTTTGTGAGATTTCACAGAACGTGGATTGCCCTACGGAATGGTCGAGTTTTCAAGTCAGAAATCTGGATGATGGCGCGATGGGGAGTTTTCAAATTTCAGTCTCTTCGAATCCAGAAATCCGAGGCGTCAGGCGGGTTGCCTCTACTGGACAGGCATTCGACTTGGACGGAGTACTTGTCATCGCCACATTGTTCGTTGACGAGGCAAACATTCCTTGCGAAGTGGATATTTGGAAGGTCAATTTCGAACCGCTGCGCCGAATGCCGACGACTTGGAGTGCTGCCGATATTCCCAAGCTTCCAGGCGGTGGCTTGTGGCCGTCAGCCTAGTTTCGCACCTGGCCGGGCGCTTGGGAATGGGTGAATCCGAGAATTTGGCAAGGGAAGTGAATAAAATGATATCCGATAAATCGATGATAATTGCATTCAACAAAGTTAGGTATTGCGTAATCGCAATCCTGATCGTGGGGCTTCTTTGGGTTTCCCGCATTCAAGTTTCTCCACAAGTCGTATGAATATCTTGTTGTAATCCATGTTGTGGTTTTCGTTTCCGTCTTGTTGCTCGTGATTGGTCTGCTGTATCGCTGTCCATTCTGTAGAACGGTACCAAGAGGTCATCCGATCCCCTATGTTGATTTGGCTCCGACTCGTTGCAGAGTGTGCGGACACTGGCTCACCGCGAACGATAACTCGGCACGAAATTCCGACTGAGCATCGACGCCATATGGGTGATCGATCGCGTCGCTCGTTCGATCAAATATTGTGACAGCGATTCGGGGGCACGGTACACGACAAATACAGTACTCGATCCGTCGTCGAGCCCGATATGCTGGGCTCGCCGTGCCGCGTATCGTGCATCACCGACAAAGTTTGGTTTTCGGGTAATCCAATGAGGATATTGATCGAAGGTTCACTGGAATAAAGGAGCAACTATGGCAATTGGTGGCGGCCCAACACCAGATCAATGGAAGAAGATGAGTCGATCAGAAAAAGTTCTTTACTTTCTATTCACTGGATTCGTATTTCTGGCAGTTGTATATATCGCTTGCGAGAAATGGATCCATAATTTCAGGTGAATGTGGGTCGGATTAACGTGCATCTGATCGATGGTAACGGCCAAGATGGTCATGTTGCCGTGAGAAAGGCTCCTAGCCAGATAGCCAGGCATTGGGGCCGAAGCAGTAGGATTAAACTCCATGAAGCACCCTCATTCTGACGAGGCGCGCAGGGCGCGTGCTCTTTCCCTTTGTGTCGCCTTCCTCTTTTTACTTCCTTCATCTGTGTTCGCACAGCAAGTTGCCACTTCTGTTGCTGCCGAACAAGAACAGCGCGCCCGGGAGCAGCAAGAAGCCCGCGAGCGCGCCCAAGCCGTGCAAGCGTCTGCGGTCCGCGCAGACGCTGCGGGGCCAGTCGAATACCCGGCCCTGCCGCTCGAGTCGCCTTGCTTCCCCATCGACCGCTTCACGCTAGACGTCCCGACCGACCTGCCAGAAGCTGCCAAAGCACAAGGCACTTCCGCCTTGCCCCAAGATCCCTTCGCCTTTGCCCTGACATGGCTCAATCACTACCAAGGCGCCTGCGTTGGCAAGCAAGGTCTGGAGGTACTCACCAGGGGCGTCTCCCAGGCCATCCTTAGCCGCGGCTACGTCACCACGCGTGTATTGCTGCCGCAGCAGGATCTGAGCACCGGCACGCTGCGCCTGGCATTGATCCCCGGCCTCATCGGAGAACTCCGCTTTGCCGATCCCGAAACACGCGGCACCTGGAAGTCCGCGTTCCCGTCGCGCTCGGGAGAGCTCCTCAACCTGCGCGACCTGGAGCAAGGGCTGGAGCAGCTGAAGCGCGTGAGCAGTCAGGATGCCGACATGCAAATCGTGCCGACTCCCACACCCGGCGTCAGCGACGTGGTCGTTACGGTCAAGCGCGCCAAGCCGTGGACGTTCGTGGCCTCGGTCGATAACTCTGGCACGCGCTCGACCGGCAAGCCTCAGGGCAACCTGAGCCTAGCCGTCGACAACCCACTGGGCCTCAATGACCTGTTCAACGTCGGATACAGCCAGGATCTGGCGTTCAGTGACAAGCGCCGAGGCACGCACGGCTGGAACGGCTTCTATTCGGTGCCGTGGGGCTACTGGACCGGCACGCTGTCGGCCTATTCCAACACCTATTTCCAGCAGATTGCCGGCGTCAACCAAACCTTCGTGTCCAGCGGCGATTCGCGGACAGTCGACCTGAAGCTGCACCGCGTGATCCGGCGCAGCCAGAACGATGTGTTGGGACTGCAGTTCCGACTGTCGCGCCGCTTCGGGCACAGTTTTATCGAGGACACGGAGATTACCCAGCAGCGGCGCAACAACACCGTGCTGGAGGCTGGTTTCACCGACCGCCACTATTTCGGTGCGGCGCAGTTTGACGGCACGCTCGCGTACCGCCAGGGCATTGGCGGATTCGGGTCGCAGGATGACACCCTGGCCGCGATCGGTGGGCCGACCTGGCGATTCCGGATGCTTGTCGCGGATGCCAACCTGTCGGTGCCGTTCAAGGTGGGCGAATTTCCGCTTCGCTATGTCACGACCTTCCGTGGTCAGTACACCAATGACCGGCTTTATTCACTGGACGCCATGACCATCGGCAGCCGCTACACCGTGCGTGGTTTCGACGGGGAGCGGCTGCTGGCCGGCGACAGCGGCTTTTACTGGCGCAATGAATTGCAGCTGCCGCTTGGCGCAACCGGCCAGGCGCTGTACGCCGGTCTCGACTATGGCAGCGTTTTCGGGCCGTCGACGGCAGGCCTTGCCGGTACGCGCCTGGCCGGTGCGGTGATTGGGTTGCGCGGCGGCTTCGGTCCTGGCTTTGGCCGGCTGTTCTATGACCTGTTCGCCGGCATGCCGGTGTACAAGCCGGCAACGTTTCACACCGCCAGCGTGGCAGGCGGATTCCAGTTCGTCTACCAGTACTGACGACGGGACTAGCCGCCCGCGCCCCCTGCCTTTACCCCTCCACCTCCGCCCACCCCTGCATCGCCTGCCCCCCCGCATCATCCCCCGTCCACAACACCAGCCGCCCCGGCTGCGTCGGATCCGCCGCACCACCCACAGTAATCGTGTCCTGGTCGAACAACGGCGCCAATCCGCGGAAGCCGAAGCGCTTCACTTGCGCCTTGGGTTGCTCGCGTGCCACCAGGTCCAGCATCAGCATGGCCTGCATCGGGCCGTGCACCACCAGGCCGGGATAGCCTTCGACTTCGCGCGTGTACTGGCGGTCGTAGTGGATGCGGTGGCCGTTGAAGGTCAGGGCCGAATAGCGGAACAGCATGACCGGGTCGGCCTGCAGCGTGCGCTGCCATTGCGCGGTGTGTTCCAGGCGCGGGCGCGGCGGTTGCGGCTTGCTGGGATCCGGCATGGCGCGGTAGACGATGTCGTGGCGCTCGTTGATGGCGGTCTTGCCGTTGACGGTCAGTTCGTGGTCGACGGCGACGAACCACAACTCGCCGCTGCGGCCGGTCTTGTGCTGGACGTCGGCGATGGTGGAGGTGCGCGTGACGGTGTCGCCGATATGCAGCGGATGGCTGAAGCTGAGTTCGCTGCCGGCCCACATGCGGCGCGGCAGCGGCACCGGCGGCATGAAGCCGCCGAGCGTTGGATGGCCGTCGCGGCCCAGTTCGCGCTGCGGCGCGCGCGGAAGGAAATAGAGCCAGTGCCACAGCGGCGGCAGCGGGCCGGCGGCGACTTCGTCGGGGTCCAGGTCGAAGGTGGCGGCGAGGCCGGCGACCGGCTCCGGCGTCAGGGTTTCGGTGCGCGCTTCGCTGCGGCCGATCCAGCCGCGCAGGCGTTCGAGTTCAGAGGTGGCGTCAGTCATGGCAGGTGGCCTTCGGATGCATGAGGGGAGTCGGATGCCGCGTTATGGCGCCAGCGCCAGCAGCCGGCGGGCCTGCTCGATCACGGGCCGGTCGACCATCTTGCCATCGACCTGCACCGCGTGGCTGCCGCTGGCGGTGGCGTCCAGCACGCGCCGGGCCCAGTCGAGCTGCTCGGGGCTGGGCAGGAAGCCGGCGCGGACCGCGCCCAGCTGCGCCGGGTGGATGCAGAGCTTGCCGGCAAAGCCGAGTTCGCGCGCGTAGGCGACGTCGCTGGCGAGCACGGCTTCGTCCTTGAGCGCGGTGGTCACGCCGTCGACCGGCGGCGGCAGGCCGGCCACGCGCGAAGCCAGCACGATGCGCGCGCGCGCGAAGGCGAGCGCGTCGCGGGTATGGCTGCAGCCCAGGTCGACCGCATAGTCGAGCGAGCCGAAGGCCAGGCGCGCGACGCCGCTGGCGGAGGCCACGGCGTCGACGTGGTGCAGGCCGAGCGCGGTCTCGATGATGGCGACCAGCTCGCCCTTGGCGTTGATCGCTTGCAGGGTTTGCGCGATGGTGGCCAGCGCGACAGGGTCGGCCTTGGGCACCAGCAGCCCGGCCAGCGCGGTGCCGGCGGGCAGTGCGCGCAGCCAGGCCAGGTCCGCGGCAAACGCGGGCGAGGCGCTGTCGTTGATGCGCACGAACGCGCTGGCGCCGGGCCGGCCGGCCAGCCATGCGGCGATGGCTTCGCGCGCGGCGGGCTTGGCATCCGGATGGACCGCGTCCTCGAGGTCGAGGATCATCACGTCGGGGCCGGCGGCAGCGGCCTTGTCGAAGCGCTCGGGCCGGTCGCCCGGCACGAACAGGTAAGTGACGGCAGTGGACATGGCGGTGCTCAGCGTGCGGCGGGGAGCCAGTCGTTGACGTTGGGCGCCTCCTCCAGCGCCCACACGCGCGCGATGATGGCGCGCATCTCGGCCTCGCTGGCGCCGTTGCGGAACGCGCCCAGCTGCAGCGCCTTCGCTTCCAGCTCCGGACGCGACAGCGTGTTGTCGGGATCGCCCTTGGGCACGTCGACGCGCGCGGCCAGCGTGCGGCCGTCGGTGGTCCTGGCCGTCACGCGGCCGATCCACTGGCGCGGGTAGGCGGCGTTGATCTCGGCATCGAGCTCCATCTCGACCTTGCCGCGGAATGCGGCCACCGCCGGGTCCTGCAGCGCATGCTGCTCGAACTCGCCCAGGCCGGCGTGGCCGTGCACGGCCACCAGCCCCAGCACGGTGCCCATCGAGAACTTGGCCTGGTGGATGGTGGCGGGATTGACCACGGGACCGAGCACGTCGATGGCGCCCTGGTGCACGTGCGTGGTGACGCTGGCGATCTGGTCGGCGGCAACGCCTTCGCGCTGCATCAGCGCCTTGAGCGCATCGGCGGCGGGGTGCGTGTGGCGGCACGAGGCGAAGAACTTGAACGAGGTCTCGGCGGTGGCCCAGCGCGTGCCCAGGCCATCGGTCAGGCAGGCGGGGTTGGCATCGCTCGACATGCCGGCGGCCATGCCCTGGGCGCCTTCCAGGATCTGCTTCGCGCCGGTGAAGCCGGCGCGCGCCAGCCACGCCGACTGCAGGCCGTCGGCCGCGGCCTTGGCGGTGTGCAGCTGCTTGGAGTCGGCGGCGTCGCGCAGGAATTCCCACAGGCCGGCGGCCTGGGTGCCGGCCGAGCCCAGCGCCTGGTTGATGCCTTCGGCATCGAGGCCGAACAGCTTGGCCACCGCGGCGGCGGCGGCGAGCGTGCCGACGGTGCCGGTGGTGTGGAACACGCGGTAGTGCGAGCGGCCCATGAACTCGCCGATGCGGATGCCGGCCTCATAGCCGGCGATCGAGGCCAGCAGCACTTCGGCGCCGGTCTTGCCCTCGGCCTGCGCGGCGGCGACCACGGCCGGGAACACCACCGCGGCCGGATGCAGCACCGAGCCGTTGTGCACGTCGTCCTGCTCGACCACGTGCGACGAAGCGCCGTTGATCAGCGCGGCGAAGTAGGGCGAGGTGCGGCGGCGGTCCACCAGCACTTCGGCGGCGCCGTCGGACGGGCCCATCGCCGCGGCGAATTCCTGCAGCTTGCGCACCGCGGGGGCATCCTTGCCGGCGATGGCCGAGGCGATCCAGTCGAGGAACAGGTCCTTGGTGCGCTCGATCACGGGCGCGGGCACGTCGGCCAGCTTGAGGTTGGCCAGGAAATCGCAAAGCTGGCGGGTCGGGTAAGTGGTGTCTGCGGCTTGGCTCATGCCGGCTCCGGAGATTTGAACAGGGCTTGCGGAAGGGGAAGGGCGCCCGGTGTGACTGGGCGCCGGTGTCGGCTCAGATGGTGCGCTGGCTTGCCAGGGCGTCGATGTCGCTGTCGCCGTAGCCCAGCTCGGCCAGGATGCTGCGGCTGTGCGCGCCCAGCGCCGGCACGTCGCCCATCACGGGTTCGACGCCCGACAGGTTGGCGGGCGGCAGCAGCGCGCCGATCGGGCCATTGGGCGTGGCCACTTCGCGCCAGCGCTGGCGCGCCTGCAGCTGCGGATGGTTCCACACCGCTTCGATGTCGTTCATCGGCGCGTTGGCGATCTGCGCCTGGTCCAGCAGCGCCTCGGCCTGCGCCACCGTCAGCGACGCAAAGCGGGCTTCGATCAGCGCGGTGAGTTCGGCGCGGTTGCGCACGCGCGCGGTATTGCTGGAATAACGCTCGTCCTGCGCCAGCGCGCGGTTGCCGAGCACGATCTCGCAGAAGTTGGCGAACTCGCGTTCGTTCTGCACGCTGAAGATCACGCTGCCATCGCTGGTGCGATGCACGCCATACGGCGCGATGGTCGGATGCGAGGCGCCGAAGCGCGCCGGCGGCGTGCCGCCGTAGTGGCCGAAGTAAAGCACCTGGTTCATCCACTCGGCCATGGCCTCGAACATGGTCACCTGCACGCGCAGGCCCTTGCCGGTGCGCCCGCGCTGCAGCAGCGCCGACAGGATGCCGCTGTAGGCATACATGCCGGCCGAGATGTCGGCGATCGACACGCCGGCGCGCGACGGCTCGTTGGGGCCGCCGGTCAGGCCGACCAGGCCGGCGGCGGCCTGGATCAGCAGGTCGTAGGCCTTCTTGTCGCGATAGGGGCCCGAGTCGCCGTAGCCGGAGATGTCGCAGACGATCAGCTTGCCGTACTTGCCGTGCAGGGTGTCGAAGTCCAGGCCCATGCGCGCGGCGGCGCCGGGGGCGAGGTTCTGCACCAGCACGTCGGCATCGGCCAGCAGCCGGTGCAGGATGGACTGCGCCTCGTCGTTCTTCAGGTCCAGCGTCAGGCTTTCCTTGCCGCGGTTGAGCCAGACGAAATACGAGGCCTGGCCGTGCACCGACTGGTCATAGCCGCGCGCGAAGTCGCCCACGCCGGGACGCTCGATCTTGATCACGCGCGCGCCCAGGTCGGCCAGCTGGCGCGTGGCGAAGGGCGCGGCCACGGCGTGCTCGAGCGAGACCACGCGAATGCCGTCGAGCGGGCGGATGCCTTGGGGGGATTGGGACATGTAGGGTTCTCAGAACGAACGCGGCAACTCGAGCACGTGCTCGGCCACGTAGGACAGGATCAGGTTGGTGGAGATCGGCGCCACCTGGTACAGGCGGGTCTCGCGGAACTTGCGCTCGATGTCGTATTCGGCGGCGAAGCCGAAGCCGCCATGCGTCTGCAGGCAGACGTTGGCGGCCTCCCACGAGGCGTCGGCGGCCAGCAGCTTGGCGATATTCGCTTCCTTGCCGCAAGTCTTGCCGGCGTCGAACAGCCGCGCGGCCTTGTAGCGCATCAGGCTGGCGGCCTCGACGTTGACGTACGCGCGCGCGATCGGGAACTGCACCGCCTGGTTCTGGCCGATCGGGCGGTCGAACACGATGCGGTCGCGCGCGTAGTTGCTGGCGCGCCCGACGAACCAGTAGCCGTCGCCGATGCACTCGGCGGCGATCAGGATGCGCTCGGCGTTGAGGCCGTCGAGGATGTACTTCAGGCCCTTGCCTTCCTCGCCGATCAGGTTTGCGGCGGGGACTTCCAGGTTGTCGAAGAACAGCTCGTTGGTCTCGTGGTTGACCATGTTGCGGATCGGCTTGACCGTCAGGCCCTTGCCGATGGCATCGCGGAGGTCGACCACGAATACCGACAGGCCGTCGGACTTGCGCTTGACCTGGTCCAGCGGCGTGGTGCGCGCCAGCAGCAGCATCAGGTCCGAGTGCTGCACGCGCGAAATCCACACCTTCTGGCCGTTGACGATGTACTTGTCGCCCTGGCGCACCGCGGTGGTCTTGAGCTTGGTGGTGTCGGTGCCGGTAGTCGGCTCGGTCACGGCCATCGACTGCATGCGCAGCTCGCCCGAGGCGATCGCCGGCAGCCAGCGCTGTTTCTGCGCTTCGGAGCCATGGCGCAGCAGGCAGCCCATCACGTACATCTGCCCGTGGCAGGCGCCGGAGTTGCCGCCGCTGCGGTTGATTTCCTCCATGATGACCGACGCCGCGGTCAGCGACAGCCCGGAGCCGCCATAGGCTTCGGGGATCAGCGCCGACAGCCAGCCGGCCTGCGTCAGCGCCTGGACAAAGCTCTCGGGAAAGGCTTCCTGCTCTTCCACCCGTTGCCAGTACGCCGAATCGAAGCCCGCGCACAGGCTGCGCACCGCCTCGCGGATTTCGGGGTACAGCTGGTCGGGATCCTGGTCTGCGTGCATGGTCGCCGGGTCGATTGGAAACTGGGGCCATTATTCCCGAGCCCCCTGCACGCCGAAATTCGGATTTGCGAAAGAGCGGCTTAGGGGCGGCTTAGGTGCGACTCAGGTGCGACTCAGGTGCGGCTTAGGTGCGGCTTACGTGCGCTGCAAGCGGTGCAGCGGGGCGGCGCGGCAGTGCGCGCAAGCCGGCCCCGACATGCGAAACGCCCGGCGAACCGGGCGTGCAAGGTGCGGCGCGCGCAGCGCCAGTGGAGGGTAGGGCCGGTGCTTCCGGCACGGCCTGCCGGTCAGTGGACGAAGAGCCAGATCAGGACCAGGACAAAAGCCGGAACACCAAGTAGCCAGGCGAGGATATAGGGCATGGTGCAACTCCATGGGATGGCAGTGGTTGGTGATTCCAATATAGGAATGCCGCGCCGGCGGGACTGTCGGGGAGGTTCCGCTTGGCTTGTAGGACGTCGCCGCACACGTCGGACCACGCGGCGATGTGGCGCACGGGTGTTGCCGGGGGCCGGGTGTGGCGTGCTACGCTCAGGCCTGCACCCAAGTCCCGGAGGTTGGCGATGGAGTCAGTCTGGACCGAGATCTTGCGCGCTTTTCGCGCCGAATTTGCCGATGTGCCGGACGCGGCCGAGGCCACCCGCATCCTGGTGCGGCTGTGCATGGCGGTGCTGCTGGGCGGCCTGATCGGCTATGAGCGCGAATCCTCCGGCAAGGCGGCGGGGCTGCGCACCCATATGCTGGTGGCGCTGGGCTCGGCGCTGTTCGTGCTGGTGCCGCTGCAGGCCGGCGTGCCGCTGGCCGACATGAGCCGCGTGCTGCAGGGGCTGATCGCCGGCATCGGCTTCCTGGGCGCCGGCGCCATCCTCAAGCAGAACGACGAAGCCCATATCAAGGGCCTGACCACCGCGGCCAGCATCTGGATGGTGGCGGCCATCGGCGTGGCGGCGGGATTGGGGCGCGACACCACGGCGGTGATCGCCACCGTATTCACGCTGGTCATCCTGCAGATCCTGCAACGCTGGAAGTAGCGTTGCCGCACCACGGACCCGTGCGCCGGTCTGTGCCCTTGCGCGCCGACCTGTCCCTTTCCCCCGACTTTCCGGCGCCGAATGCGCGCCGGCGCACACAGCCGGGGTCGCGCGCAACCTATGCTGTGGCACAGGCCGCGCCGCGACGTCAGGGCGCCGCCGACGCAGCAGAAGGGAGGTTGGCATGCATGCATCGATCCGTGACGACGCGGCACTGGCCGCATTCGTGGGGCCGCGCTTTCCGTACTACGGCGAGCGCTGGTCGGTCGCCGAAACCCACAGCGGCATCTCGTGGAACTGGGCGGCCTGCCTGCTGGGCCCGTTCTGGATGGCTTACCGGCGCATGTACTGGCAGGTGGGCGTCTATGCGCTGATCGTCGGCGCCGAGCCGCTGCTGCATGCCTGGTTCGGCCTGGAACTGCCGGTGGCGGGCCGGCCGCTGCTGTACGCGCTGGCGCTGCTGCTGGGCCTGTATGGCAACGAACTCTACCGCTGGCACGCCGAGGCCACCATCCGGCATCTGCGCGAGTACCACTACTCGCCCGAACTGGAAAACGACTCGCTGGTGCGCCGCGGCCGCACCAGCTGGCCCGGCGTGTTCGCCATGGGCCTGCTGCTGGTGATGGTGGTGTCGCTGCGTCCGCTGGCGGCGCTGGTGGTGCACGGCGGCGGGCTGGGCGCCGGCTGAAACCGCGCGGCGCGCTACACCGGCTCGCGCGCGGCGTCGACCAGGTACTGGATCAGGGTTTCGGCGAACTGGGGCAGTTCGCGCCCCGGCCGGCGCACCAGGCGCAGTTCGCGCCTGGCCCATTCGTCTTCGAGCGGGATAAAGCGCAGCACCTTGCGGCTGGCGTAGCGGCGCGCGCAGCTGTTGGGGACGATGGCGATGCCCGCGCCGGCCTCGACCATGCGGCATACCGCGTCGAAGCTGCCGACCTGGATGCGCAGGCTGATGCGCTTGCCCATGCCGGCGGCAATGCGGTCGAGGAACGACTGGATCGCGCTGAACTGGTTCAGGCCGACAAAGCGGCAGGTGTCGAGCAGGTCGGCGAAATGCAGGCGCTTGAACGTCGGCAGCGGATGGTTGACCGGGGCGATCACGATCAGCGCGTCGCTGCACAGGTGCATCGCATCCAGGTCCTGCGTGGCGACCTCGCCGGCGACGATGCCGAGATCGGCCGCGCCGGCGCTGATCGCCGACACGATCTCCTGCGACAAATGCTCTTCCAGCTCGATGTCCACGTCCGGGTTCTCGCTCAGGAAGCGCGAGACGCCCGTGGCCAGGAACGAGTTGGTCGCGGTGGTGTTGGCCAGCAGCCGCACGCGGCCCTTCACGCCCTTGGCATACGGCCGCAGGTCCGCGTGCAGGCATTCGAGCTCGCGGAAGACCTCGCGCGCATGGCGCAGCAGCGCATCGCCCGCCGGCGTGAGCCGCACGCCCTTGACCTGTCGGATCAGCAATTGTGTCTGGAACGCCTCTTCCAGTTGCTTGATCCGCGTGCTGGCCGCGGGCAGCGACAGAAAGCTGCGCTCGGCGGCACGGGTCAGGTTCTCCGTCTCGCCGACATTCAAAAAGAGGCGGAGGTCGGTCAGGTCGTAATGCATGGGCTTCCGTCAGGCCAAAGGCCAGTTTTGTGATTCGTGAATTCCAAAGGCGCGGGCGTCAATTTATCGTATCCACTGCGGCGTGGACATCCGGATTGTCCGCAGCGGCGGGCGCTGCCCGCCGTGCAGGGGCAGTTTCGCCGGGTTTGCGGTCGGTGACCGCACAAAAAGTATTCAGAGGAGCAACGTAATGAGCGGTTTGATGGCAGGCAAGGTCGCGCTGGTAACGGGCGCTGGGGGTGGGATCGGTCGCGGCATCGCGCTGGCGATGGCGGCCGCAGGCGCCCGGGTGGTGGTCAATGACCTGGGCGTGTCGATGTCCGGCGAGGGCGGCGACGCCGGCCCCGCGCAACGCGTGGTCGAGGAAATCCGCGCCGCCGGCGGCGAAGCCGTGGCCAATACCGACAGCGTGTCGACCTGGGCCGGCGCCAACGCCATCGTGCAATGCGCGCTGGACAACTTCGGCCGCATCGACGCCGTGGTCAACAACGCCGGCAACCTGCGCGACCGCATGTTCTTCAAGATGAACGAAGAAGAATGGCGCTCGGTGATCGACGTGCACCTGAACGGCACCTTCTTCGTCAGCCGCGCCGCGGCCAACTACTTCAAGGACCAGGAGGGCGGCGCCTACGTGCACATGACTTCCACCTCGGGCCTGATCGGCAACCTGGGCCAGGCTAACTACTCGGCGGCCAAGCTCGGCATCGCCGCATTGTCGAAGTCGATCGCGCTGGACATGCAGCGCTTCAACGTGCGCTCGAACTGCATCGCGCCGTTCGCGTGGAGCCGCATGACCAGCTCGATCCCGGCCGAAACCCCGGAAGAAAAGGCGCGCGTGGCCAAGCTGCAGAAGATGGAAGCCGGCAAGATCGGCCCGGTGGCGGTCTACCTGGCCAGCCACGCGGCGAGCGAGGTCAACGGCCAGATCTTCGCGGTGCGCGCCAACGAGATCATCCTGATGAGCCAGCCGCGTCCGGTGCGCTCGGTCCACATGAGCGAGGGCTGGACGCCCGAGTCGGTGGGCGAGATCGCGATGCCGGCCATGCGCAGCAGCTTCTTCAAGCTGGAGCGCTCGCCCGACGTGATCAGCTGGGACCCGATCTGATGGCGGGCGGCCAAGCCCCGGCGCGCGGCGCGCTTGCCGGCGTGCGCGTGCTGGACCTGTCGCGCATCCTGGCCGGGCCGTGGTGCGCGCAGAACCTGGCGGACCTGGGCGCCGAAGTGATCAAGGTGGAGCGGCCCGGCGCCGGCGACGATACCCGTTCGTGGGGGCCGCCGTGGCTGCCCGGCGCGGACGGGCAGCCGTCGCGCGACGCGACGTACTTTGCCGGCGCCAACCGCGGCAAGCAGTCGGTCACGCTGGATATCGCCAGCCCGCAAGGGCAGCAGATCGTGCGCGAGCTGGCCGCGAAGTCGCAGATCGTGCTGGAGAACTACAAGGTCGGCGACCTGAAGCGCTACGGGCTGGACTATGACAGCCTGAAGGCGGTCAACCCGTCCATCGTCTACTGCTCGATCACGGGCTACGGCCAGACCGGGCCGAGCGCGCACAAGCCCGGCTACGACTTTATCTTCCAGGGCCTGGGCGGCCTGATGAGCGTCACCGGCGAGCGCGACGACCTGCCCGGCGGCGGGCCGCAGAAGGTGGGCGTGGCGGTGGTCGACATGCTGACCGGCATGTACGCCACCGTCGCGGTGCTGGCCGCGCTGCGCCATGCCGAACGCACCGGCGAGGGCCAGCATATCGACATGGCGCTGCTCGACGCGGTGGTGGCGGTCGGCGCCACCCCCATCATCGCCCAGCGCGTGACCGGCAAGGCCATGCCGCGCTTCGGCAACGCACACGCCAACATGGTGCCCTACCATGTGTTCGCCACCGCCGACGGCTACATGATCGTCGCGGCCGGCAACGACGGGCAGTGGCAGGCGTACTGCCGCGGCATCGAACGCCCCGACCTGGCCGCCGACGAGCGCTTTGCCACGGGCCCCGGGCGCATCATCCATCGCGACACGCTGGTGCCGCTGCTCGAGGCTCATATGCGCAGCCGTCCGACCGCGCACTGGGTGCAGGCGCTGGAAGCGCAGGGCATTCCGTGCGGGCCGATCAACGACTACGGCCAGGTGCTGGAAGATCCGCAGGTGCGGCATCGCGAGCTGCAGGTCGACCTGGTGTGCGACGACGGCAGCGTGTGCCCGACCGTCAAGAGCCCGCTGCGGCTGTCTGCGACCCCGGTCCAGTACGATGCGCCGCCGCCCCGGCTGGGCCAGCATACGGAGCAGGTGCTGGAAACGGTGCTGGGGCTGTCGGCCGAGCGCATCGCGCGGCTGCGCGAACAGGGCGTGGTGTAAGCGCGTCTCAGCGCCGACGCAAACGCGGCGGCCGGTTGCCGGCCGCCGCGTCATCCGCGCGGCGCTGCTGCACGGATGCCGTCAGTGGCGTAGGCTGTCCGGGTAGCGGCCGCATGCCGCTTCCTTCCCGGAGACAGCCATGGACGAAGAGACCTTCAACCTCAGCATCCGCAAGTTCCTGAAGGTGGTCGGGGTCAGTTCCCAGCGCGAGATCGAGCAGGCCATCGCCCGCGCCGTCGCCGACGGCACGCTGGCCGGCAACGAGCACCTGCCGGTGTCGGTGACGCTGGAGCTGGCGGCGGTGAAGCTGCAGGCGCGCTTCGACGGCGAGATCCGGCTCGAGTAAACCGACAGCTTGCGCTAGGCCCCCGCTGCGCCCTCCGCCCGCATCCCGCGCATGCGGTATTCCCCCGGCGCCACGCCGGTCCATTTCTTGAAGGCGCGGTGGAAGGTGCTGGGCTCGGAAAAGCCGAGCCGCAGCGCCACGTCCTGCAGCGTCATGCCGGGGCGTTCCATCATGCCGATGGCCACGTCGCGCCGCAGGCTGTCCTTGATGCTCTGGTAGCCGCGCCCTTCGTCGCGCAGGCGGCGGCGCAGGGTCTGCGGCGTCAGCCGCAGCAGCTGCGCCATCTGTTCCAGCGAAGGCAGTTCATCGTCCAGGTGCGAGCGCAGGTGCTGGCGGATGCGTTCGGCCAGGCAGCTGTTGTCGCGGTAGCGGATCAGCAGGTTGCGCGGGGTCTCGCGCAGGAATTCGCGCAGGCTGGCGGCGTCCTGCATCACCGGCAGGCGCAGCGAGGCGGCGTCGAAATGCAGCGCGGTCACGGGCTGGCCGTAGCTGACCGCGGCCTTGAACACGCGCTCGGTATCGGTGCGGCCCTGCGACGCGGCGGCGCTCAGCGCGACGCGCGTCAGCGGGATCTGCCCGGCGACCAGCCAGCTGACCAGCGCGTAGGCGTGGAACACGAAGGTCGATTCGGCAAAGCTGCGGCAGGCCGAAGCGGGCGCGCGCGGGTGCAGCACCACCGCGGCGGTGCGGCCGTCGGCGCTGACGTGCAGGCGCGGCGCGAAGGCGTCGATATGCTGGCGGTACAGCCGCAGCCCGGTGCGGATGGCGTCTTCGAGCGTGCCGCAATGGACCAGGCTGCGGCACACCTGCGCGAACACGCCGGGCGTCACGGGCCGCTCCAGCAGTCCCCACAGTTCGTCGCGCATGACCCGGCGCAGCGTGCGGATCAGCGCCGCGTACTGGCCCTGCGTCACGCGCGCGCTGGGCGAGGCCAGCAGCGCCGGCGAGATGTCGGCGCGGCGCAGCAGGGCATCGATGTCGTGGCCGAGCCGGCGGGCGCCCTGCAGGATGTGCGTTACGTGCTGGATGGCGATGGTGTGGCGTGCCGGCGCTGGCGTGGTGGATTCCACCGCGGGGCCTGGCGTGGCAACGCCGCTGGCGTCGCGCAGGCGGGCAAGCGGCAGCGCCTGGCCCGCAATGTGCGGCTTGCCCGGCATCGGCGGGCGCAGCGATGGCAGAACGGCTGTTTGCATGGGTCTCCTCGTCACGGCGACGCGCCCCGGTGCCGGCTCTTTCAGGCGCTTTCCGGCTTTCCTGGGCCTCTGGCCACATCATGGCGCCACCTTAGCAAGCCCGCGCCGCGCCGCACAATCGGGATTTGCCAAAGCCTGCCTTCCGCCTGAGCGATTCGGCCAATCATTTTGGCGCGTCTGGTCATTGTCCACGCACCGCAGCATCGCGCACTCTCCGGCAAAGCACTCTACAAGGCCGGCCCACCGGCCCGGACGGGTCTGGCAACGCGGCTACAGCCGGGTGCCGGCCACCGGAAAAACCAAGGAGACAACACATGCAGGCAGATCGTAGTGCGCAGCGTGGTATGCGTCGCCGTACCCTCGTCCGCCTTGGCGCGGGGTGGCTGGCGTGGAGCGGGCTGGTCGGCGGCATGCTGGGCGCCGGCATGGCGCACGCGCAGGCGCAGGATTTTCCGGCACGCACCGTGCGCATGGTGGTGCCGTTCCCCGCGGGCGGCGCCACCGACGTGCTGGCGCGCGCGCTGGCCGAGGGCCTGGGCAAGCAGTGGAAGCGGCCGGTGGTGGTGGAAAACCGCCCGGGCGCCAGCGGCATGCTGGGCGCCGAAGTGGTCGCCCGCGCCGAGGCCGACGGCTACACCGCGCTGCTGACGATCACGCCGCTGGTGCAGGCGCCCAGCCTGTATTCCCGCGCGCCGTACGACCCGGTGAAGGACTTTGCCGCGGTGTCGGAACTCGGCACCACCAACCTGGTGTTCGCGGTCAACAGCAATGCCGTGCCGGCGACCAACCTGAAGGACTTCATCGCGCTGGTGCGCGCCAAGCCAAAGCAGTTCTCCTATGGCTCGTTCGGCGCCGGCTCCAGCGGCCACCTGTATGGCGAGGTCTTCAACGAGGCCGCCAGGATCGACATGCTCCATGTTTCATACAAGGGCGAGGCGCCGGAGCTGAACGACCTGCTCGGCGGCCAGGTGCCGGCGGCGGTGATCTCGGTGATGGGGGCCAAGCCCCATGTCGCCACCGGCCGGCTGCGCGCGCTGGCGGTGACCGGACCGGCGCGCGCGCCGCAACTGCCGGATGTGCCCACCTTCCGCGAGGCCGGCATCGAAGGCATGGACGCGATGGGCTGGTTCGGCCTGCTGCTGCCGGCCGCGACGCCGCGGCCGATCGTCGAGAAATTCTCCGCCGACGTCAACCGCGTGCTGGCCCAGCCCGACGTGCGCAAGCGCATGAGCGAGCTTGGCGTGATCCTGAGCGGCAGCACGCCGGACGCGTTCGCCCAGACCATCCAGGCCGATTACGTGCGCTGGGGCAAGGTGATCCGCACGCGCAATATCCGCCTGGACTGAGCCCTTTCCGCTTGACCCGTATTTGACCTGTGTTTGACCTGTATTTGACCCGCATCTGACCCGTCGATTGCCGCAATGAAGCCTGCTACAAGCTCTACCCAGCCGTTCCGTTCTCCCGCCTGGCCGCCCGGCCTGCCGGCCACGCTGCATACGCCACGCACCAGCCTGTTCTACAACGTCGAGGTGGCGGCGCGGCGCTACCCGGACAAGACCGCGATCCAGTATTTCGGCACCGCGATCTCCTATGGCGAGCTGCATGAAGCGATCGAACGGATGGCCGGCTACCTGCAGCAGGCCTGCGGCATCCGGCCCGGCGACCGCGTGGTGCTGTTCAGCCAGAACTGCCCGCAGTTCATCATTGCCTACTACGCCATCCTGCGCGCCGAAGGCGTGGTCGTGCCCGCCAACCCGATGTGGCTGGAAGCCGAACTGGCCCACGTGGTGCAGGACAGCGGCGCGGTCGCCGCCTTCGCCGGCACCGAGCTGTACCCGCGCATGGCGCCGCTGCACGGCCCGGCGCTGCGCCACGTGATCCTGCACGACTACGCCGGCATGCTGCGCGACGACGGCGGCCTGCCGGTGCCGGCGTGGCTGCGCGAGCCGCCGCCCGCGCCGCAGGCCGCACCCTCGGGCGCGCTGCCGGTGGCATGGGACGCGGCCAGCAGCGCCGGGCTCCGGCCGCTGCCGCACCAGGCCGGCTACGACACGCTGTGCATGCTGGCCTATACCTCCGGCACCACCGGCAACCCCAAGGGCTGCATGCACACCCACGGCACGCTGATGACCGCCGCGGCCGGTTCGGTGATCTGGCGCGGCGCCACGCCGGAATCGGTGGTGCTGGCGGTGGCGCCGATGTTCCACCTGCTGGGCATGCAGAACTGCATGAACTCGCCGCTCTACCTGGGTTCGACGGTGGTGCTGATGCCGCGCTGGGACCGTGCGCTGGCCGCGGACCTGATCGAGCGCTACCGCGTCTCGGTGTGGGGCGCGCCGCCGGCGATGATGGTGGACTTCTTCTCCCAGCCGGGCATCGACCAGCGCGACCTGTCCAGCCTGGCGTACGTCGGCGGCGGCGGCGCGGCCATGCCGGAAGCGGTGGCCAACATGCTGCAGCAGCGCTTCGGGCTGCCCTACGTCGAGGCCTACGGCATGACCGAGACCGCGGCCTTCATCCTGTCGAACCCGCGCAACCAGCCCAAGCGGGAGTGCCTGGGCATTGCCACCTTCGGTGTCGACGCGCGCGTGGTCGACCCCGAGACCCTGCGCGAGCTGCCACCCGGCGAGACCGGCGAGATCGTGGTCCATGGCGGCCAGGTGATGCAGGGCTACTGGCACAACGAAGACGCCAACGCCGCCACCTTCACCGAGATCGACGGCAAGCGCTTCCTGCGCACCGGCGACCTGGGCTTCATGGACGAGGAAGGCTATTTCTTCATGCGCGACCGGCTCAAGCGCATGATCAACGCGTCCGGCTACAAGGTCTGGCCGGCCGAGGTCGAGAACATGCTGTACGGCCACCCCGCCATCCACGAGGCCTGCGTGATCGCGGCGCGCGACGAGCGCCGCGGCGAGACCGTCAAGGCGGTGGTGGCGCTGCGCCCCGACGCGCGCGGCACCGCCGAAGCCGACCCGGAACGCATCATGGCCTGGTGCCGCGAGCATATGGCGGCGTACAAGGTGCCGCGCATCGTCGACGTGGTCGAGGCGCTGCCCAAGTCGGCCACCGGCAAGATCCTGTGGCGCGCCCTGCAGGAGCGCGAGATGCAGGCGGACACCCCGCGCGCCTGAGGCCGGCGCAGACCGGCACGCAGCACAGCAACCGAGCAGCAGAGAGAGAGAGACACCATGCAGCAGAGCAGACGCAACTGGCTGGCGCAGGCCGGCACCCTGGCCGGCGCGGCCGTCCTTGGCGGCGTGGGCCAGGCCCTGGCCCAGCAGCCGTACCCCGCCAAGCCGATCCGCCTGATCGTGCCCTACCCGGCCGGCGGCGGCACCGATACCGTCGGGCGCCTGATCGGCCAGCGCCTGGCCGAAAGCCTGGGCCAGCCGGTGGTGGTGGAAAACAAGCCCGGCGCCAGCGGCATGCTGGGCAACGATACCGTCGCCAAGGCGCCGGCCGACGGCTACACCCTGCTGCTGGCGATCACCGCGCTGATCCAGTCGCCGGCGCTGTACAAGCGCACCCCCTACGACGTGGCCAGGGACTTCACCCCGGTCTCGCTGATCGCCAAGTCGTCCGACCTGTTCGTGGTGCCCAACCGCGTTCCCGCCGCCACCATGCGCGAGTTCCTGGCGCTGGCCAAGTCCGGCAAGCTCAGCTATGGCTCGTACGGCAACGGCACCTCGTCGCACCTGCACGGCGAACTGCTCAGGCAGCAGGCCGGCATCGAGATCGCGCATATCCCGTACAAGGGTGCGGCGCCGCTGATGAGCGACCTGCTGGGCGGCCAGGTCGACAGCGCCTTTGTCGACGTGACCTCGGCCAACCCCTACCTTTCCAGCAACAAGTTCAAGATCCTGGGCATCACCGGGACCCAGCGCTACAAGGCGCTGCCCAATGTGCCGACCTTCACCGAACTGGGCCTGGCCGGGTTCGAGCCCAATGGCTGGTTCGGGCTGTTCCTGCCCGGCAACGCGCCGCGCGACGTGACCGCAAGGCTGGCCGCCGAGACCGCGCGCATCGTGCGGCTGCCCGAAGTGACGCAGAAGCTGGCCGGCATGGGTTTGCAGCCGGTGGGCTCGACGCCGCAGGAACTGGCCGCCGTGGTCGCCGGCGACACGCCCAAGTGGGCCAGGATCGTGCGCGACGCCAATATCCAGCTGGACTGACACCGTACCGGAGACCACGCCATGGAAACCATCCGTTTTGCCGTCGAGGACGGCGTCGCCACGCTGACGCTGGACGCGCCGGCGCGCAAGAACGCGCTGTCGCTGCCGATGCGCGAGGAGATCGGCGAAGTGATCCGCCGGATACGGGACGACGACAGCGTGCGCGCGCTGGTCCTGACCGCGGCCGGCACCGATTTCTCGTCGGGCGGCGACATCAGCTCGATGCAGGTCGAGATCAGCGCCGAGCAGGGCCGCAAGCGCCTGCGCAAGCTGCACGGCTGGCTGGAAGACCTGATCCAGCTCGACGTGCCGGTCATCGCCGCGGTCGACGGCGCCGCCTACGGCGCCGGCTTCAGCCTGGCGCTGACCGCCGACATCATCCTGGCCACGCCGCGCGCGCGCTTCGGGCTGCCGTTCCTGCGCATGGGGCTGGTGCCGGACTGTGGCGTGTTCTACACGCTGCCGCGGATGATCGGCCTGCAGCGGGCCAAGGCGCTGATGTTCTCGATGCGCGAGCTCAACGCGCAGGCGGCGCAAGACCTTGGCATCGTCATGGAAATCGTG
This sequence comes from Cupriavidus taiwanensis, assembly GCF_900249755.1. Lineage (NCBI taxonomy): Bacteria > Pseudomonadati > Pseudomonadota > Betaproteobacteria > Burkholderiales > Burkholderiaceae > Cupriavidus > Cupriavidus taiwanensis. The sequence goes on from NZ_LT976854.1 coordinate 368,159, forward strand.
CCGGCCGACAGCCTGCAGGAGCGCGCGCGGGCACTGGCGCAAGCCTTTACGCAGGCCTCGCCGGTCGCGGTCAGCCTGACCAAGCAGGCGCTGAACGCATCCCTGGGCCAGGACCTGCACACCATGCTGGCGATGGAGGCCGACGCGCAGGGCATCGCCTTCTCCACCGGCTACCGCCGCGAGGCGGCCGACCGCTTCATGGCCAAGGAGCCGCTGCGCTACCGCTGGCCGGACTGAGCGGGCGGGCGGCGCCTGCTGCTCCGCAGCATCGCGCACGCCCGCGGCGCTCGCCCTTATCTATATAGGCAGGCGGCCGGCATCGTCCGCAGCCTGCGTGTTCATACCTCTCGTTTACCCTGATATCAGTACACATATGGGATCCCAAGACCAACACGCGGCGCCCGCCGCCCGCCAGACCCCCTGGATGAACGAAGACCTGGAAATGTTCCAGGACACCGTGCGCCGCTTCGTCGAGCGCGAACTCGCGCCGAACGAGGCGCGCTGGGCCGAGCAGGGCTATATCGACCGCGACATGTGGCGCCGCGCCGGCCAGATCGGGCTGCTGTGCGCCAGCATCCCCGAGGAGTACGGCGGCGGCGGCGGCACCTTTGCCCACGAGGCCATCATCACCCAGGAGATGTCGCGCGCGGTCTGCACCAGCCTGGGCAATAACGTGCACAGCGGCATCGTGGCGCATTATCTGCTGCGCTACGGCACCGAAGCGCAGAAGCAGAAGTGGCTGCCGCAGATGGCCAGCGGCGAACTGGTGGCGGCCATCGCCATGTCGGAACCTGGCGCCGGTTCCGATCTCAAAGCGATACGCACCCGCGCACTGCGCGAACAGACCCCGGACGGAGACTGCTATCGCATCAACGGCGCCAAGACCTTCATCACCAACGGCTACCATGCCGACCTGATCTGCGTGGTGGCCAAGACCGATCCGGAAGCCGGCTCGCGCGGCGTGTCGCTGGTCATGGTGGAAACCCGCGACCTGCCCGGCTTCCGCCGCGGCCGCATTCTGGAAAAGATCGGGCAGAAGGGCCAGGACACCGCCGAGCTGTTCTTCGACGACGTGCTGGTGCCATGCGAGAACCTGCTCGGCACGCAGGAAGGGCAGGGCTTCTACCAGCTGATGCAGCAGCTGCCGCAGGAGCGGATGATCATCGCGCTGGGCGCGGTGGCCACCATGCAGCGCGCGATCGAGCTGACCACCGAATACGTGCGCCAGCGCAAGGTGTTCGGCCAGCCGCTCGGCGACCTGCAGAACACCCGCTTCAAGCTGGCGGAGTGCAAGACCGTGGCCACCATCGCCGCGACCTTCGTCGATGACTGCATGCAGCGCCTGATGGACGGCCAGCTCGACGCGGCCACCGCGGCAATGGCCAAATGGTGGTGCACCCAACAGAATTGCCAGGTCATCGACGAGTGCCTGCAGTTGCACGGCGGCTATGGCTACATGCTGGAATACCCGATCGCGCGCATGTACGCCAACGCACGCGTGAGCAAGATCTTCGGCGGCTCCAACGAGATCATGAAGGAGCTGGTCGCGCGCACGCTCTGACCCGCCTGCGCGGGCGCTGCGCTATCAGCACTGTCTTTGTGCTAGTGCGCGCAAAACGCGTAACGCCATGCGAGAAATGAGAGCCGGCACCATTGCCGGCTTTCGTGCTTATGGTTACAAAACCGGATGTGCACGGATCGCGGGAAAGGTGTAAGGTTTGTCACAAGCATGGTCAATGGCCCGTCACGCGCGGGGGCGAAGCCGAGTACAAATCAGCCAGACGCTGACAGAAGAATCCGGCGGAAAATGCAGCGGCAAGGCAGCACCGAAACATCCGTTGCGTCGATGCAAGATTCGTCAACTCGGACTCCACCATCGCCGTTATTTGACTATGATGAAGTAAAGACTTCGCAACATGACAGGTCGCCAGGCCGGGGTGGTGTACCGCGAACGTTGCGCGAAGCCTTTGGGGTAGCACTACCTACGCCTCGGACGTGAACTCTGACGGGAGTGAGGTATGGACATTTTTGGCCATTACGCTACGCGCTTCGAAGCTCGCAAGGAAGAGGAATACAGCATCCAGGAATACCTGGAGATCTGCAAGAAGGATCCGACTGCCTACGCGACCGCTGCCGAACGCATGCTCGCCGCGATCGGTCAGCCTGAGCTGGTGGATACCCACCACGATCCCAGGCTGTCCCGCCTGTTCTTCAACAAGGTCATCCGCATCTATCCGGCCTTCCGCGACTTCTACGGCATGGAGGACACGATCGAGCAGATCGTCTCGTTCTTCAAGCACGCCGCGCAGGGCCTCGAAGAGCGCAAGCAGATCCTGTATCTGCTCGGGCCTCCCGGCGGCGGCAAGTCCTCGCTCGCGGAGAAGCTCAAGGCGTTGATGGAGCAGATTCCCATCTACGCACTGAAGGGTTCGCCCATCCACGAGTCGCCCCTGGGTCTGTTCTCGCCCGAAGAAGACGGCAAGATCCTGGAAGAGGACTACGGCATCCCGGTGCGCTACCTGAACACCATTGCCTCGCCCTGGGCGGTCAAGCGCCTGCACGAGTTCAACGGCGACATCACCAGGTTCAAGGTGGTGAAGCTGCGCCCGTCGGTGCTGTCGCAGATCGCGATCTCGAAGACCGAGCCGGGCGACGAGAACAACCAGGACATCTCGTCGCTGGTGGGCAAGGTCGATATCCGCAAGCTCGAGGACTTCCCGCAGGACGACCCGGACGCGTACTCGTACTCCGGCGGCCTGTGCCTGGCCAACCGCGGCCTGCTCGAGTTCGTCGAAATGTTCAAGGCGCCGATCAAGGTGCTGCACCCGCTGCTGACCGCGACCCAGGAAGGCAACTACAAGGGCACGGAAGGCTTCGGCGCGATCCCGTTCGACGGCGTCATCCTGGCGCACTCGAACGAGGCCGAGTGGCAGACCTTCAAGGCGGACAAGAACAACGAGGCCTTCCTCGACCGGATCTATATCGTCAAGGTCCCGTACTGCCTGCGCGTGTCCGACGAGGTCAAGATCTACGACAAGCTGCTGCGCAGCAGTTCGCTGTCGGCAGCGCCATGCGCGCCCAACACGCTGAAGATGATGGCGCAGTTCGCGGTGCTCACCCGCATCAAGGAGCCCGAGAACTCGAACATCTTCTCGAAGATGCGCGTCTATGACGGCGAGAGCCTGAAAGACGTGGACCCGAAGGCGAAGTCGTACCAGGAATACCGCGACTACGCCGGCATCGACGAAGGCATGAACGGGCTGTCGACGCGCTTCGCGTTCAAGGTCTTGTCCAAGGTCTTCAACTTCGACAACACCGAAGTGGCGGCCAACCCGGTGCACCTGCTGTATGTGCTCGAGCAGCAGATCGAGCGCGAGCAGTTCCCGCCGGAGCAGGAAGCCAAGCTGCTGTCGTATATCAAGGAGTACCTGACCACCCCGTTCGTCGAGTTCATCGGCAAGGAGATCCAGACCGCCTACCTGGAGTCGTATTCGGAGTATGGGCAGAACATCTTCGACCGCTATGTGGTGTTCGCCGACCTGTGGATCCAGGACCAGGAGTACCGCGATCCCAACACCGGCGAAATCCTCGACCGCAACGCGCTGAACGACGAGCTCGAGAAAGTGGAAAAACCCGCGGGTATCTCGAACCCGAAGGACTTCCGCAACGAGATCGTCAACTTCGTGCTGCGGGCGCGGGCCAACAACGGCGGCAAGAACCCGGTCTGGACCAGCTATGAAAAGCTGCGGATGGTGATCGAGAAGCGCATGTTCTCCACCACCGAGGACCTGTTGCCGGTGATCTCGTTCAACGCCAAGTCTTCGCGCGAAGACCAGGACAAGCACGAGAACTTCGTCAACCGCATGGTCGAGAAGGGGTACACGCCCAAGCAAGTGAGACTGTTGGTGGAGTGGTATCTGCGCGTAAGAAAGTCATCGTAACGGCGCCGCGGAACAGGTCTCTCAACGAGGGCAACATATGGCTACGGTCATCGATCGGCGCGAAAACGGCGGCAACAAGAGTGCCGTCAACCAGCAACGCTTCATCAAGCGCTACCGCGAGCAGATCCGGCAAGCGGTGGCAAAGGCGGTGTCCGGCCGGAAGATCATGGACATCGAGCAGAGCGGCCAGGTGTCCATTCCGGTCAAGGACATCAGCGAACCGATCTTCCACCACGGCCCGGGCGGGCGGCGCGAGTGGATTCACCCTGGCAACAAGAAGTTCGTCAAGGGCGATTCCTTCGACCGCCAGCAGCAGGGCGGCGGCGGCACCGGTTCGCGGGCCAGCGACAGCGGCGAGGGCGAGGACGATTTCGTCTTCACGCTGTCGCGCGAGGACTTCCTCAACTTCTTCTTCGAGGACATGGCGCTGCCGGACCTGGCCAAGCGCCACCTCGCCAAGATTGCCGAAGTGCGCAAGGTGCGCGCCGGCTTTTCCATCGACGGCACTCCGTCCAACCTGTCGATCCTGCGCACCATGCGCAGCTCGCTGGGGCGGCGCATCGCGCTGTCCAGCCCTTACCAGAAGCGCCTGCGCGAACTGGAGCTGGCCTATGCCGAGGCGCTGGAAAAAGACGGCCCCTACGCCGAGCACACGCTCGAGCTGATGGAGAAGATGCGGCACCTGCGTGCCTGCATCGACCGCGTTCCCTTTATCGAGAAGCTCGACCTGCGCTACAACAACCGCGTGCTGAAGAAGCGCCCGCAGGCCCAAGCGGTGATGTTCTGCCTGATGGACGTGTCCGGCTCGATGGACGAAAGCCGCAAGGACCTGGCCAAGCGCTTCTTCATGCTGCTGTACCTGTTCCTGAAGCGCAACTACGAGCGCATCGACGTGGTGTTTATCCGCCATCACACCGTGGCCAAGGAAGTCGAAGAGGAAGATTTCTTCCACTCGCGCGAATCCGGCGGCACCGTGGTGTCGAGCGCGCTGAAGCTGATGGTGGAGGTCATCCACGACCGCTATCCGCCCAGCCAATGGAATATCTACTGCGCGCAGGCGTCCGACGGCGACAACTGGGCCGGCGATTCCGAGCTGTGCGGGCGCCTGCTGCGCGAGTCGATCCTGCCGCTGGTGCAGTACTACGCCTACGTGGAAGTGGCCTCGGAAGAGCCGCAGAACCTCTGGGAAGAGTATCTGACGGTGAAGAGCCAGTTCGATCACTTTGCGATGCAGCGCATCATCGGCGCGGACGAGATCTACCCGGTGCTGCACGACCTGTTCCAGAAACGCGCGGCATAATCAGTGCTGGCTGGCCAGTGACGGCAATGGGCGGCAATGGCCGGCAAGCCGCGGTGAAGAAGGCAAGATTGGCAAGACAGGGGACCTGGCGGCGATTCCGCGCCGCAAGCACCGGCCTGCCTGTCCTGCGCGGACAAAAGGGGCGAAGATGGCTTATCTGTCCACGGGTTCGGAATGGACCTTCGAACTGATCAACCGGTATGACCGCGAGATCTCGCGCATCGCCGGCGAATTCGGCCTGGATACCTATCCCAACCAGATCGAGATCATCACCGCGGAGCAGATGCTCGACGCCTACGCGTCGGCGGGGCTGCCGGTGGGCTACAGCCACTGGTCCTACGGCAAGCACTTCCTCGCGTCGGAGCGCAGCTACCAGCGCGGCCATATGGGGCTGGCCTACGAGATCGTCATCAACTCCAATCCCTGCATCGCCTACCTGATGGAGGAGAACACCATGCCGATGCAGGCGCTGACGATCGCGCATGCCTGCTACGGCCACAACTCCTTCTTCAAGGGCAACTACCTGTTCCGCACCTGGACCAACGCGGACGCCATCGTCGACTACCTGCTGTTCGCCAAGAACTATGTCGCCGAGTGCGAGCAGCGCTACGGCGAGCAGGAGGTGGAACTGCTGCTGGACTCGTGCCACGCGCTGCAGAACTACGGCGTGGACCGCTACAAGCGGCCCAAGAAGCTGTCGATCACCGAGGAAAAGGCGCGCCAGGCCGACCGCGAGAACTACCTGCAGATGCAGGTCAACGACCTGTGGCGCACGCTGCCCAAGCACCGGCCGCACGCGCTGGCGTCGGAAGACGATACGTCCGAGCCCGATGTGCCGTTCCCGCCGGAGCCGCAGGAGAACCTGCTGTACTTCATCGAGAAGAACGCGCCCAAGCTGGCCCCATGGCAGCGCGAGATCGTGCGCATCGTGCGCAAGATCGCGCAGTATTTCTACCCGCAGCGCCAGACCAAGGTGATGAACGAAGGCTGGGCCACGTTCTGGCACTACACCATCATCAACCAGCTGTACGAGGAAAAGCTGGTCAACGACGCCTTCATGATGGAGCTGCTGCAGGCGCACACCAACGTCATCTACCAGCCGCCTTACCACAGCCCCTACTACAGCGGCATGAATCCGTACACGGTGGGTTTCCTGATGTTCCAGGACCTGCGCCGCATGTGCGAGAACCCGACCGAGGAAGACTACCGCTGGGCGCCCGAGATCGCCGGCACCGACTGGCGCAAGACGCTGGACTTCGCCATGCGCAACTTCAAGGACGAGAGCTTCCTGCTGCAGTTCCTGTCGCCGCGCGTGATCCGCGAACTGAAGCTGTTCTCGGTGCTGGACGATGACCGCGAGGGCAAGCTGCGCGTCACCGCGATCCATGACGACGAGGGCTACCGCGCGATCCGCCAGCTGATGGCGGCGCAGTATGACCTGTCCAGCATGGAGCCCAATATCCAGGTCACCAACGTCGATGTCGGCGGCGACCGCTCGCTGACGCTGCGCCACTTGCAGAGCGACCGGCGGCCGCTGGCGCACAACTTCGATGAAGTGGTGCGCCACGTGACCCGGCTGTGGGGCTTTACCGTGCGGCTTGAGGTGGCTTACGAAGACGGCCGCACCGAGCTCAAGTACGAATGCAAGCCTGAGCGCCGCCACCGCCGCCCGCACGGCAGCGGGCTGAGCCTGGCCGCCTGAGCGGGCGGCTCAGCCGGCCGGCCCGCCGCTTCAGGCGGCGGCTGCCGGCTCGCACCAGCCGCGCACCAGCTCCACCGCCTTGCGGCCTTCGCTGGCGCAGACCGCTTCGCCCAGCACCCGGCTCCACCAGCGCTCCGACCCGTCCGCCACGCGCCACGCATGCAGCCGGCGCGTATAGAGCTGCAGGTCATATTCCTCGGTAATGCCGATGGCGCCGTGCACCGCATGCGCGATCGCCGCCACCGGCGTGACCGCGTCGCTGGCGCGCAGCTTGCCGATCGCCGCGCGCAGGCGCTCGGGCGTGGCGCCGTCGCTGTCGCAGGCCAGCTGCGCCGCCACGCGCGCCGCGGCGACATGTTCGGCCATCTCGCTGACCTGGTGCTGGATCGCCTGGAACTTGCCGATGGCGCGGCCGAACTGCTGGCGGTCGTTGGCGTATTGCAGGGTCAGGTCGAGCACATGCGAGAGCGCTCCGGCCAGCTGCGCCGCATGCAGGCAGGCGCCCAGCGTGCGCAGCATGCCGGCAGGCAGCCGGCATGCCGCGGGCACGGTGGCCTCGGGGCGCGGCACGCGCAGCATCAGGTCGCCGTGCGCGCCGGTAGCTTCGGCGCGGGCCGCGGCGGCGGGCAGCAGCAGGCAGCGCTCGCCATCCTGCAGCAGGAACCATTGCGCATGGCGCGCGTCGGCCACCAGCGTGGCGGCAGCGCCGTCGTCAAAGCCGGCCAGCGCGATCGGGCCGTCGGGCAGCGCGACGCCGCCGGCATGCAGCAGGGCGCGCGCAAAGATGGTCTGCGCCAGCGGCAGCGGCAGGGCATGGCGGCCGGTGACGAACAGCACCGGCGCCAGCTCGCGCAGCGACAGCGCGGCGCCGCCGGCGGCTTCGGGCAACAGGCAATCGGCAAAGCCGCTTTGCTGCAGCGCTTGCCAAAGCGGCCGCGGGTCGGCCTGCTGTTCCAGCGCGCGCACCGTGGCGGGCGTGCAGCAGTCGCGCAGCAGCGCGTCGAGGGCATCAGAGTAGGCGTTATGCATGGGCAATCTCGTTCAGGATGGCAGTCGACGGGGCCGGATCAGCGCAGGCCGAGCCCGCGCGCGATCATGCCGCGCAGGATTTCGCGGGTGCCGCCGCGCAGCGAGTAAGACGGCGCGATCTGCGTGACATAGGCCAGGGTGCGGTACAGCGCGCCGTCGGCCGCCAGCGCCGGTTCGTCGCCGAGCGCGGCTTCCACCAGCGCCGGGATCGACTGCTCGAAGGTGGTGCCCAGGTCCTTCACCAGCGCGGCCTCGACCACCGGGCTCTCGCCCGCGGCCAGCCGCGCCGTGACCGCGAGCGACATCGCGCGCAGCACCGCCAGGTGGCCGGCCAGGCGGCCCGCGGTAACGGTGTCGCGGCGCGCGGGCGGCAGCCGGCGCAGCGCGTCGAGCCAGGTGTCGAGCAGCACCACGCTGGAATACAGACGCTCCGGCCCGCTGCGCTCGAACGCCAGCTCGGCGTTGACCTGCTCCCAGCCGCTGCCTTCGTTGCCGACCAGCGCATCGGGGGCCAGCGCCACGTCGTCGAAGGTGACCTCCGAAAAGTGCGCATCGCCGGTCAGGTCGTGGATCGGCCGCACCGTCACGCCCGGTGCGTGCAGGTCGACGATGAACTGCGACAGTCCCGCCTGCCGGTCCTGCGGCGTGCCGGAGGTGCGCACCAGCGCGATCATGAAGTGGCAGCGGTCGGCGTTGGTGGTCCAGATCTTGCGCCCGTTCAGGCGCCAGCTGCCATCCGCCTGCCGCACCGCGCGCGTGGCCACGCTGGCCAGGTCCGAGCCGGAATTGGGCTCGCTCATGCCGATGCAGAAAAAGGCCTCGCCGCGGCTGATCGCGGGCAGGTAGCGCGCCTTCTGCGCGTCGTTGCCGTAGCGCAGGATCAGCGGGCCGCTCTGGCGGTCGGCGATCCAGTGCGCCGACACCGGCGCGCCGCAGGCCAGCAATTCCTCCACCAGCACGAAGCGCGAGAACGGGTCCAGCCCCGCGCCGCCGAACTGCGCCGGCAGCGTGATGCCGACCCAGCCGCGCGCGGCCAGCGCCCGGCTGAAGCCGGCATCGAAGCCCATCCACGAACGCGCGCGGGTTTCCGGCGGCAGCGCGGGCAGGTGTTCATCGAGAAAGGCCCGCACCTCGCCACGGAACGCCACGGCGTGCGGCGGCAGGGAGGTCAGGCTGAAGGTGGAAAGCAATGCGGTCACGGTGAAATCCTGTGGCTTGATACTGCGAAATCTGTTTCCGATGCCAGCGCTGTGCTGCCCTGTCCCGCTTGCGGGAGAGGGGCAGGGGGGAGAGGGCCGGCGGTGGCAATTGCGACGGCCTTCACTTCGTTGACGCTCCCCGCCCTCACCCCGACCCTCTCCCGCAAGCGGGAGAGGGAGTACACAAGCGGGAGTTGGAAAGTTCGAGGCAATGTTCCCGCTGCCGGTTTGCTCCCCTCTCCCGCT